>NZ_JBVVOU010000015.1:0-186119 GCF_055807635.1 Bradyrhizobium sp. Kon56 | reverse complement strand
GGCGTTGCCGAGGAGAATGTCACCTGCCTGGGCTCGTCGCCGCGCCCCGAGCACCTGCGGGCGTTTGCGAACGTCGATATATCGCTCGATACATTCCCGCAAAACGGCGGCGTCAGCACCTGGGAATCGCTCTATGCCGGCGTTCCGGTCGTGGCCAAGCTCGGCAACGGCGCCTCGTCGCGTGCCGGTGGTTCGATCGTGGCTGCGGTCGGTCTCGACGACTGGATCGCGCAGGACGACGAGGGCTATGCCGCGATCGCCTGCAAATATGCGGCGCAGCCGGCGTATCTGGCGAGGTTGCGCAGCGACTTGCCGGCCCGGATCGCAGCGTCTCCCGCCGGCAATGTCGAAATCTACACGCGCGAGGTCGAAGCGGGCTATCGCCAGTTCTGGCGCGACTATTGTGCCGCGGCTGTCGAAGGCAGCGAGGGCCTGACCCTGCCGGTTGGGGCGTAGCCTCGAATTGCGCCGGCCACCTTAGTCCTCCGGAAACCATGCGGCGCTGCGCGACCGTGCCGGTTCATGGCTCCGAAAGCTATCTCTGGGCATGTGGCGCCAAAAGGGTGCGCCAATGCTCGGTTTCGTCTTCGGCTTGAACGCCCGGCTCGGGCGATTGCATTTCTTCCTCGCGACGGTCGCGCTTGCGATCGTGATGACGGCGATCTGCTTTGCAATCGCAATGGCCGTGCTGAACAACACCTCGCCCGGCGCGATCCGACCCGAAGACCTCACCAAGAGCTGGGCGATGATCGCCGCGATCGTGTTCTTCGGAGTTGCGACCCTCACGCTGCAATCGATGCGCATCCGCGACATCGGCTGGGATCCGGTCTGCGTGGTGCCTGCCTGGTTCGCGCTCATGATCGTCGACCATGTCGTCGCGGGCCGGTTTCCGGCCTGGGCGATCGGGGAGGAGCACCAGGCAACGGCGGTCGGCGCGCTCGTCAACCTCGCGCTGATGCTCGCGCTCATGTTCTGGCCGAGCGGCGACAGCGAGGGCTCCTACGGCGCTCCCCTCCCGCCGCGCACACGCGCGAACAAGCCTTCGCTATCGAACGAGCGCCTCGCGCGGGTGTCGCAGGGATCGTCTCGCTCGAACTGGAGCTAGACGGCCGGCTTCCGGAACGTTCTAGACGAACGGCAGCTTGATGTTGCTGCGCTTCTCCAGCCATTCAGGCACAGGAAGGCTCTTGGCGCGCATGAAGTCCGCATTGAACAGCTTCGACTGGTAACGGCTGCCGGAATCGCAAAGCACGGTGACGATCGTCTTGCCGGGCCCGAGCTGTTTTGCGAGACGCATCGCGCCGGCAACGTTGATGCCGGTCGAGCCGCCGAGGCACAGGCCTTCGTGCTGGAGCAGTTCGTAGATCACCGTGACTGCTTCCGCATCGGGAATGAGATAGGCGTCATCGACCTTTGCGCTCTCGACGATTGCGGTCGCCCGGTTGAGGCCGATGCCCTCGGTGATTGAGCCGCCCGGCGTCGCCTTGGCATCGCCCGTTCTGAAATATTCATACATGCCGGCGCCGTGCGGGTCGGCGCAGGCGATCCTGACGTCCTTGCTCTTCTCTTTCAGGAAGCGGCTGGTGCCGGCCAGCGTGCCGCCGCTGCCGACGGAGCAGACGAAGCCGTCGATCTTGCCGCCGGTCTGCTCCCAGATCTCGGGACCTGTGGACTCGTAATGCGCCTTCGCATTGTCGAGGTTGTTCCACTGGTCGGCGAACAGCACGCCGTTCGGCTCCGTCTTGCGCAGCTCGTCGGCAAGACGGCGGCCGACATGCTGGTAATTGTTCGGATTGGAATAGGGCAGGGCCGGCGATTCCAGCAGCTCGGCGCCGCACAGCTTCAGAAAATCCTTCTTCTCCTGGCTCTGCGTCTCCGGGATCACGATCAGCGTGCGGTAGCCGCGGGCGCTGGCCACGACCGCAAGACCGATGCCGGTATTGCCGGCGGTCGATTCCACGACGAGACCGCCGGGCTTGAGCTCGCCGCGCTTCTCGGCCTCGAGGATCATCCATTTGCCGGCGCGATCCTTCACCGACTGGCCGGGATTCATGAATTCGGCCTTGCCCAGGATGGTGCAGCCGGTCAGTTCGGAAGCGCGCTTGAGCTTGATCAGCGGGGTGTTGCCGATGGCTTCGACAACGTCGTTTTTGATAATCATGTCAGGGGAAATCACTGGCAAGGGGTTGATTAGGTTGGCCAGAACCTAGTGCTTGAAATGCCAAAGGGGAAGGCTTTTGCGCTGCGGCGAAACCCGCGAAAATCCCCGTAAGCAGTGAAAATTTGGAAGGAGAGATCGCCGCTGCTGCTGCTGTGCTACGCCGCGGGATATCGGTAGGAGGATGTGGCCGGCTTCTGCCAAAACATGGAAGATAAGGGTCGTCGCCAGCGCACCCTCCATTGGATGTCAGCCGTCGCCGTCGAAGAGTGCGGATAGTACGCGGGAGGCGGTCAAGATATCGGCACGACGAACGCTTATTCGTTTTCCGATAATGGACAACCTCGCGAAAGTGGCCAGGCCCGGTTTCGCGGCCGGACTGAAGCCGCATCGCGAGCGGTGCAGGCGGATTGGAGGGGGTTGGCGTCGGTGTGGCGGCAGTATCACATGAAATCTTGGTAAGCTCGAACGCACTCAGGAACGACCCTGAAATTCAAGAAACACCTGCAGGACAGCACCCTTTTGTATTTTCTCAGCTCTAAGATCGTCGCGCTTTGGGGGGCACCTCGCAACTGCGGGACTGTCCCGCGGTTCCGCGTCCGGCTAGTATGAGGCGCACAATTTCGCTGAAAGCATCACTTGTGAACGAGTTGTCCAAAGCCCCCCGACGACCGCGCTGCGAATCGGCTAATCCGGCCGCGCGGCGGCGGTTCGATCTGCCCGGCGGGGGGTGGATGTGACACAACGTGTTCCGGCGATCGCCGTGCGGCGGTCACCAGGCGCGACGTCCCGGACGCGACGTGCGGCGCGCTGGCTTGCGGTCGCTTGCCTCGCCGCCGGTTCGGGCGCCTGCGTGCTGACGCAGGATCTTCCTGATCCCGCGCTCGACGTTCCCACGCAATACAAATATGCCGGGAAGGCCGATGCGCCGCCGTCGCTGGATTGGTGGCGCAGCTTCCGCTCCGCGGAGCTGACACAGCTGATGGAAGAGGCGCACACCGTCAACCTCGACATCGCCGCCGCCGTTTCGCGCATCGTCGAGGCCGACGCTCAGGCGCGGCAGGCGGGTGCGGCGCTGCTGCCGAGCCTGTCCGGCACCGGGCAGGAGGCCTATTCGCGCACCTCCGGTTCCTCCGCCTCGGGGCTAACCAATGGCGGCCGTGAGGTCGTCAACTACCAGGCTTCGCTGAGCGCGAGCTACCAGCTCGATTTCTGGGGCCAAAATCGCGACGCCCTGCAAACGGCGGAAGAGACGGCAAATGCCAACCGCTTCGATCGCGACGTCGTTGCGCTGACCACGCTTGCAGGCGTCGCTAACGCCTATTTCCAGGTGCTGGCCTCGCAGGATCGCATCAGGACCTCACAGCGCAACATCGCGAGCGCGCAACGCATCCTCGATGCCGTCAGGGAACGGCGCAAGGCCGGCACCGGCACCGACCTCGACGTTGCCCAGCAGGAGAGCGTGCTCGCAAACCAGAAGGCACTGGTGCCGCCGCTGCGCCAGACGCTCGACCAGAACGTCAATGCGCTTGCAGTCCTGGTGTCGCGGCCGCCGGAGAGCGTGCGCGTGCTCGGCGGCTCGCTGAACCGGATCGCGATTCCGCGCGTGACGCCGGGACTGCCGTCGGAGCTCCTGACGCAGCGGCCCGACATTCGCCGGCAGGAGGCCCAGCTCGCCTCCGCGACAGCGAACGTCGGCAATGCCCGCGCGCAATTCTTTCCGACCATCCAGCTCACCGGCAATGGCGGCTATCAGAGCTCGGCCCTGGTCTCGCTGTTCCAGCCGCATGCGGCATTCTTCCAGCTCGTCGGCAGCGCGACGCAGCCGATCTTCGACGGCGGCAAGATCCTCGGCAATTTCGAGTTTGCCAAGGCGCGGCAGGACGAATTGCTCCAGACCTACCGCAAGACCATCATCCAGTCCTTTGCCGACGTCGACAACGCGCTGTTCTCGATCAAGCAGACCACGATCAGGCTGCAATTGCAGCGTGACGTCCTCAACGCCTCCCGCCGCGCATTCGATCTCTCCGAGCAGCAATTGCGCGCCGGTACCGCCGATATCGTCACCGTGCTCAATACGCAACTGACCCTGTTCCAGGCGGAAGACGCGCTGTCACAGGCGCAACTTGCCCGCCTTCTTGCTATCGTCAGCCTGTATCAGGCGCTCGGCGGCGGCTGGGAGCCGAGGATGGAGAAACCGGTCAATGCTCTTTAAGCCGGATACGAAGCAAGGCGCGAAGGAGGGAACGGCAAAGAAGTCGCGCGGGCGCGGCTTCGTCATGACCCTGATCACGCTGGCGATCCTCGGCGGGCTCGGCTACTACGGCTGGACCATCTGGCACCAGCAGCCGCAGCAGGCGAACGGCCGCAATCAGCGGCCGGATCTGCCGGTGCCGGTGCTGGCGGCGACGCCCCGCATCCAGGACGTTCCCGTCTACCTCGACGGCGTCGGCGCGATCCGCGCACTCAACACCGTGACCGTCCGCTCGCAGGTCGACGGCAAGCTGATCGCGGTCAATTTCACCGAGGGACAGGACGTCAAGAAAGGCGACGTGGTCGGCGAGATCGACCCGGCGCTCTACCAGGCGACGTACGATCAGGCCGTCGCCAAGAAGGCGCAGGACCAGGCCCAGCTCGCCAACCAGCGTATCGACCTTACGCGCTACGAGCAGTTAGCTGCCTCCAATGCCGGATCCAAGCAGCAGGCCGACACCCAACGCGCGCTGGTCGCGCAGACCGAGGCGTTGGTCAAGGCCGACCAGGCCGCGATCGACAATGCAGCGGCGACGCTGAGCTACACCAAGATCGTGGCGCCGATCTCGGGCCGCGCCGGCCTGCGCCAGGTCGATCAAGGCAACATCATCCATGCCTCGGACACCACGGGTCTCGTGGTGATCACGCAATTGCAGCCGATGGCGGTGTGGTTCAGCCTGCCGCAGCAGCAGATCATGCGCGTCAACGCCGCGGCATCGAAGGGCACGCTCGCGGTCGACGTGTTCGGCAATGACGGCCTCACCGTGATCGACACCGGCAAGCTCACCGGCATCGACAACCAGGTCGACCAGACCACGGGAACGCTCAGGCTCAAGGCCGAATTTCCCAACGCCAATTACCAGCTCTGGCCCGGCCAGTTCGTCAATGTCCGCCTCAAGGTCGAGACCTTGACGCAGGCGCTGGTGGTACCGACCTCTGCCGTGCAGCGCGGACCGATCGGCACCTTCAGCTATGTCATCGGCGAGGATAACATCGTCTCGGCCAAGCCGGTGACGGTGACGCAGCAGAACGAGCATGACGCCGTCATCGCCAGCGGCCTGTCGGCGACCGACAAGGTCGTCACGACGGGCTTTGCCAATCTGTCCGACGGCTCCAAGGTGGTCATCGGGCGCGACGATCAGACCCCGTCGGCCGATCTCGCGCCGCGCAAGCGCTCGCGCGGGCCGGATGGTCAGAAGAAGGACGGCGCAAAAGACGGCCAGAAGGACGGACAAGACAAGGACGGCGAGTTCCGCGCCAAGCGCAAGAGCAGCGAAGGCGACCAGAAGGGCCAGACCGGACCGGCACCAGGGCCTCCGTCAAGTCCGGGTGCATCGGGAAGTGGAGCCAAGCAGCCATGATCCCGACAACAGCCGCCTGAGCGGCAGGCGCATCCCATGGGCGTCTCCGAACCCTTCATCCGCCGTCCGATCGCGACCTCATTGCTCGGCATCGCGCTTCTGATTGGCGGGCTGCTCGGCTATTTCGCGCTGCCGGTGTCCGCGCTGCCGCAGGTCGATTTCCCGACCGTGCAGGTGACGACGCAATTGCCCGGCGCGAGCCCCGACGTGATCGCCTCGCTGATCACCGCGCCCTTGGAGCGGCAGCTCGGCCAGATCCCGTCGCTGTCGGCGATGAACTCGACGAGCTCGTTCGGCGTCAGCCAGATCTCGCTGCAGTTCGATCTCAACCGCGACATCGACGGTGCCACCCAGGACGTCCAGGCTGCGATCAACGCGGCGGCCGGCGTGCTGCCCAAGACGCTGCCTTATCCGCCGACCTACGCCAAGGTGAACCCGGCCGATGCGCCGGTGATGACGTTGGCGCTGCGCTCCGACACAATCTCGTTGCGGGCGATGAGCGACATCGCCGATACGCTTCTGGCGCAGCGGCTGAGCCAGATTTCCGGCGTCGGGCGCGTCTCTGTGCTCGGCGGACTGAAGCCAGCTGTCCGCATCCAGGCGGATCTCGCGCGGCTCGCCGCCTATGGCATCGCCATGGAAGACCTGCGCACCGCGATCGCCAGTGCCAACGTCTCCGGGCCGAAAGGCTCGCTCGACGGCGCGCAGCAATCCTACATCATCGCCGCCAACGACCAGATCGCCGCCGCCGACGCCTACAAGCCTGTCATCATCGCCTACCGCAACGGCTCGCCGGTCACGATCGCCGACGTCGCCCAGATCGTCGATGGGCTCGAGAACGACCGCACCGGCGGCTGGTACCAGGGCTCGCCCGCCGTCATCATCGACATCCAGCGTCAGCCCGGCGCCAATGTGATCGACGTCGTCAGCCAGATCCGGGCGGAAATCCCAAAGGTCCAGCGCGCTATTCCGGCCGGCGTGAACCTCACCATCGTCTCCGACCGCACCGTCACCATCCGTGCCTCGGTGCGCGACGTGCAGTTCACGCTGATCCTCAGCGTCGTGCTGGTGACGCTGGTGGTGCTGCTGTTCCTGCGTTCGCTACGCGCCACGCTGATCGCCGGCGTGGCGCTGCCGCTGTCGCTGATCACGAGCTTCGGCATCATGTATTTTGCCGGCTTCAGCCTCGACAATCTGTCGCTGATGGCGCTCACCATCGGCACCGGCTTCGTCGTGGACGACGCCATCGTGATGATCGAGAACATCGTCCGCCACATGGAAAACGGCGACAGCGCGATGGAGGCTTCGCTGAAGGGCGCCAGCGAGATCGGCTTCACCGTGATTTCGCTGACGGTATCGCTGATTGCGGTGTTCATCCCGCTGTTGTTCATGTCGGGCCTTGTGGGCCGCATGTTCCGCGAATTCGCGCTGACCCTGACGATCGCGGTCGTGACCTCCGCCGTGGTGTCGCTGACGCTGACGCCGATGATGTGCTCGCGCCTGCTGAAGCATGCCCATGAAGAGCTGGCAGTGCCGGGTCTTGCCGCGGTCAGCCGCTTCATCGACCGCACCGTCGGGTTCTATCACCGCACGCTGCTCTGGGTGCTGGAGCGCCAGCGCGCGACACTGGTCGTGACTTTCGCCACGCTGATCGCGACCCTGGCGCTCTATGTCGTCGCGCCAAAGGGCTTCCTGCCGCTGCAGGACACCGCCTCGATCACGGCGGTGACCGAAGCCGGTCCCGACGTCTCGTTTGCGGAGATGCAGAAGCGGCAGGCCGAGGCGGCCGACGCCATCAAGGCCGACCCCGATGTGACCGGCGTGGTCTCGGTGATCGGTGCAGGCTCGGTCAATCCGACCACCAATGTCGGCCGTCTTGTCATGACGCTGAAACCTCGCGGCGAGCGGCGCGACGATGTCAGCGTCGTCATCACCCGCCTGAAGGAGCGGGTGGCCGCCATCCCCGGCATGACCGTCTATTTCCAGCCGGTGCAGGACGTGCAGATCTCGACCCAGTCGAGCCGTTCGCAATACCAGTACACGCTGACCGGCACCGACGCCGCTTTGGTGTCGGAATGGGCGCGCAAGCTGGTTGCCGAAATGCGGCGCGATCCGCTGTTCCGCGATGTCTCCTCGGAAGCGCAGGAAGGCGGTCTGCGGGCGCAGCTCACGGTCGACCGCACCCGCGCCGGCCAGCTCGGCGTCAGCCTCCAGGGCATCACCGACACGCTCAACGACGCCTTCGCGCAGCGCCAGATCTCGACCATCTACGGCCAGGCCAACCAGTACCGCGTGGTGCTGGAAGCGCTGCCGATGTACCAGCGCGATCCCTCGATCCTGTCGAAGCTTTATCTGCCGGGCGCGGCGAGCGCGACCGCCGGTGCGCCCAACGCGCAGGTGCCGCTCTCCGCCGTGGCGACGCTGACGCGCACCACCGCGCCGCTCGCGATTTCGCACCAGGCGCAATTCCCGTCGATCTCGCTCAGCTTCAACCTCGCGCCGGGCGCGGCGCTTGGCGATGCCGTCGAGGCCGTGAAGACCATCGAGACCCGGATCGAGATGCCCAACAGCATCGTCGGCGTCTATGCCGGCGACGCCGCCGAATTCGCCAAGGCACTCGCCGGCCAGCCCTGGCTGTTGCTGGCCGCGGTGATCACGATCTATATCGTGCTCGGCGTGCTCTACGAGAGCTACATCCATCCGATCACGATCCTCTCGACGCTGCCGTCCGCCGGCGTCGGCGCGATCCTGGCGCTGATGCTGTGCGGGCAGGATCTCTCGGTGATCGGGCTGATCGGCATCATCCTGTTGATGGGCATCGTCAAGAAGAACGCGATCATGATGATCGACTTCGCGCTCGAGGCCGAGCGCGGGCAGGGGATGTCGCCGAACGAGGCGATCGTACAGGCTTGTCTGCTGCGCTTCCGTCCGATCATGATGACGACGCTGGCCGCCCTGTTCGGTGCGCTGCCGCTGGCGATCGAGAGCGGCACCGGCGCCGAGCTGCGCTTCCCACTCGGCATCTCCATTATCGGCGGCCTGCTGCTCAGCCAATTGCTCACGCTCTACACCACGCCGGTGATCTATCTCGCCCTCGACCGCATCAACCGCCGCCTCGAGCAGGCGCTGCCGCCGGCCGAATCCGGCGGTCCGCCCGTCGCGGGCGCGACCGAGGGGATGCAGTGATGGCATCGATCTCGGAGCCCTTCATCCGCCGCCCGGTCGCGACCACGCTGCTGTCGATCGGGTTGTTCCTGCTGGGTATCGTGGCTTACGAGTTCCTCCCCGTTGCCTCGGTTCCGAACATCGATTTTCCCGCCATCTTCGTCTCGGCCAGCCGTCCTGGCGCCGACCCGTCCGTCATGGCCGCGACGGTTGCCTCGCCGCTGGAGCGGCGGCTCGGCGAGATCGCGGGCATCAACCAGATCACCTCGACTTCGTCACTCGGCACGACCAGCATCCAGCTCCAGTTCGACATCGGCCGCAACGTCGACAAAGCCGCCCGCGACGTGCAGGCGGCAATCAATGCGTCGCTGGTCGACCTGCCGAGCGATTTGCCGACGCTGCCGCGCTTCCGCAAAGCGAACACCGCAGGCGCGCCGGTCTTCGTGCTGGCGCTGACCTCGAAGACGCTGTCCGCCAGCGCGGTCTACGACGTCGCCGACACCGTGCTGGCGCAGCGCATCTCGCAGGTGCCGGGGGTGGGCAATGTGACGATCTCGGGTGCCGACCAGCCGGCGGTCAGGATTCAACTCAATCCCGTCGCGCTGTCCAATGCCGGCATCGCCACCGACGACGTGCGAACTGCGATTATCAACGCCAACCCGCTCGGTCCGGTCGGCATCTTCAACGGCGAGCGCCAGAGCGAGACGCTGTCGCTCAACAAGCAGATGCGGACGGCGAAAGAGTTCCGCGACATCGTCATCAAGAGCGCGAAGGGCAATTTCGTCCGGCTCTCCGATGTTGCCGACATCGAGGACTCCGTCCGTAACGCCCGTTCCATCGCCTGGTTCAACAAGCAGCCGGCTGTGCTGATCCAGATCACCAAGCAGGGCGATGCCAACGTCATCGATACCGTCGACCGGGTGAAGGCGCTGATCCCCGCGCTGAAGCAGTGGATCCCGGCCGGAGTCGATATCTCCACCTTGGTCGACCGCACCAGTACGATCCGCGCCAGCGTGCTCGACATGCAGTGGACCTTGCTCGCGACTGCCATTCTCGTGATGGTCGTCGTGTTCGTATTCCTGCGACGGCTCACGCCGACGATCGCAGCCGGAATCTCGGTGCCGCTGGCGCTGGCCGGAACCTGCGCCGGCATGTGGGTCGCGGGCTTCTCGATCGACAATCTTTCGCTGATGGCGCTGGCGATCTCCGTCGGCTTCGTGGTCGACGACGCCATCGTCATGATCGAGAACATGTACCGCAATCTCGAGCACGGCATGCGGCCGCTCCAGGCGGCATTGGACGGCGCCCGGCAGATCGGCTTCACCGTCGTGTCGATCAGCCTGTCGCTGATCGCGGCCTTCACGCCGCTGATCTTCATGGATGGCGTCGTCGGCCGGCTGCTGCGCGAGTTCTCCCTGACATTGACCTTCGCCATCCTGGTCTCGACCCTGGTGTCGCTGACGGTGACGCCGATGATCTGCGCCCATTACATCCGCCAGACCACGTCTGGCACGGCGACCCTGTTCGACCGGATCATCGAGGGCTCGCTGTCGCGCATCGTCGCGTTCTACACCCGCACCTTGCGCACCGTGCTGGAATATCCGCTGCTGACGCTGCTGGTGTTCTTCGCCACCATCGGCCTAACAATTACGCTCTACATCAAGATCCCTAAGGGCTATTTCCCGACCGACGATTCCGGCTTCGTCATCGGGGCGACGCGCGCCTCGGCCGACATCTCGTTCCAGTCGATGCTGAGCCTGCAGCAGCGGCTCGCCGACATCGTGATGCAGGATCCGGCCGTGGCCGGCATCGGCTCCACCGTCGGCAGCGGCGGCGGACCGGGTGGCGCGACCTCCAATCGCGGCACCATGTTCATCAGCCTGAAGCCGCCGGAGGAGCGCGACCACGTCTCGACCCAGGTGGTGATCGACCGTCTCAGGCGGGCGTTATACCCGGTGCCCGGCATCCGCCTGTTCATGTTTGCCGCCCAGGACGTGCGCGCCGGCGGACGGCAGAGCGATTCCGACTACCAATACACGCTGACCAGCACCGATCTCGGTTTGCTCCAAAAGTGGGCGCCGATCGTGGCCAAGCGCATGGAGAGCGTCGAGGGCATCACCGACATCTCCAGCGACCGCGATCCCGGCGGGCTTCAATTGACCTTGTCGATCGACCGCCAGAAGGCCTCGGCGCTCGGCGTCCGCGTCCAGGATATCGACAACGCGCTCAACAACGCGTTCTCGCAGCGGCAGATCGGGATCATCTACACCCAGCGCAACCAGTACATGACCGTGCTGGAGATCGACCCGAAATTCCAGGTCGACCCCTCCAACCTCGATCGCATCTATGTCGCCGGCGCGGGCGACGCGCAGGTGCCGCTGTCGGCCGTGGTGCATGCGACGCGCGGGCTCGCCGCGCTCGCGGTCTATCATTCGCAGTCGTTCCCATCGACCACGGTGTCGTTCAACCTGTTGCCGGACGTGCAGATCCAGGCCGCAACGCAGAACATCCAGCGCGCGGTCGAGGAGCTGCACATGCCGGAAGGCATTCGCGGCAGTTTTGATGGCAATGCTGGCGATTTCGCCAAGACCAGCGGCCGCCAGCCGCTCCTGATCCTCGGCGCGCTGGTGGCGATGTATATCGTGCTCGGCGTGCTCTATGAGAGCCTCGCCCATCCGCTCACGATCATCTCGACGCTACCCTCGGCGGGACTTGGCGCGCTGCTGGCCTTGCAGCTCACCAACACGCCACTGACCGTGATCGCCTTCGTTGGCATCATCCTGTTGATCGGCATCGTCAAGAAGAATGGCATCATGATGGTTGATTTCGCGCTCGATGCCGAGCGCCAGCGCGGCCTGTCGTCGGCGGAGGCGATCTTCGAGGCCTGCCAGGCGCGCTTCCGGCCGATCCTAATGACGACGATGGCGGCGCTGTTCGCCGGCATTCCGCTGGTGGTCGCGACCGGGCCCGGCACGGAACTCCGCCGTCCGCTCGGCATCACCATCATCGGCGGGCTGTTCGTCTCGCAGATCCTGACGCTCTACACCACGCCCGTGATCTACCTGCTGGTCGACCGCCTGCGCCGCCGCTCCGAACCGCGCCCGCTGGCCGCGCCGGCGGAATAGGCGGGTTGTTGAACCGCCGTGCAGAGCGTATAGCGGCGACTATGTCGAACCCCACCGCCGCCGCGCCGGCCGATCCGATCCCCGAATGCCCGCACTGCCAGAAGCCGATGCCGTTGTGCATCTGCGACAGCGTCACGCCCATCAAGAACCGGCTCTCGCTCCTGATCCTTCAGCATCCGCAGGAGCAGGACAGGGCGCTCGGCACTGCGCGGCTGCTTGCGAAGCATTTCGCCGGTGCCACGCTGCGGGTCGGCCTGTCCTGGCCGAGCCTATCGAAAGCGCTGGGGCAACCCATCGAGAACGCCTCGCACTGGGCGGTGCTCTATCTCGGCTCGGCGCACGCCACCGATCTCGAGGCCGAGGGCGAAATCCTGGCTCTCAACCGCAAGAGCGAGGTCGCGGACAACCAGCGCGCGCGCCTCGCCAAGCTCGAAGGTGTGGTGCTGCTCGACGGCACCTGGAGCCAGGCCAAGGCCCTGTGGTGGCGCAACCCCTGGATGCTGAAATGCCAGCGCGTCATCCTGAACCCGACCACCCCATCGCGGTACGGGCGCCTGCGCAAGGAGCCTCGGAAGGACGGACTGTCGACCATCGAGGCTGCGGCGACGATCCTCTCCGCTCTGGAGAAGCGCCCGGACATCGCCGAGACGCTGAATGCCAGCTTTGAACGGATGTTAACCCGCTACCGCGAGGTCCAGACCGAGATGCCCGAATTGGCGCCAAAGCCGCCGGTGAAGGACCGCCGGCGCGGTGTCCGGCGGGTCAAGCGAGCCTGACTCCGGTCCGGATCATCCGTACGGCCGATTGTCCCGCGAGAGGCGGGCGGATAGAGACCGTCGGCCAATAGGCCGCTATCTGCTATCCTCTCGCACGATCGGAACGCCGGAAACGAAGGGGCCGTCGCATTCAGCTTGCAGCCAAGGAGATCCTTGCCCAGGCGGCGCGGTTCGATCGTTGGGGCACGCTTGCCCTGATGGACGTTTCGCTGCGCTATCGGCGTACCGTCATCGGCCCGCTCTGGATCACACTGACGCTCGCGGCGACCATTGCCAGCGTCGGCACGGTCTATGCGGCACTGTTCAGACAGGACATCACGAGCTTTCTGCCGCACTTTGCCGTCGGCCTGATCGTCTGGACGCTGATCGCGACGACGCTCCAGGAAGGTTCCCACATCTTCGTGGCATCAGGCCATTTGATCAAGGCGGTGCCGGCGCCGCTGATCGTGCACGTGCTCCAGATGATGGCGCGCAACGTCCTCATCTTCGCGCATCATCTGGTGATCGTCGTCCTGCTCTATCTCCTGATGCCGTGGCCGCTGCATGGGAGCATGCTGCTCGCGGTACCGGGCTTCGCGATCCTGCTCACTGTGCTGCTGGGTGGCTCGGTCGCGCTCGGTATCCTCTGCGCGCGGTTTCGTGACATCGGCTCGGCGATCGTCAGCGGCCTGCAATTCGTCTTCTTCCTGACGCCGATCATCTGGACCGAAGACAGCGCGCGCGGCACCGCGTTTTATTGGCTGATCCGCGCCAATCCGTTCGCGACGCTGCTCGATCTGGTGCGCAGGCCGCTACTGTCGCAGTCGACCGATGCGGAGCAATGGCTCCTCGGGGTCATCTATGCGACCGTCGTGGCCGTCATCGGCCTCGGCTGCTACGCGAAATACCGCCATCGTGTGGCGTATTGGCTGTGAGGCACGAGATATGACCCCCGCAGCTCATATCGCGCTTCGCAACGTCTCGGTGAGGTTTCCGGTGCTGTCGTTCCGCGACCGCTCGCTGCGCAGCCGGTTCGTCAACGCGATGACACTGCGGCGGACCACGGCGACCCCGCACATCGTCTCCGCGTTGAGTGACGTCAACCTCGACATCCGTGCCGGCGATCGCGTCGCCATCATCGGCGCCAATGGCGCCGGCAAGACCACGCTGCTGCGGGTGCTCGCCGGCATCTACCATCCGACGTCGGGCAGCGTGGACGTGCTGGGCCGCTGTCTGCCGCTGTTCGATCTCTCGGCCGGATTCGACGAGGAAGCGACCGGCTACGAGAACATCATGCGGCGTGGCCTCGTGATCGGCGCACGGCGCTCCGAGATCGACGCCAAGCGGGGGGAGATCGCCGCATTCACCGAACTGGGCGACCGGCTCGACCTGCCGCTGCGCACCTATTCCAGCGGCATGATGCTGCGCCTGATCTTTGCAGTCGCAACCGCCGTCGAGGGCGAGATCGTGCTGCTCGACGAATGGATCGGCGTCGGCGACCAGCAGTTCCGCAAGAAGGCGCGGCAGCGGCTCGACGAGATCGTTGTACGCGCCGGCATTCTGGTGCTCGCCTCGCACGACATCGAGTTGATCAAGAGCACCTGCAACCGCGCGATCCTGCTGGAGGAGGGGCGCATCGTGGCGGCCGGCGCGACCGATGAAATTCTCGGCCAATATCTCGGCGGCGCGAAGGCGTAGCTGGTCCGGTCGGGGTTGCCTAAACCTGTGATCCCCTATATTGCTCCGCCCTCGTTGGGGCCACGTGGCGGAGTGGTTACGCGCCGGTCTGCAAAACCGTTTACTCGGGTTCGAGTCCCGACGTGGCCTCCATCACAACCTCCTGATATTTCAGCAATATTCGATCGTATCGCGGCTGCCATCGGCCCGCGCGGGCGATGCGTGCTGGCCGCGCACACCGGGTTTGCCCGGGGCCCGGCGGAAACCCGCCATTCAGCCCGCTGGCATAGTCTTCGCATCTGCGAAGTGATGCATCCCAACGATCGAGCGCTGGAGAGCACGTGAGCGAAACCGTCCGATTTGTCCCGAAATCCGAGCTGGAGCGGGCCCGCCTCATCCGCGAGGCCCGTGCGATCTATGACAGCATCTTTCCGCCGGCCGCACCCGACCAGGCGCAGCAGGACGGCGGGGAGCGGGTCAAGACCTGATCGCGATCACGCGGGATTTTCACCGCGTAGCTGCCATAGCAAAACGCCCGCGGAGCGCGGGCGCGTCGGCTCACGGTGAAATTGGCTTCAGCAGGCCGCGTACCAGCCGTCCGGGAAAGGCACCAGGGGCCAGGCGCCCTCATTGTCATTGGCGGCCTTGGGCTTCGCGGAGGCGTTGGGCTTCGCGTAATACGTCCACGAGCGCGGCACGAAATCCTCCCCCGGCACGAACGCCAGATCTTCATGGACCATGGCGTCCTGGACGGCATCCAGCAGCAAGTTGAATTCGGCTTCGCTCATCACACCCTCCGGACCGCGGATGGCGCAATATCGCAAAGCCGGTTTGTTTCCCGGTTGAGCCGATCGATCGCATTTTAACGATCCGCCAATCGGGTCCCGATTGGTTAGCGATTGATGAAATCGCGTTGGGAAACTTAGGTTCCTGCCGGGGTGCCCGCAGTGTGAAGGATGTCCCATCTTTCGCTGTTTATTTCTCCTACCCCTTTGCACACCGGCCAATACAGGCCGGTCGGGCAAAGCAGACGGGAGACTGGTCATGAAGGCGCGGTTCTTGCGATTTGCGGGCGTGAAAAGCCGGGCGCGCCGGGCCTCGACGGTCGGGCTGTTCCTGACGCTGTTTGCCTCCGCCGCCCATGCGCAGCAGGGAACACCCGAGCAGCGCCGGGCCTGTACCCCCGACGTCTACCGGCTCTGCGCCGGCGAAATCCCCAACGTCCGCGCCATCACGGCCTGCCTGCGCCGTAACAGGCCAAGCTTGAGTGGGGCTTGCCGCATCGTGTTCGATCAGGCCGGCGGCTGACATACCGGCCCTGTGGGTTTGTGCGCAGCAAGTGGCTCGCGCGGGCAGGCGAATCCGGCATAGTCGTCCTGTGGATACACCTGTGGGTATGCTGCGGACAGGCTGGGGACGGCGGGGGAAGTGCTTCGGATGTCGGCCGCAGATGCGTCCTTTGATTGTCATATCTCTGTCAAATGACCTCACCGCATGATTCGCTGATCGTGCAGATCGCGGCGTCACGCAAGATCATGTGGTTTCCCCGAATTCGGAATTGCGCGCTACAGCGTCCCGCATTCACGAACAGTTTTTGAGCAGCTGCCTGCCCAAATGGCGGGCTCCCTCCATCCAATTTTTTGTACGCCCGCGGACAAGCTTTCCGGTCCGCTCTCCTCCTAGGCTCGCTTCCGCGATCTGGAACATGGCCATTGCCATGACAATTCGAAGGAGCTGGAGATGGAGAGACCCGTATTGCCCCAGGCGCGGGGGAACGCACGTGCATCGCTGTCTTGGCACAAGGCCGCGCTCGGCGCCGCGGTCACTTTCGGCGCGCTGGCAGCCGCGCCCCTGAGCGCTCAGGCTGCGGCGCCTGCGGCCTGCGCCGCGCTCCAGGACAAATATCCGGACTGGAAGGGCAAGACCCTCGTCAACGCCATCAACCCGCACACGCCGGGCTATGAGACCATCGATCCGAAGGATCCGAGCAAGTATATCGGCTTCGACATCGATCTCGGCGAAGCCATCGGCGAATGCCTCGGCTTCAAGTTGACCTACAAGCCGGTGACGTTCGCGGCGCTCCTGACGACGCTGGCCGCGGGACAAGCCGACATCGTGATTTCCGACATCTACGCCACCAAGGAGCGCGCCAAGGCCGCCGACTTCATCACCTATTCGAAAGTGTTCGACGGCGTGCTGGTCGCCAAGGGGAATCCGAAGGGCATCAACGGCATCAATATGTCGATGTGCGGCGCGGCTGCCGCCGAAAACACCGGCTATGTCGAGGTGCCGCTGATCCAGGCGCTGATGCCCGAGTGCAAGAAGGCCGGCAAGGCCGAGCCGACCATCCAGCTCTACGACAACAACGCCAACTGCATCCAGGCGATTCTTGCCGGTCGTGCCGACACCTATGTCAACGACGTCAACACCGTCGACAGCGCGGTGAAGGCCTATCCGGACAAGCTGGAGAAGGCGACCGCGGTGACGATCCCGTATTCCGTCGGAATCGGCGTTCCGAAGGACAAGCCGAAATTCCGCGACGCCGTGCTCGCAGCCCTGATCGAAGTGCAGAAGGCCGGCACGCATATGGAGCTTCTGAAGAAGCATGGGCTCGATGTGAACAACTTCAAGGAGCCTGACGTTCTGACGGCCGATTGATGTCGCTGTTCCTCCATTACCTGAGCATGCCGTATCTGCTCGAGGGCATCGAGCTCACCCTCGAGGTGACTGCCCTCGGGCTCGGCGGCGGATTGATCCTTGGATTGATCCTCGCCGGCATGCAGCTCTCCCGCTTCTGGCTGCTGGCGGCGATCGCCAGGGCCTACACCGTGATCTTCCGCGGCACGCCGCTGATCCTGCAGATGGTGTTCGCCTACGACGCGTTGCCGCATATCGGCATCAAGCTGCCGGCAGTGCTGGCCGCCGGCCTTGCGCTGGCCTGCAACGAGGCGCCGTTCATCGCCGAGATGCTGCGCGCCGGCGTGCTCGGCGTCGATCGCGGGCAGGTGACGGCCGGCCAGGCGCTCGGCATGACGCCGCGGATCCTGATGTGGCGGGTGATCGCGCCGCAGGCGATCCGGACCATGATCCCGGCCTTCGGGAACGAGGCCGTGAGTGCGCTGAAGAATTCGTCGCTCGCCTCCGTGGTCGCGGTCCAGGAGCTGACCCTGCGCTCGACCCAGCTTGCGTCCTCGACCTTTGACTTCTTCTCGATCTTCTTCGCCTCGGGCCTGCTGTACCTGGTGCTGACCTTTGCCATCAGCATCATCCAGCTTTTCGTCGAATGGTTGCTCGATCTCGATCGCACCAAAGGTCGCCAGCGCAAGCTCGCCGATTATCTACCCTGGCGCCGCGTCGATCTCGCCACCAAGCTCGAACTTGCCGCAGCGACCGTCGACGTCCAAGTGCCTGGACAGGCTGATCTCACCGACACGCCGCCGCCGGCCTTGACCCGCGAGGAACGCACCCGGCGCGCGGCGACGATTTCACGCAACAACATCGCGGTCGAGACCAAGGACCTCACCAAGAGCTACGGCGCGCAAAAGGTGCTTGGCGGCCTCGATCTTACGGTGCGCGTCGGCGAGGTCCTCGCGCTGCTCGGGCCCAGCGGCTCCGGCAAGAGCACGCTGCTCCGCTGCATCAATCATCTCGAAAGCTGGGACGGAGGCACGGTGCGTGTCGGCGGCCGCCGCCTCGGTTTTGGCGACGACGGCAAGCTGCTGCCGCCCCGCGCGATCGCCAATGAGCGGGCAAGCGTGGGCGTCGGCATGGTGTTCCAGCAATTCAATTTGTTCGCCCATCTCTCGGCCAAGGAGAACATCGCCGGGCCCTTGCGCTGGGTGCACGGCATGACCCGCATCGATGCCGATCGCCGCGCCGCCGAGCTGCTCGAGCGGGTCGGGCTGTCGCACCGAGCCGACGCGCTGCCGCGGCATCTCTCCGGCGGCCAGCAGCAGCGCGTCGCGATCGCCCGAGCGCTCGCACCGAACCCCAGCGTGCTACTCTTGGACGAGCCGACCTCGGCGCTGGATCCCGAGCTCGTGAGCGAGGTGCTGGAAGTGATCCGGCGTCTCGCCGTCGATGACGGCCTCACCATGATCATCTCGACGCACCAGATCCGCTTCGCGGACGAGGTCGCCGACCGCGTCGCGTTCCTGAGCGGCGGCACGATCATCGAGGAGGGGCCGGCTCACGAGGTGCTCTCCAACCCGCGCAATCCGCTGACCGCGCGTTTCCTCAGCGTGATGGAAGCCGACAAGACTCCGGAGGTGGTGCGATGAGAGCCGCACCCACACCGTTCAAGACCGCGTTTCCAGAAGAGGCCACCTCATGAAGCATGTCACGCTGCCGGTTTCGCCGAAGACCGTCCACTGGGGCTATTTCTCCAAGAAGGTCGCGCCGGCCCTGACCCTGCGCTCGGGCGATCGCGCCACCATCGAGACGCTGACCCATCACGCCAATGATGACTACGAGCGCATGATCCAGGGTGATCCCGGCGCCGAGAGCGTGTTCCAATGGACGCGCGAGCACAAGGCCGTCGGGCGGCGCGGTTCGGGCCCGACCGAAGGCCCGTTCATCCGCGGAGCAGGCGAGGGGATCGGCGTGCATCTCCTCACCGGTCCGGTCGCGATCGAAGGCGCCGAACCCGGCGACATCCTCGAAGTGCGCATCCTCGATATCCGGCCGCGGCCGAGCTGCAGCGCCTGTCATGCCGGGCGCTGCTTCGGCTCCAACATCGCCGCCAATTGGGGCTTTCACTATCACGATCTGATCGAGGAGCCGAAGCCGCGCGAGGTCGTCACCATCTTCGAGCTCGACACGTCAGGCGAGCCCTGCGCCAAAGCGGTCTACAACTACGTCTGGACGCCCCAGACCGACCCCGACGGCATCGTGCATCCGACCATCGATTATCCCGGCGTGCGCGTCGATCACGCCACCATCAAGAAGCGCGAGAACATCCTCACAAGCGTCAGGGTGCCGGCACGGCTGCATTTTGGCACCATGGGGCTCGCGCCGTCGGAGGCCGATTTCGTCAGCTCGATCCCGCCGAGCTATACCGGCGGCAACATCGACGACTGGCGCATCGGCAAGGGGGCGCGGATGTTCTATCCGGTCGCGATCCCCGGCGCCTATTTCTCGGTCGGCGATCCCCACGCCGCGCAAGGCGACAGCGAGCTTGGCGGCACCGCGATCGAAACCTCGCTGACCGGCGATTTCGAGTTCGTCCTGCACAAGAAGGCCGATCTCGCCGGCACCAGCCTCGAAGGTCTCGATCATCCGATGCTGGAGACCGATCAGGCGTGGTCGTTCTACGGCTTCACCTATCCGAACTACCTCGCCGCGCTCGGCGCCGACGCACAGACCGAGATTGCCAACCACTCGAGTCTCGACCGTGCGATGCGCGATGCGTTCCGCAAGCTCAGGAGGTTCCTGATGACCGTGCACGGTTTGAGCGAGGACGAGGCGATTTCGCTGCTATCGGTCGGCGCCGATTTCGGCGTCACCCAGGTGGTCGATGCCAATTGGGGAGTTCACGGCACGATCCGCAAAAACATCTTTCGGTGCGACTGATGGGCCGTAGCCCGGATGGAGCGCAACGCAATCCGGGTTTGTCACGCCGGACTCAAAAGGCCCCCGGATTACGCTTCGCTCCATCCAGGCTACACATCGTGCTCGACGTTGACATCGCGCTCCAACACTTTGAAGAACAGCTCATTTCCAGGATGAGGACGTGACAAAAGACCGTCATTTGCGGCCCCTCGCTGCGACGGATGACCACGTTCGTCTGGCACAGAGGTTGCTTCGATCCACTGCAATCTGGGTCGATCCGATGAGCTTCCGTCCTTTCACGAGCGAGTCCTACGCTCAAGACGACCGCCCCGAAGCCTGGCGGGACGTGCTCGCCGCGGTCGGCCTGCAGCCGGCGGCAGGCCATTGCTTCCTGGATGGGCACGCAACGGCGTCACATCGCCACGCCGCAGGCGTTGCGCTGACGCGCATGGCGGCCGGCGCCCAGACCATCGGTCCGCGTCCGCAGGCCAACGAAGACCTGCCGATTGCGCTGATGCCGGTCGAGGACGGCATGGTGCTCAAGAGCGCCGCCGGCCATCGCATCGTTCCGGTGGGCCATCTCGTGCTGCTGCCGCGGAGCGGGGACTGGAGCATCGTATTCCAGCGCGACATGCGCGCCGTCGTGCTGTCGGTGACCTCGGAGGCGCTGCACGGCCGCCTCTCGGGCAGGCCGCGGCTCGGCGAACCCAGGGTCGTTCCGCCCAGCGGCTTTGCCGATGTCTTCGCGCGCTTGATGGACGCGACCGCGCGCACGCTCGACACGCTGAGCGATGCCGAATGGAATGCGGTCACGCAGTCGCTCGTCGATCTGCTGCTGACACTCGCCCATCAATTGGCGGCTTCGACGTCCGACGCCGGATCGAGCGCGACGCAGTCGGCACTCCTGCACCGGATCTGCCAGACCATCGAACGCCGCCTCGACGATCCCGGACTGGTGCCGGCGCGCGTCGCGCAGGCCGAAGGGATTTCCGAGCGCTATCTGCAAAAGCTGTTCGAGACGGTCGGCGACAACTTTACTCATTACGTTCGCGAGCGGCGGCTGCAGCGCGCCTGGGCCGATCTGTCCAATCCGTCCGAGGCGCATCGCTCAATCTCGGAGATCGCCTACGCCTATGGGTTTGGCGATTCCGCGCATTTCAGCCGCGCCTTCCGCCATCGCTTCGGGCTGCCGCCGCGCGAGTTTCGCCAGCAGGAAGCGGAGCGGGCGACGACCCAGCAGGGGATAGCCGGTCAGCGCGGCTGGCCGCAGGATGCGCTGGCGCAGCTTCGCGTGCACCCGGCGAGCGCCGAGGCGCGCGGCAATCTCGCCCGAACCGACATCGACGAGCCGAGAACGGCCGAACGCAAGCATCATCATCTTCCGATCGAAGCCCACCGTGTTCATTGGGGATATTTCAGTCGCGCGTTACAGCCGCAGCTCGAGATCAATTCGGGTGATACGATCACGATCGAAACGCTAACGCAGCATGCCTCCGATGATCCTGAGCTGATGATCGCGGGCGATACCGCCGCCGAAAGTGTATTCGGTTGGACCAAGGCGAGGAAGAACGTGGATCGCCGCGGCGCGGGTCCGATGGATGCCAGCATATTCGGGCGCGGCGCCGGCGAAGGCTTTGGCGTGCACATCTGCACGGGGCCCGTGTCGGTGAAGGACGCCCAGCCCGGCGACGTGCTGGAAGTCCGGATCCTCGACATCGTACCGCGCACAAGTCGTCATCCGAAACATTCAGGGCGCGTGTTCGGCTCCTCGGTCGCGGCCTGGTGGGGCTATCATTACGACGAATTTCTTTCAGGACCGAAGCCGCGCGAGGTCGTGACGATCTACGAAATCCTGGACGATACCGATGCGCCGCATGCCCGCGCGCTGTATTCCTACCGCTGGGAGCCGCAGACCGACCCGTTTGGCGTGGTGCACGCCACCTACGACTATCCCGGCGTTCCGGTCTTGCCCGGCACCGTGAAGCGCCGCCACGCCGTGCTCGACGGCATCCGCATTCCCTTGCGCCCGCATTTCGGCGTGATCGCGGTGGCGCCGCGCGAGGTCGATTTCATCGACTCCGTGCCGCCGTCCTATTTCGGCGGCAATCTCGACAATTGGCGCTTGGGGAAGGGGGCGACCGTCTATCTTCCGGTCTCCGTTCCCGGCGCATTGTTATCGGTCGGCGATCCCCATGCCACGCAAGGCGACGGCGAATTGAGCGGCACCGCGATTGAATGCTCGATGACCGGAACCTTCGAGGTGATCCTGCACAAGAAGGCCGACCTCTCCGGCCAACCCTTCGCCGATCTCTCTTATCCCCTGATCGAGACCGAATCTGATTGGGTCCTGACCGGATTCAGCCATCCCAACTACCTCGCCGAGTTCGGCGCTCAGGGCCAGAGCGAGGTTTACGCAAAGTCCTCGCTCGATCTCGCCATGAAAGATGCGTTTCGCAAGATGCGACGCTTCCTGATGAACGTGAAGGGGTTGAGCGAGGACGAGGCGATCGCGCTGATGTCGGCCGCCGTCGACTTCGGCGTCACGCAGGTGGTCGACGGCAATTGGGGCGTGCACGCGATCATCAGCAAGCGCCTGTTTCTGGACGCGCCTTAAACCGAAGGATACTCCAGTGAAATTCCACATGATCAGCGGCGGACCCAAGCCGGTCGCGCCCTTCAGCCACGCGGTGGAGACCGACGGTTTTGTCTTTGTCACCGGCCAGATGCCGGACACGCCGCAAATCCCGGGCGTGCTGCCGGAGGGCATCGTGGCGCAGACGAGGGCGGTGATGGAGAATTTGAAGGTGGTGTTGGCGGGCCTCGATCTCGGTTTCGAGCACGTCGTGATGACACGCATCTATCTCACGCGTTTCAAGGAAGACTACACCGCGATGAACGAGACTTATCGCGCGTTCTTTCCGCCCGACCGCCTGCCGGCCCGCACCTGCGTCGGTGTCACCGGGCTTGCCTACGACGCGCTGATCGAGATCGACCTGGTCTGCCGCCGGCCGTGAGGAGATGATCCGTAGCCCGGATGGAGCGAAGCGCAATCCGGGATTCGTTTAACGGATACAGGGCCCCGGATTACGCTTCGCTTCATCCGGGCTACAAGCCCTTGCGTTGCCCGACGGGCAAAACACCCAAAGGACGGGTCAATCCGCTCGCGCGAAAATATTCTACTTTACCGAAATTCGACTTTGGCGTATTCAGTCGCCACCTCATCCCTGTCAGCGGGGCGTATCGCGATCGTCACGAACGCGGGGTGAGCTGCGGTGGACGCTAGTCACATCGGCGCGAAGGGCTTTGCAGGGCGGGCAACCGTGAGCGAAGGCGTCGCGCACACGACCGGTGCTATTAGCGTACGGCAAAACCGTGTCGTCCTGACGCCCGGGGTCTGTGCGTCAAGCCTTGTGGTGATGTCGCTGCCCGACCGGGCACGCAGCATCAGCCATCCGCAAGGCGACGGGGGCAATAGTGCATCGCTCCCCGAGGAGAGCTCGGCATAAGCCGTAAAACCACTGCGCAGGGAAGGCCGTGTGTTGGGCTTCACCTGCATGCCGCTGTGCAGAATCTTGTAGTTCAACCTTCGCACAGTGGACCGTGGGTGCCAGCCGGCACCCGGTCTTCCCTGCGCCCTCTGACGAGGAGGGTGTACGAAACAAAGCAAAGCTCGGGCGAGCCAAGCCGCGAGGGCGCGAAGCTGTGTCTGCGACAAGAATCATATTCGCGCGGTGCCGGGCGCCCGCGCCGGAGACAACAAACCCCGCGATCTATGAATGCCGGTTCATTGCTGCGGAGAATTCGAATCGATAAGAATTGGCTCGCTGCGCGTCTCGCGTCGTGCAGAGAGCCGGAGGCGGATCGATCGCGTCTTGCACCTTTCGATTGCGCCTCCGACGAATCCTTCGAGGCAACGCCATTGGTTGCCGCGGCGCCTGCGCCGATCGACGTCAGGCACCGAAAGCCCGTTTCGATCGGGGGAATTTCATATGAAGTATTTTCTGTCTGCACTGATCGCGGTCGGTCTATCGATTGCCGCCGCGCCTTCGTACGCGGCTGACGCCCGCAACGTCACTGTCGTCAACGAGACCGGCTATGCCATCAAATTCCTGGGCTTCAACGCCCCGGACGATGGCATGGACGAATGGGACAACGAGCTGGACAAGGTTTTGCAGAACCAGGCGAGCACCTATGTCGAGTTCGACGATGACGACGAAGGATGCGTCTGGAACGTCCGCGTCGACTGGCAGAACTATGACGAGACCGTGCTCTGGAAGAACGTCAACCTCTGCAAGTTCACGGCACTCCGGCTGCGCTACGATTCCGGCACCAAGACCACTTCGTTCGTCGCCGAGTAACTTGACCTGAGGCCAGGCGGAGGAGGGGCCGCGTGCCCTTCCTCGCCGCAATGTGCCACATAGCGAATTCGTCCTTTGCAAGCGCAAGCGGCTTTGTTATACGCAGCCGCGCGCGAACGACAGGTTCGCCCTTTCCTCGGTAGCTCAGCGGTAGAGCATCCGACTGTTAATCGGATGGTCGCTGGTTCGAATCCAGCCCGGGGAGCCAAATTCCGCTTCATTTTCAGCAACTTGGGCCCAGACTCTGATCTGGCGTGCGATCTCGTTGCGGCAGATCCTCAATTAGATGTGTACCGTCGCGAGCCGGCATCCTCCCTGGTGACGCCAAAACGACTCAATTGAAATCGAGCTTCCAGAGGCCGGTCCTTTACGGAGCTGATTCCCATGCGAGACATCCAGGTCGACCGTTTCCCGCTGGCCCCCTCCATTCTGCCGGCGGACATCCCCGAACTCAGCGACGACGAATGCCTCGCCTGTCTGGCGCGGGCGGTCGAGACCCACGATTCGGCACGGCTGGACGAAGTCGCCGCATTGATCGGCCGCCTCGCGGTCACGATCGAATAGGCGGCTCACCCTCGACGTTGCGAGTTGCGGAAGGGCCCGGTTTGCGGGCCAAAGCCATGTTGCGTTTTCGCAGGGCCTGTTCCAAAGATGCCGCCAACTTTCGTCCGCGGCATCGTCCGCCTTGCAGGGTCCGCAAATGTCCGTTTTCTCGACGGCGCGCCTAAAAATGGTCGATGGCCAGGTGCGCACCAGTGACGTCACCGACCGTCGTGTTCTCGACGCCATGCTCACGGTTCCGCGCGAGGCTTTCGTGCCCGCCAGCCGGCAGGCGTTGGCGTATCTCGACCTCGATCTCGACGTCGGCGAGGGAGGCGCCAAGCGGTTCCTGATCAAGCCGCAGCTGACCGGCAAGCTGCTCCAGGCCGCCGAGATCGGCGAGGATGACGACGTGCTGGTCGTCGGCTGCGCCACGGGCTATCTCGCTGCGCTGACCGCCAAGCTCGCGCGCAAAGTCATCGCGACGGAATGCGATTCGGGCCTGGCGGCAAAGGCCAACGACGCCTTCGCCGCCCTCGGGTTGGCCAACGTGGCCTGCAAGGCCGCGGCCTGCACCGAGGGGGATGCCGCCGCAGGTCCCTATGATGTGATCGTCCTCAACGGCGCCACCGAGGTGACCCCGGCAGGGCTGCTCGGGCAGCTCAAGGAGGGGGGGCGCCTGGTGGGGGTCTCGGCCGAATCCAGGCCGCCGCGAGCGATGATCGTGACCCATACCCACGGCGAATTCGGCCATCGGGCGCTGTTCGATGCCGCAGCCCCGGTCCTTCCGGGGCTGGAACGGGCCGCCGCCTTCGTCTTCTGATGGCTTTGGCCCGTTAAAATCCCGTTCTGAATCAGAAGTGTGGCCGGGATGCTGCACGTGAAGAGTTTCCACCGAGAACACCCCTCAGGTAGTTCCGTCGCGCTTGACCGCGTCCTATGTTGCGGCGGGGCAACGACTCCACTCGTAGACGGTAACCCAGCTCGCGGGCACGAGCCGGGCGTTAGAATGAACGGAATTTTTGGATGCATGGGGTGAAGCTCTTCACCGGAGCAGCGGTTTCGGTCCTGCTGCTGGCGCTTGCCGCGCCGACGCCTGCCTTGGCGGATACGATCGAGGCTGCGCTGGTGCGCGCTTATCAGAACAATCCGCAGCTCAACGCGCAGCGCGCCCAGGTGCGCTCGACTGACGAGAACGTGCCGCAAGCGCTGTCGGGCTATCGGCCCAAGGTCGGGATCAACCTCAGCACCGGCTATCAATATCAGGATATTCAGCAGACGCAGAAGGCTGTGCCGATCCATAGCGACCCGCCCCTTCAGCCCAATAGCGCCAGCCTGACCATCAACCAGACGCTCTATAACGGCAATCAGACCGCCAACAGGACGCGCGTGGCGGAAAGCCAGGTCTCGGGATCCCGCGAGGCGTTGCGTGTGCTCGAGCAGACGGTCCTGCTGCAGGCTGCGACCAGCTACATGGATTATCTTCGTGACTCCGCCACACTCGAAGTTCAGCGCAGCAATGTGCGCGTCCTCGAACAGACGCTCAAGCAAACGCGCGATCGGTTCAATGTCGGCGAGGTGACGCGCACGGACGTGGCGCAATCCGAAGCGCAGCTCGCGGCAGGCAGGACCCAGGCCCTGACGGCCGAATCGAATCTCACGACGACGCGTGCCAATTTCCGCCGGATCATCGGCAACGAGCCGACGAACCTTGCGCCGGGCTCGCCGGTCGATCGTTTCCTGCCCGGGACGCTCGCCTCCGCCGTCGGTCTCAGCCTGGTGGAGAACCCCAACGTCACGGCATCGATGTTCGGCATCGACGTCAATTATCTCCAGGTCAAGATCAACGAAGGCGCGCTGCTGCCGACCCTCACGGTTCAGGCTGGCATCACCCAGTCGTACCAGCAGACCCTGACGGTCTTCCGAACGACCACCGCTTCCGCCATCGCGACCGCCTCGGTGCCGATCTATCAGGGCGGCGCTGAATATGCGCTGATCCGCCAATCGAAAGAGAACTTGGCGCAGCAGCGCCTGAATCTTGAAACCACACGCGATCAGACCCGCGCCAACGTCGTGCAGGCCTGGGGCCAGTTGGAAGCCGGCAAGGCGCAGGTGCAGTCTGCGCAGGCGCAGGTTACGGCCTCCGAGATCGCGCTGAACGGTGTGCGCGAGGAAGCCAAGGCCGGCCAGCGCACCACGCTGGACGTGCTCAACGCGCAGCAGGCGCTGGTCAACGCGCGCGTGGCGCTCGTCACTGCCCAGCATGACCGCGTGGTGGCGTCCTATTCGGTGCTCAACGCGGTCGGTCGTCTCGCGCCGCAAGTCCTCGGCCTCAACACCACTGTCTACGATCCCAGCGTGCACTACCATCAGGTCCGCGACAGCTGGGCCGGCGTACGCACGCCAGACGGACGCTAGAGTCCCGTAATCATCCGGTCGGCCTCGCAAATAGCCGAAGCCGACCGGTGCTTTGCTTGCAATCAGCAAAATCCCTGACGTAGCCTTGCCAAGAAGGATGCGGGTCGATTCGCTCTGCATCCGATGCCGTGTGCGTAAAGCATGAGTGCCGAGGGCAGGGGCGCACCGCTGCACGTTGAGCTGTCATCTGGGGACAAGTCGGGCTGCCGTGACGAAAATGTCGGGCCACCCATCCGGAACCGGCCAATCCTGTCGTGCTTGGTGTAAAACAACGCATGCGAGGGCGTTGATGATGTGGAGTCGGAGATGACGCAGCCTGCAAAGGTCACAGAACCCTCGATGGAGGAGATTCTGGCCTCGATCCGGCGCATCATTGCCGACGATGAGGCCAAGCCGCCGCCGGCGGATGCCGCTAAGCCCGAGAAAGCTGCCGCCCCCGCCGCGTCACCGAAGCCGCAGGCGATCAACGATATTCCGCCATCCAAGGTCGCGCCGCCCAAACCGGCCGCCGAAAAGCCGGCACCGGCTCCGGCCGCAAAGCCGGCAGCGCCGCCGGCCGCCGCACCCGAGGTGGATGCATCCAACAATCAGGACGATATCGACGCGCTGCTGGCGGGGCTCGACGCAGCCACGCCCGCGCCGGAAATCCGTGCTCCCGAGCCGGAGCCCGAACCTGAGCCCGACGTGCTGGAATTGACCGACGATATGGCGCTGGCGATGGAGCCGACGCCGCCTCCGCCGCCGCCGAGCTTCCGCAAGGTCGAGCCGCGCGACGATCTCGAATTCGCCGAATCGCCGGCGCCGCGTCCGACGCCGGCATCCTATGCGCCCGTGGACTTCGATGCGCCGCCGCTGCCGCCCCAACAGCCGATGCTGGCGCAATCGACGGTCTCCGCGGTCGAATCCGCCTTCAATTCCCTGGCCCACACGGTGCTCAGCAGCAATGCGCGAACTCTGGAGGATCTGGTCAAGGAGATGCTGCGTCCGATGCTGAAATCCTGGCTGGACGACAATTTGCCGGGCCTGGTCGAACGCATCGTGAAGGCCGAAATCGAGCGGGTATCGCGCGGCGGCAGGTAGATCGGGCCGCAGAGCCCTCATAAAGCCCTGCTTGTGGGTCATATTCTGTTTCCCGACCGGACCGGAAAGCCCTGTTGCCGCCTGGCTTTCCGTTGACTTGTCCGTTGACTTGGACCCCGTGCGCGGCTTTCTAACAGCGCCATGATCGAGAAAAATTACCAGCCCGCCGATATCGAAGCCCGCATGTCCGTCGTGTGGGAGGACAGCCTTGCCTTCAAGGCCGGCCGCCCAGACCGCCGCGACGCTGTGCCCTTTACCATCGTGATCCCGCCGCCGAACGTGACGGGCTCGCTGCACATGGGCCACGCCCTCAACAACACGCTCCAGGACATCCTGTGCCGGTTCGAGCGCATGCGCGGTCGCGACGTGCTGTGGCAGCCCGGCACCGACCATGCCGGCATCGCCACCCAGATGGTGGTGGAGCGGCAGCTGATGGAGCGCCAGCAGCCCAGCCGTCGCGAGATGGGCCGCGAGAAGTTTCTGGAGCGGGTCTGGCAGTGGAAGGCCGAGAGCGGCGACACCATCATCAACCAACTCAAGCGGCTCGGCGCCTCCTGCGACTGGTCGCGCGAACGCTTCACCATGGACGAGGGCCTGTCCAAGGCCGTGGTCAAGGTGTTCGTCGAGCTGCACCGCGACGGCCTGATCTACAAGGACAAGCGGCTGGTGAACTGGGACACCAAGCTGCTCACCGCGATCTCCGATCTCGAAGTGCAGCAGACCGAGGTCAAGGGTAGCCTCTGGTACCTGCGCTATCCGATCGAGGGCAAGATCTTCAGCCCCGAGGATCCCTCGAGCTTCATCGTCGTTGCCACCACGCGCCCGGAGACCATGCTCGGCGATACCGGGGTGGCCGTGCATCCCGACGACGAGCGCTATCAGAAGCTGGTCGGCAAGAACGTGATCCTGCCGCTGGTCGGCCGCAAGATCCAGATCGTCGCCGACGATTATTCCGATCCGGAGAAGGGCTCGGGCGCGGTCAAGGTGACGCCGGCGCACGACTTCAACGATTTCGAGGTCGGCAATCGCCACGGCCTCGCCCGAATCAGCGTCATCGACAAGGAAGGTTGCCTCGATCTCCTCGACAACGAGGATTATCTGCGCGACCTGCCGGAAGGTGCCTCGCAGTTCGCCGAGGAGTTCAACAAGCTCGATCGCTTTGCAGCGCGCAAGCGCATCGTCGAGCGACTGGAATCGTTCGGTTTCGTCGAGCGGATCGAACCTCACACCCACATGGTGCCGCATGGCGACCGCTCCGGCACGGTGATCGAGCCCTATCTGACCGACCAATGGTATGTCGACGCCAAGACGCTGGCGAAGCCCGCGATGGCCGCCGTGCGTTCGGGCGAAACCACCTTCGTGCCAAAGAACTGGGAAAAAACCTATTTCGAGTGGATGGAGAACATCCAGCCCTGGTGCATCTCGCGCCAGCTCTGGTGGGGCCACCAGATCCCGGCCTGGTACGGTCCTGATGGCAAGGTGTTCGTCGCCGAGACCGAGGAGGAGGCCGTCAGCCACGCCCTCGGCTATTACGTCGAGCAGGAAGTCATCACGGTCGAGCAGGGCCGCGAGATGGCGCTCGACCGCAACAAGCGTGACGGCTTCATCACGCGCGACGAGGACGTGCTCGACACCTGGTTCTCCTCGGCGCTGTGGCCATTCTCGACCCTCGGCTGGCCCGCAGACGCGCCGGAAGTGCAGCGCTACTACCCGACCAACGCACTGGTGACGGGCTTCGACATCATCTTCTTCTGGGTCGCCCGCATGATGATGATGGGGCTGCACTTCATGAAGGAGGTGCCGTTCTCGACGATCTACATCCACGCCCTCGTCCGCGACGAGAAGGGCGCCAAGATGTCGAAGTCGAAGGGCAACGTCATCGATCCGCTCAGCCTGATCGACCAATATGGTGCGGACGCGCTGCGCTTCACGCTGGCCGCGATGGCCGCGCAGGGGCGCGACATCAAGCTCGCCACCAGCCGCGTCGAGGGCTATCGCAATTTCGCGACCAAGCTCTGGAATGCGTCGCGCTTTGCGGAGATGAACCATTGCGCCGTGCCCGAAGGCTTCGAGCCGGCGAAGGTCAAAGAGACGCTGAACCGCTGGATCGCACATGAGAGTGCGCACACCACGCGCGAGGTGACCGAGGCGATCGAGGCCTATCGCTTCAATGACGCCGCCGGCAGCATCTACCGCTTCGTGTGGAACGTCTATTGCGACTGGTATCTCGAGCTCGCAAAACCCGTGCTACTCGGCCCCGACAGCCCTGCCAAGGCCGAGACCCGCGCCATGGTGGCATGGGCGCGCGACGAGATCCTGAAACTGCTGCACCCCTTCATGCCCTTCATCACCGAGGAGCTGTGGGAGGTGACGGCCAAGCGCGACGGTCTGCTCGCGCTGGCACCGTGGCCGCTGAAGCCGGCCGGGCCGACGCCGGAGCAGCTTGCGATGCTCGCGGCGACGACGGGGCCGACCGACGCGCTCGTCTCGCCGGTTTGGGTGCTGCCGATCTTCGACCATGCCGACTTCACCGATCCCGCGGCCGAGGCCGAGATCGGCTGGGTCATTGACCTTGTCACGCAGATCCGTTCGGTGCGCGCCGAGATGAACATCCCGCCGGCGACCCTCACGGCGCTGGTGCTCGCAGGCGCCTCGGCCGAGACGAAGGAGCGCGCGCCGCGCTGGAGCGACGTCATCAAGCGCATGGCGCGGCTGTCGGACATCTCCTTCGCCGACCGTGCGCCCGACGGCGCGGTCCAGCTCCTGGTGCGCGGCGAGGTGGCCGCGCTGCCGCTGAAGGGCGTGATTGACGTCGTCGCCGAGCGCACGCGTCTGGACAAGGAGATCGGGAAGGCCGACGCCGACATCAAGCGTGCCGAGTCCAAACTGGCCAACGAGAAATTCGTGGCCAACGCGGCCGAGGAGGTCGTCGAGGAGGAGCGCGAGAAGCGCGAGGCCGCGCTCGCCCGCAAGGCCAAGCTGCTCGAGGCGCTGGAGCGGCTCAAGCAGGCGTCGTAAGCTTATTTCGGAAACGGCTTGCTGAGGAATTTCGAGCCCCTGACACCATAGCGCCAGGGCAGCTCGACCGCCTTGGTGATGCCGATCCGGATGCCGGCCGCCACCTCGACGTCCTCCGTCCGCGCATGCAGCGCGATCGGCGGACGGTCGAGCGGCAAGGCATTGTGCGCGATGGTGATGCCGAGCGCTTCGGTCAGCTTGCCCGGGCCCGAGCACAACGTGTGCAAATCCTGGAGATGGCGGCGCCGCCGCATCGCGGCGATTCCGTGGGTCGGCTCCAGCGCGCGGATCAGCACGGCGCTGGCCGAGCCTTCTTCCTCGCAGACGAAGTTCACACACCAGTGGATGCCGTAGGAGCGGTAGACATAGGCAAAGCCGGGCGGGCCGAACATCACCTGGTTCCGCGGCGTCGGGCCATTGTAGGAGTGCGCCGCCGGCTCGGTATGATGATAGGCCTCGACCTCGACGATGATCCCGCCAACGCCGTTGACCAGCATGGTCGCACCGATCAGATCGGGCGCGACCTCGTGGACGCTGCGCGCGAAAAAGGTACGCTTCAGGGCTTTGCCGAGCCGAGGAGTAGAGGTCTTCGAGACTGGAGCCATTCGAGGTGAGAATCGCCAGAGAACAGAGCAGGATATTGCCCATATCTGCCATGTTCCCTGAAGCGGTGCGAGCCGGGTTGCGATGCCCGGCCAGACCGACTAGGTAGGACTTGGTCAGACCGGACACCCCATGGTCGTTATCGTCGATACCATCTCGAACCCGCTGCGCCCACGTCACCCCGAAAAGGTGAACCGGCCCGATTCCGCTTCGCCGCCGAAGCCGGACTGGATCCGCGTACGCGCGCCCAACACCCGCGGCTATGCCGACACGCGCAACATCGTGCGCGCCAACGGCCTGCATACGGTGTGCGAGGAGGCGGGCTGCCCGAATATCGGCGAGTGCTGGGACAAGAAGCACGCGACCTTCATGATCATGGGCGACACCTGCACCCGCGCCTGTGCCTTCTGCAACGTCAAGACCGGCATGCCGAATGCACTTGACGCGGCCGAGCCGCAGAACGTCGGCGAGGCTGTGGCCAAGCTCGGCCTTGCCCATGTCGTCATCACCTCCGTGGACCGCGACGATCTCACTGACGGCGGCGCCGAGCATTTCGCCCAGACCATCCGCGCGATCCGCGCCGCGTGCCCCTCGACCACGATCGAGATCCTGACGCCCGACTTCCTGCGCAAGGAGGGGGCGCTGGAGGTCGTCGTCGCGGCGAAGCCCGACGTGTTCAACCACAATCTCGAGACCGTGCCGTCGTGCTATCTCACGGTGCGGCCGGGCGCGCGCTATTTCCATTCGATCCGGCTGTTGCAGCGGGTCAAGGAGCTCGATCCCACCATCTTCACCAAGTCCGGCATCATGGTCGGCCTCGGCGAGGAGCGCCACGAGGTGCAGCAGGTGATGGACGATCTGCGTTCCGCCGACGTCGATTTCCTGACCATCGGGCAATATCTCCAGCCGACCCGCAAGCATCACGCCGTGATGCGCTACGTGCCGCCGGACGAGTTTTCGTCCTACGAGAAGGTCGCCTACACCAAGGGTTTCCTGATGGTGTCTGCGAGCCCGCTCACCCGTTCGTCGCATCATGCCGGCGAGGATTTTGCGAAACTGAAGGCCGCGCGGGCAGCAAGCGCCCGCTGAATCGCCATGCCCAATTTTTCGAGCAAGCGTCGTGTCGATCACAGCGCGTCCGAGATGTTTGATCTGGTCGCTGACGTCGAGCGCTACCCGGAATTCGTGCCGCTGTGCAGTGCGCTGAAGGTCCGTCAGCGCATGGCGAAACCCGACGGCACCGAGGTGCTGGTCGCGGACATGACGGTGTCGTTCAAGCTGGTCAGGGAATCCTTCACCAGCCGCGTGACGCTCGACCGCGCCAATTTGAAGATCCTGGTCGAATATCTGCAAGGTCCCTTCAGCAATCTGGAAAACCGTTGGACGTTCGAGCCCAAAGGCGAGAGCGTTTGCGATGTCGGCTTCTTCCTTGCCTACGAGTTCAAGAGCCGCATGCTGGCGCTCCTGATGGGCTCGATGTTCGACGCCGCGTTCGCGCGATTTTCCATCGCCTTCGAGAAGCGGGCGGATGCGATCTACGGACGGCGGAAGCTGGTGTCGTCGTAGTGGTTGCGGACGGGCACGCTCTCTCCTCCTTCATTGCGAAGAGCCCTTGCGACGAAGCAATCCAGAATCCCTCTGCGGAGAGACTCTGGATTGCTTCGCTGCGCTCGCAATGACGATGGGGAAGGCAGGCGTGCCAAAATTTCAATCCACCGCCTTCACGACATCCGGCGGCTGCGAGGCATAATACGCAGCGGCCTGCTCGATCTCCAGCGGCGTCATCGCACGGGCAATGTTGCGCATCTCTCGCCGTTGGTCTGGCATTACAGGGCCCACTCTCCAACATCGCCGCCGGCGTCATGCTGCTGCTGTTTCGACCCTTCCACATCGGCAATGACGTCGAGGTCACCTGCATGGCGGGAAAGGTCAAGTCTCTACGGGCTGGTGTGGGGCGCAGCCATCGTCAATCACAGCGCGATCAAGCAGTGCGTGCTCGATCACGTGAGTGCTTAACTCGCGGCTGCGTGAGGGATCTCACCCCCGCGGTCAGCGCGGCGGCCTGCGCTTCACCGCGTGCCGGCGCGGTGATCGTGTCACGCGCGGGCGCAGGCGGGTTACTGCGGCGGCACGTTTCGGCTTGGCCGTAACTTGCGGGCCGCGGGCGAGATCCATCAGCATGCGCAGCGCCTCGACCACGGAGCGCTGACGCACGGCGGTGCGGCCGATGGCGCCAAAGCGATGCTCGCGATGGACGATGCGTCCGTCGCGCGCGGCGGCGGCGAAATGCACGAGGCCAACCGGCTTGCCGGGCGTGGCGCCGCCGGGGCCGGCAATGCCGGTGATAGCGACTGCAAGATCGACGCCGGCACGCTCCAGCGCGCCGACCGCCATGGCTGTTGCCGTCTCCCTGCTGACGGCGCCGAAATTGGTGAGCGTGCTTACCTCGACGCCGAGCATCGCGCGCTTGGCGTCGTTGGAATAGGTGACGAAGCCGCGATCGATGACGTCGGAAGAGCCGGGGATGTCGGTCAGCGCACCGGCAACCAGGCCGCCGGTGCAGGATTCCGCGGTCGCGATCGTCAGCTTGCGCATCCGGCACAAATCGAGCAGCGAGCGGGAGAGGGCGCGTGCGTCGCTGCCGGCCATGGCCTAGACACTCCAGGGCAGACGGATGGTGGCGCTCGCGGTGGCCGCGATGCCTTCCTCGCGGCCGGTGAAGCCGAGCCGCTCGCTGGTGGTCGCCTTGACCGCGACGCGGGAGATGTCGACGCCGGAAATCTCGGCGATGCGCGCGCGCATGGTCTCGCGCAAAGGGCCGATCTTCGGCCGCTCGCAGATCATGGTCACCTCGAGATTGGCGATGCGGCCGCCGCGCTGGGTGACGCGCTCGATGGCGTATTGCAAAAACTGGTCGGAGGAGGCGCCTTTCCACTTCGCGTCGCTGGGCGGAAAGTGGGATCCGATGTCGCCGTCAGCGAGCGCGCCCAGGATGGCGTCGACCAGCGCATGCAGGCCGACATCGCCGTCGGAATGGGCCAGGAAGCCTTTGGTGTGCGGCACGCGCACGCCGCATATCATGAGATGGTCGCCCTCGCCGAAGGCGTGGACGTCGTAGCCCGTGCCGGTCCTGATGTCGCCGAGCAGGCTTGCCAGCCGCGCTTCCTCGCGCACGAAATCCTCGGGAGTGGTGAGCTTCATATTGGCAACATCGCCTTCAAAGGTTGCAACCGTCAATCCCGCCCATTCGGCAATCGCGGCATCGTCGGTGAAATCGCTGCGCCTGTCCTTGGCCGCGCGACGATGCGCTTCGAGGATGACGTCGAAACGAAAGGATTGCGGCGTCTGCGCAATTCGCAACCGCGCCCGGTCCGGCGTGTCCTCGACATTGTCATTCTCGCCGGTGATCTTGATGGTGTCGGTGACGGGAACGACGGGGATCGCCGCGCCGGTGCGGCTGGCCGCATCGATCGCGCGGGTGATCACGCCTTCCGAAACGAAGGGTCGCGCGGCGTCGTGGATCAGGACGATGTCGGGCTTGTGCCTGGCGAGCGCTTCGAGACCGGCGAGCACCGAGGCCTGCCGGGTCGCGCCGCCATTGACCGGCGCCTCGTGGCCGAGCCCTGCGACCGCCGCCGTGAACATGGCGCTGTCGTCCGGGTTCACGACTGGCTGAACTGCGAACACGTCCGCATGACGGCTGAAGGCCTCCATGGCGCGATAGATCACCGGCACGCCGCCGATCTCGCGATATTGCTTGGGGCCACCGGCGCCTGCGCGCAGGCCGCGTCCGGCAGCGACGAGGACGACTGCGGTGCGCTGTGATTTCGCCATAGGACTCAAATACTCATTTGGTGATGAAGAGAGTCGGGGGTGGGGTGATCGCCGCATGCCTCTAGCACGGCAGGCCCGCAATAAAAGGGGGTTTCCCGGATTGTGGGAAACAGCATTTTGCTGCACTGCACTTGAAAGATTTGCAGAACTGTCTAAACTGTAGGCATGACGCTTGACTGCACAAGAATTGTGCGCAAGATAGGTCATGGCAGGCGCGATGAGGTGCTGCCAACGCAACGAGACCCCTGTGACCGGCTCGGTAGTATCAGGCTCTAAGCCATTGAAGATAGGCGATATTGATGTCGCCACCCCGGTCTTCCTGGCACCGATGTCGGGGGTGACTGACTCGCCCGTCCGCCGGCTTGCCGCGGAGTTGGGGGCCGGTCTGGTGGTGTCCGAAATGACGGCCAGCGACGAACTCGCCAATGGCCATCATATGTCCCGGTTGCGCTGCGAAGCCACGGGGATCGGTCCCCACGTGGTCCAGCTCGCCGGGTGCGAGACGCATTGGATGGCGGAGGGCGCCCGGATCGCTGAAGCCGAAGGCGCCGATATCATCGACATCAACATGGGCTGTCCGGCTCGTCACGTCACCGGCGGCCAGTCCGGTTCCGCCTTGATGCGCGACCTCGACCACGCCGTCAGCCTGATCGAAGCGACGATCGCGGCGGTGAAGGTGCCAGTGACGTTGAAGATGCGGCTCGGCTGGGACGACCGCACCCGCAACGCACCGGAACTGGCGCGGCGCGCACAGGCATCAGGCATCAAGCTCGTCACCGTGCACGGCCGCACCCGCTGCCAGTTCTACAAGGGCGAGGCCGATTGGGATGCGATCCGCGCCGTACGCGAGGCCATCTCCATTCCGCTCGTCGTCAATGGCGACATCACCACTTACGAGAAGGCCCTCGCGGCGTTAAAGGCCTCCGGCGCCGATGCCGTGATGATCGGCCGCGGCGCGCAGGGCCAGCCCTGGCTGCCCGGCCAGATCGGCCGCCGCCTCAAGGGTGGGGCGGTGGAAGCCACGCCGCCGCTCGAGACGCAGCTGCATTATGTGCGCACGCTTTATGAAGGCGTCTGCGCGCTCTACGGCCTGCGCATCGGGCTGCGGCACGCGCGAAAACATCTGGGCTGGGCGCTCGACGTCGCGGCCGATGTGAGCCGTGCGCCGGCCGAGAAGCTGAAATCCTGGCGCCAGAAAATCCTCACCTCGGAGGATCCGCACCTCGTTCACCGGTCACTGCGAGATGCCTTCGACGACTTCGCATGGAGCGCCGCTGCATGAGCTCAGTTGCTGAACATCGTCGGCCGTTTCCGTCCGACAGCGATGCCATCCTGGACGCACTTCCCAATCCCGTGCTGATGATCGGGCCGGACGGCAAAATCGTCGCCGCCAACATCGCAACCGAAGCCTTCTTCGATATCTCGACGCAGTTCTTGAAGCGGCAGTCGCTGAAAGAGCTGGTGCCGTTTGGCAGCCCCTTGCTGGCGCTGATCGACCAGGTGCGTTCGTCGAATGCACCTGTCAACGAGTACAAGGTCGATCTGGGCACGCCGCGCATGGGCGGGGACCGCCAGGTCGATCTGCACGTTGCCCCCGTCACGGAACGGCCCGGCCATATCGTGGTGATGCTCCAGGAGCGCTCCATCGCCGACAAGATGGACCGCCAGCTCACCCATCGCAGCGCCGCGCGCTCGGTGATCGCGCTCGCCGCGATGCTGGCGCACGAGATCAAGAACCCGCTCTCGGGCATCCGCGGCGCGGCGCAGCTCCTGGAGCAGCAGGCCTCCTCGGAAGACCGCATGCTGACGCGGCTGATCTGCGACGAGGCCGACCGCATCGTGACGCTGGTCGACCGCATGGAGGTGTTCGGCGACGAGCGCCCCGTGGTGCGCGGCCCCGTCAACATCCATTCGGTGCTCGATCACGTCAAACGGCTGGCGCAGTCCGGCTTTGCCCGCAACATCCGCTTCGTCGAGGATTACGATCCCTCGCTGCCCCCGGTGCTGGCGAACCAGGACCAGCTCATCCAGGTGTTCCTCAACCTGGTGAAGAACGCCGCCGAAGCGCTGATCGACGTTCCCGACGGTGAAATCCAGCTCACCACCGCGTTTCGCCCCGGCGTCCGCCTGTCAGTCCCCGGTCAAAAATCCCGTGTATCCCTGCCGCTCGAATTCTGCGTGAAGGACAACGGACCAGGCGTGCCGGACGATCTTCTGCCAAACCTGTTCGATCCCTTCGTCACCACCAAACAGACCGGCTCGGGTCTGGGCCTCGCGCTGGTCGCAAAGATTATCGGGGATCACGGGGGCATCATCGAATGCGAATCTCAGCCGCGCAAGACAACCTTCCGCGTGCTGATGCCGATGTATTCCACATCGGTGAAACATGCCGATCAAAGCAGTCACGACGGCTCTGCCGGAAAGTCGTCGTCTGCGTCACAGGGGGCGAAATGAGGATTAACGATGCCCGCAGGTAGCATTCTCGTTGCTGATGACGACACCGCCATCCGCACGGTTCTCAATCAGGCACTATCGCGCGCCGGCTACGAAGTGCGGCTGACCGGCAATGCCGCAACGCTGTGGCGCTGGGTCAGCCAGGGGGAGGGCGATCTCGTCATCACCGACGTGGTGATGCCCGACGAGAACGCGTTCGACCTGTTGCCGCGGATCAAGAAGATGCGGCCGAATTTGCCTGTTATCGTCATGAGCGCGCAAAACACCTTCATGACGGCGATCCGGGCCTCCGAGCGCGGCGCCTATGAATATCTGCCGAAGCCCTTCGATCTGAAGGAGCTGATCGCCATCGTCGGCCGCGCGCTGGCCGAGCCGAAGGAGCGGGTCTCGACGCCGAACGAGGACGCCGAGATGGAGGCGATCCCGCTGGTCGGCCGCTCGCCGGCGATGCAGGAAATCTATCGCGTGCTGGCGCGCCTGATGCAGACCGACCTCACCGTGATGATCACGGGCGAGTCCGGTACCGGCAAGGAGCTGGTGGCGCGCGCGTTGCACGACTACGGCAAGCGCCGCAATGGCCCGTTCGTCGCGGTCAACATGGCGGCGATCCCGCGCGACCTGATCGAGTCGGAGCTGTTCGGCCATGAGCGCGGCGCCTTCACCGGCGCCAACACCCGCGCCTCCGGCCGGTTCGAGCAGGCCGAGGGCGGCACGCTGTTCCTGGACGAGATCGGCGACATGCCGATGGAGGCGCAGACCCGTCTGCTGCGCGTGCTTCAGCAGGGCGAATACACCACGGTCGGCGGTCGCACCCCGATCAAGACCGACGTGCGCATCGTCGCGGCCTCCAACAAGGATCTGCGCGTCCTGATCCAGCAAGGCCTGTTCCGCGAAGATCTGTTCTTCCGCCTCAACGTCGTGCCGCTACGGCTGCCGCCGTTGCGCGAGCGCATCGAGGATCTGCCCGATCTCATCCGTCATTTCTTCGCGCTGGCGGAGAAGGACGGCCTGCCGCCGAAAAAGCTCGACACGCTGGCGCTGGAGCGGATGAAGCAGCACCGCTGGCCGGGCAACGTGCGCGAGCTCGAGAACCTCGCCCGTCGCCTCGCGGCGCTGTATCCCCAGGATGTGATCACGGGCTCCGTCATCGACGGCGAGCTGGCGCCACCCACGGTCAGCCCGGGTGCCGCCGTCCAGCATGGCGTCGACAATCTCGGTGGCGCCGTCGAGGCGTATCTCTCCTCGCACTTCCAGGGCTTCCCGAACGGCGTGCCGCCGCCGGGCCTCTATCATCGCATCTTGAAGGAGATCGAGGTGCCACTGCTCACGGCCGCGCTCGCGGCCACCCGCGGCAACCAGATCCGCGCCGCCGATCTGCTCGGCCTCAACCGCAACACGCTGCGGAAGAAGATCCGGGATCTCGATATCCAGGTGTATCGGAGCGGCGGCTAGCCCCACGCAACGGCCGGTGGCTCAGCTCCCCCTACCAAGCGGAGCTGAGCCTGTCCGATCGCGCTGGCCGTCGTGGCTGACGCGGTGAGCAGAAGTCCCGATCGGACTGAAATGTTCCGCAGGAACATTCAAAGGGTGATTTCAGCCGCGGGACGCGGCCTCACACCTATCTGACAAACCGGCCTGAGACCTGTATTGCGCTGGCGACGTTCGCATTGGGCTCCTGCACCCCGAGACCATTGACCAGCAGGTCCGCCGCCACGATCAGCAGCAGCACGGCCGATACCATCATCGCGAGAAAGAACCTGTGCATGCTGGTCAAGCCGCCGGGGCTGGAATCCGTTCCCGCCCTCCGGCATGTCGCTGTGGATGCGCGGGTCGGTCGCGGCGGTGACGCCGCGGAATTGTCGCAATTCGGCAACAATGTGGTACGAATACATCAGTAGCCGCCCGCCGCGGCCCCCCCGTTTTCAGCACCCATTGCCGGAATGACCAGCGCAGACACCTCGGCCGCATCCTTTGACACGGCCCCAGCAGAAGAGCCCCGGCGTTGGTCGGCGCGACGCTGGCTGGCGCCGTTCGCCGTGGCGCTGGCGCTGCTGTCGGCCTTGCTCACCTTCCTGGTCCTGACCGGCCTCACCAGCATCGAACTGACGCCGCAAGTTGTCCGTTCGTTCTATCTGAGCAACGCAGCCACCATCCTGCTGCTGGTCGGCATCATCATCCGCGAGCTCTGGCAGCTGATCCTGGCGCGACGGCGGGGCAGGGCGGCGGCGCGCCTCCATGTCCAGATCGTCAGCCTGTTCTCGATCGTGGCGGTGCTGCCGGCGGTGCTGGTCGCCGTCGTCGCCAACGTCACCATCGAGCGCGGCCTCGACCGCCTGTTCTCCGGCCCGACCAAGGAGGTGATCCAGAATTCACTGACGATCGCGCGGGCTTACATGCAGGACCATGCGCAGCTGATCCGGGGCGACATTCTCGGCATGGCCAACGACATCGCCCACGCGCGGCCGCTCTACGACCAGGATCGCCGCTCGTTTCGCGAATTGCTGACGTCCAGCGCCGCCTCGCGCAATTTGCCGGGCGCGATGATCATCGACAAGAACACCAACATTCTCGAATCCGCCGACACCGGCATGCGGCTGGCCTATTCGCCGCCGGCACCGGACTTCCTCAGCAACGTCAACGAATCCGAACCCGAGATCGCGGTGCTGCCCGATGCGAGCTTCGTCGCCGCGGTGGTCCGCTTGCGCGCCTTCAGTGACACATTCCTCTACGTCGCACGGCCGCTCGATCCGAATGTCGTCAACCAGCTCAAGCAGACCGAGGTCAGCGTCGCCGAATACGCCCAGATCGAGTCGCGCCGGCTCGGCATCCAGGTCGCGTTCGCGCTGATGTTCGCGGTGATCGCGCTGACCATCCTGATGGCCTCGGTGCTGATCGGCCTCAACTTCGCCAACTCGCTGGTCTCGCCGATCCGACGCCTGATGAACGCGGCCCAGACGGTCTCGACGGGCGATCTCCATGTGAAAGTGCCGGTGCACCAGTCGGAAGGCGACCTCGCCCAGCTGGGTGAGACCTTCAACAAGATGACGGAGGAGTTGCGTAGCCAGCGCGACGAGCTCGTCAACGCCAGCGAGCTCATCGACAGCCGCCGCCGCTTCATCGAGGCGGTGCTGTCGTCCGCGAGCGCCGGCATTATCGGTGTCGATACCTCAGGCAGCGTCGGCATTCTCAACCGTTCCGCCGAAAAGCTGATCGGTCACTCCGAAGCCGAGACGCTCGGCCATCCGCTCTCCGACGTGCTGCCCGAGCTCGAAGAGATGATGAAGACGGCGCGGGAAGGGACCCAGCGCCTGGTGCAGGGGCAGATCACGATCACGCGCGACGGGCAGGAACGCAATCTGTCGGTCCGCGTCAGCGCCGAGAAGACCAGCCAGCCGCACGACAGCTACATCATCACGCTCGACGACATCACCGAACTGGTCTCGGCGCAACGCACCTCGGCCTGGGGCGACGTCGCGCGCCGCATCGCGCATGAGATCAAGAATCCGCTGACCCCGATCCAGCTCTCCGCCGAACGCATTCGCCGCAAATTCGGCAAGGACATCACCGAGGGCAAGGACAAGCAGATCTTCGAACAGTGCACCGACACCATCGTGCGTCAGGTCGACGACATCCGCCGCATGGTCGACGAGTTCTCGCGCTTTGCGCGGATGCCTAAGCCGGTCATGGAGGGTGAGGACGTCGCCGACACAGTGCGGCAGGCGGTGTTCCTGATGAAGGTCGCCCACCCCGAGATCGATATCGAGGCCGAGTTCAAGGAAGACCCGCTGCGCGCCCAGTTCGACCGGCGGCTGATCTCGCAGGCCGTCACCAACATCGTCAAGAACGCCACCGAGGCGATCGAGCAGGTCCCCCTGGAGGAGCTCGGCAAAGGCCGGATCGACGTCGTGGTCTCGCGCGAGGGCGAGGACGTGCTGATCGACGTCGTCGACAACGGCATCGGCCTGCCCAAGGTGGCGCGCTCGCGCCTGCTCGAGCCCTATGTGACGACACGCGCCAAAGGCACCGGCCTTGGGCTCGCGATCGTCGGTCGCGTGCTGGAAGACCATGGCGGGCGCATCGAGCTGAAGGATGCCTCGGACTTCCGCGAGGGCCAGCGCGGCGCCTGGATGCGGATGCGTTTTGCGATCGCCGGCGCTCCCGCGAAAAGCGAGGGGGCCGAACCGGCAGCCGCGGCAACGACCAAGCCGGAAAGCGGCGAAACGGCCACGCAATCCCTCAAGGATCCGGAAACAAAAGAGGCGGCCGTCGAAACCAAAGAGCCGGCTGAAAAGACCAATGATTCAACGAAGATCAAAGCCTCAACAGGCAGCTGAGAAAACAGGCGATCCATGGCAAGTGAAATTCTGATTGTCGATGATGAGGCCGATATTCGGGATCTCGTTGCGGGCATCCTCGAAGACGAGGGCTTCGTGACCCGGACCGCGCGCGACAGCGATACGGCGCTCGCCGAGATCGCCAACCGCAGGCCGCATCTGGTGTTCCTCGACATCTGGCTGCAGGGCTCCAAGCTCGACGGCTTGCAGCTCTTGGAGCAGGTCAAGAAGGACAACCCCGATCTGCCGGTCGTGATGATCTCCGGCCACGGCAACATCGAGACCGCGGTCGCCGCGATCAAGCGTGGCGCCTACGACTTCATCGAGAAGCCGTTCAAGACCGACCGGCTGATCCTGGTCGCGAACCGTGCACTGGAGAACTCGCGGCTCAAGCGCGAGGTCAAGGAGCTGAAGCAACTCGCGCCGAGCGCAAGCTCGCTGGTCGGCCGCTCGCCCAGCATGAACCAGCTGCGCCAGACCATCGAGCGTGCGGCCAAGGCCAACAGCCGCATCCTGATCGTCGGCCCCGCGGGCGCCGGCAAGGAACTGACCGCCCGCACGTTGCACACGGCCTCGGGCCGCGCCGACGGCCCCTTCGTCGTCATCAACGCCGCTGCGATCACGCCCGAGCGGATGGAGCACGAGCTGTTCGGCATCGAGCAGTCCAACGGCGAGCACGCGCGCAAGCCCGGCGCACTCGAAGAGGCTCATGGCGGCACGCTGTTCATCGACGAGATCGCGGACATGCCGCGCGAGACCCAGAACAAGATCTTGCGCGTGCTGGTCGAGCAGTCGTTCCAGCGCGTCGGCGGCAACGGCAAGGTGCAGGTCGACGTCCGCATCATCTCCTCCACCGCGCGCAACCTCGAAGAGGAAATCGCGGCCGGTCATTTCCGCGAGGACCTCTATCACCGGCTCTCGGTGGTGCCGATCCGCGTGCCCGCATTGTCGGAGCGGCGTGAAGACATTCCGGAATTGATCGACTATTTCATGGAGCAGATCTCCGCGGGCAGCGGCCTGCCCAAGCGGCAGATCGGCCAGGACGCGATGGCGGTACTGCAGTCGCATGTCTGGCCGGGCAATGTGCGCCAGCTCCGCAACAACGTTGAGAGAGTCATGATTCTCGCCGCTGGCGGGCCGGAAGTCATCATCACTGCCGACATGCTGCCGCAGGATGTCGGCTCCATGGTGCCCGCGATGCCGACCAGCAACAATGGCGAGCACATCATGGGCCTGCCGCTGCGCGAAGCGCGCGAAGTGTTCGAGCGCGACTATTTGATTGCACAGATCAGCCGTTTTTCAGGAAATATTTCTCGCACGGCCGAGTTTGTTGGCATGGAACGCTCGGCGCTGCACCGGAAGTTGAAGGCGCTCGGCGTCGGCTAACGCTGCGACGTCGTTGGAATAGGCGAGGAAAATCATCGATTTCCGTAGTTTTTCGGGGCAATACGGCATGGGCTGCCGCGTGAAGCGGCTTGCCTAATAAGCCTACCTGTCCTCTAATTGAACCGCTGTCCCCCCGAGGGGGATCTCATGAGGGACGGCAACCGGACGAGGACCCCGAGTTTCAAAAGAGGGCCGCAACCGGCGCAATAAAAAGAAACTCAAAGCGAGAAAAAAACAATGGCGGCAGACCGCGCACAAAACCTGCAGGACACCTTCCTTAATCACGTTCGCAAAACCAAAACGCCACTGACGATCTTTCTGGTCAACGGAGTGAAGCTCCAGGGCATCGTGACCTGGTTCGACAATTTCTGTTTGCTGCTTCGGCGCGACGGTCACTCGCAGCTCGTCTACAAGCATGCGATCTCGACCATCATGCCGGGCGCTCCGATCCAGCTGTTCGAAGGCGGCGAGGATCAGCCGGCTTGAGAGTGATCTGATTGGAACCCCGGAATTTCGACGGGGATGCCGACCGTCCGCGGTCGGCAGGGGGTACGCAGACGGGGCGGGTGCTTGTCATCGGTCCCTATTTGCGGGTGCGCGCAGGCAGTGCCGACGCGCAATCGGAAGCTCATGTCGTGCGTGACGCGGAAGCCCGGCTCGACGAAGCCGCCGGCCTCGCGCGCGCGATCGATCTCGTCGTTGCCGACGCCATCATCGCGCCGATCAGCCAGATCCGCCCTGCGACCTATATCGGCAAGGGTAAGGTCGAGGAGATCGCCGCGCTCGCCAAGAGCCTCGACGTCGAACTCGTGGTGATGGATTGCGCGCTTGCGCCGATCCAGCAGCGCAACCTCGAGAAGGAGTTGCAGGCAAAGGTGCTCGACCGCACCGGTCTCATCCTGGAAATCTTCGGCCGCCGCGCCAAGACCAAGGAAGGCTCGCTCCAGGTCGAGCTCGCGCATCTCAACTATCAACGTTCGCGCCTGGTGCGCTCATGGACCCATCTCGAGCGCCAGCGCGGCGGCTTTGGATTCATGGGCGGTCCCGGCGAGACGCAGATCGAAGCCGACCGCCGCCTGATCCAGGAGCGCATCTCCAAGCTCGAGGGCGAACTGAAGAAGGTGCAGGCCACACGCCGCCTGCATCGCGCAGGCCGCCAGCGCGTGCCGTACCGCGTCGTGGCGCTGGTCGGCTACACCAATGCCGGCAAGTCGACGCTGTTCAACCGCCTGACCCGCGCCGACGTGCAGGCCGCCGACATGCTGTTCGCCACGCTGGATCCGACCCTCCGCGCGCTCACCCTGCCGCATGGCGGCAAGGCGATGCTGTCGGACACCGTCGGTTTCATCTCCAATCTGCCGACGCAGCTCGTCGCCGCCTTCCGCGCCACGCTGGAGGAGGTGCTGGAGGCCGACGTCATCCTGCATGTGCGCGACATCTCGCACGACGACGCCGAGGCGCAGCAGAGCGACGTCGACGCCGTGCTGCGCCAGCTCGGCATCAACCCCGATGATTCAGGCCGCATCATCGAGGTCTGGAACAAGATCGACCGCTATGGTCCCGAACAGCGCGAAGAGCTTTTGAACATCGCCGCGCGCAGGCCGGAGGATCATCCGGCGATGCTGGTGTCGGCCGTGTCGGGCGAGGGGGTCGACGCGCTGCTCGCCGCGATCGAGGAGCGCTTGGCCGCCAAACGCATCACGCTCGACCTCTCCATCGATGCCTCCGACGGCGCCGGCATCAGCTGGCTGCATCGGAATTCCGAAGTGCTGGCGAAAGAGCTGCACGACGGCCGCTTCGACATGACGGTGCGGGTGGACGAGACCAAGCGGGACATCGTGGTGAACCGGTTCGATGCCGTGCCGCGACTGTCCGCGTAGTTAGTGTCGTCCCGGCCGAGTTAGCGGCCGGCTTGCTTGCGCTCCTCTGGTGACGACTGCTTCGCACTCTTCGCCTCATTCCACAACGCGTCCATCTCCGCCAGCGACGCCTGCTCGAGGGTCCGCCCCTGCGCCTCCAGCGCCCGTTCGATATAGGCAAACCGCCGCTCGAACTTCGTGTTGGTCGCCCGCAGCGCGGCTTCCGGATCGGCATCGACATGGCGGGCGAGGTTGACCACCGCGAACATCAGGTCGCCGGTCTCTTCCGCCAACCCCTCGCTGTCGTTGCGATCGAGTGCGGCCTCGATCTCGTCGGCTTCTTCGCGGATTTTTGCCAGCACCGCGCGCGGATCGTTCCAGTCGAAGCCGACAGTGGAGGCCTTGCGCTGCAGCTCCATGGCGCGCGTCAGGGCGGGCTGGCCGGCCTTCACGCCTGACAGCAGCGATTTGTGGGACGGCGCTTCCTGGGGTGGCCGGCGCGCGGCGCGCTCGGCTTTCTCTTCGGCCTTGATGCGGTCCCAGACTTCCTTGACGTGGGAGGAGGCGAGATCGCCGTCCTTGTCGGCGAAGACGTGCGGATGGCGGCGGATCATCTTGCGGGTGATGGCCTCGACGACATCGCCGAAGGCAAAGGCGTTCTGCTCCTCGGCCATCTGAGCATGGAACACCACCTGCAGCAGGAGGTCGCCGAGCTCCTCGCAGAGGTCGTCGAGATCGCCGCGGCTGATGGCGTCGACCACCTCATAGGCTTCCTCGATCGTATAGGGCGCGATGGTCGCAAAATTCTGCTCGAGGTCCCAGGGGCAGCCGGTCACCGGCGTGCGCAGCGCCGCCATAATTTCGATCAGGCGGGAAATGTCGCGGGAAGGGGTCATTGCAGGGCAGTCTCCTGGCTCCCATGCCTTATGCCAAAAGCGAGCCCCCGTTCCCAGCGCAGCGCGGCGGAACAGGGTGATTTCCACCGGTTGGCGGGCCAGATTGGCGAGCCGCGTGCGCAGTGCTAAAGCGCGGGCCATGACTGACGCATCTTCATCCGAAACCGCGCTGGTGCTGTTCTCCGGCGGCCAGGATTCCACCACCTGCCTCGCCTGGGCGCTGAATCGCTTTGCGCGCGTGGAGACGCTGGGCTTCGATTACGGCCAGCGCCACGCCATCGAGCTGGCCTGCCGCGACCGGCTGTTCGACGGCATCAAGGGCCTGCGCACGGACTGGGCTTCCAGGCTCGGGGAGAGCCACACGCTGTCGATCCCGACGCTGGCGGCCGTGTCCGAGACGGCGCTGACGCGCGACGTCGCGATTGCGATGGGCGCCGACGGCCTGCCGAACACGTTCGTGCCCGGCCGCAATCTGGTGTTCTTGACTTTTGCCGCGGCACTGGCCTACCGGCGCGGCATCAGTCACATCGTCGGCGGCATGTGCGAGACCGACTATTCCGGTTATCCCGATTGCCGCGACGACACCATCCGCGCGATGCAGGCCGCGCTGTCGCTCGGCATGGCCCGCAAGTTCGAGCTGCATACCCCGCTGATGTGGATCGACAAGGCCGCGACGTGGAAGCTCGCCCAGGACCTCGGCGGCGACGGGCTGGTCGACCTCATCCGCGAGCAGTCGCACACCTGCTACCTCGGCGAACGCGGCGCGCAGCATGATTGGGGATACGGCTGCGGAGAATGCCCGGCGTGCAGCCTGCGGGCGAAGGGGTGGCGGGAGTACGTGGCGGGACGGTGATACCATAGACTCGGTATCATCACCCGCGAAAGCGGGTGATCCAGTACTCCGAGAAGGTAGCGATAATCGACAGGCCGCGGCGTACTGGATTCCCCGCCTTCGCGGGTTGGGGTTAGAGTGTACCCCAGCAACGCGCAAAGCGACTACGGCGCAAAATCCTCCGCCTTCAGCTCAATCGGCTTGCCGTGCGGGGTGCGATCCGCGGCGTGGTCCCAGGCGTCGCGGTAGCGATGCAGCGTCTCCGCAGACGCAACGCCCTTGCGCGCGACCAGGCCCTCCAGCGTGGCGAGCCAATGGAGATAGTAGGTCTCGCCCGTATCGGGATCGCCGGCCGCCTGCGCCCGCTTGATCTCGGAGGCCAAGGCTGCCGCCCATTCGGGCCAGGTGAACACGCCGCGCTCGTGCAGCGTCAGCGCCATCGCGAAGGCGTGCGCCTCCCAGGGCGCGCGGAACACCGGGCCGTCATCATCATGAGGAATGCTCGGGATGGCTGCCGTCGCGGCAGCAGCAGCCGTGCTGCTCATCACGCCGGGTCCAGATACGGCTCGAACGCATCGATCGAGACTTTCGAGGTCGGATCGCCGTCCGCGCCCCAGAGATCGCGGCCCTCGAACACGACGGTGTAGAGCCATTGCGGATTCTCGCCGAGCTCCATCGCCGCCGAGTCAGGAAACACGTGGCAGCCATGGTTCAGCTCGACGATTCCGACATGACCGCGCACGTAGCGTGGCAGGCGGGTGTGGGTCGCGGGATGAATGTTCTTCGCGCGGACCTTGTCACCGATCTTGAATTTCGCCGGCGCCGGGGCAGGGCGGGCGAACTTGCCGCGCACCATGATGCGCTCGACCTGGCCGAGATCGAACTTGCCGTGCTTGAGCGCCTTGGCCGGGTGCATAGCGTGGCCGGCGGCGACTTCCTCCCGGGTGAGATAGCCTTTCTCGATCAGCATCTCCTCGAGCCCGAGAAACCATTTCTTGTAATAGGAGCTCGAGAGATAAACGTGCGGCGGAATCGTCTCGCGATAGAAGCGCGAGGTGTCGATGTTGAAGGCGCCGGCCGCACCCATCGCGCGCACCATGGCGAGAACACGCGATTCCCATTCCTCGTGGAACACCGGCTCGTTCAGCTCCGGCTCGACCTTGCCGAAGCCGTCCACGCCGCCCATGTCGTGCACGCCGTTCATGACGGCGCCCCCGGCGCCTTGGGAAAGCCGGTACCGATCATGGAATCGCGCGTGACCAGCTCGGCGAGCTGCTCCTCGCTCCAGCCTTCCGTCCCCGCGGGGCGCATCGGCAGCACCAGAAAGCGCGTTTCGGCGGTCGAATCCCATACCCGGATTTCAACGTCCTTGGCGACTTGCACGCCGAAATCGGCGAGCACGCCGCGCGGGTCCTTCACCGCGCGGGAGCGATAGGGCGCGGCCTTGTACCAGACCGGCGGCAGCCCCAGCATTTCCCAGGGGTAGCAGGAGCACAGCGTGCACACGACCATGTTGTGACGCTGCGGCGTGTTCTCGACCACGACGAGGTGGTCGCCGACGCGGCTGACATGGCCGAGCGTGCCGATCGCCTTCGAGCCGTCCTCCAGCAGTGCCGCCTTGAACGCCGGATCGCTCCAGGCCTTGGCGACAACGCGCGCGCCGTTATGGGGGCCGATCCGGGTCTCATAGGCCTGGATGATGGCGTCGAGCGCGGCCGGCTCGACATAGCCTTTTTCGGTCAGGATCGTCTCGAGCGCGCGCACGCGCAGCTCGGTCTCCGACAGCTCGGAATGGTCGTGATCGTGGTGATGATGGTCGCTCATGGGGCGAAGATAGTCCCGGAATCCGGGCGTTGTCGAGGCGAAGACTCTGCTAACATCGCACCATGGGCTGGGCTGCAAGAACCGGAATAACCGTCGCAATCGCGGCTCTTGGCGCATTCGCGGCGCAGGATGCGCGCGCCGCGAATGGCGCCTATGCGGTCGATGCCGCCGACATTTCCGATGTGGGCTCCTGCAAGGTGGAAAGTTGGCTGTCGGCGGCTTCCAACACGGATTTTTCGGCGGTCGCCAATCCCTCGTGTGTCGTCGATCCCTTCAGGCCGATCGAGCTGAGCCTGCAGACCATCCGGGCCCGGAGCGGCGGCGACTGGAGCACGACAATCGCGCCAAAAGCCAAGACGAATTTCGTCCCGACCGGAATCGGCCGGTGGGGATTGTCGGCCTATGGCGGAGGATCGTTCGACGCGGCGACCGGCGAGGCGCTATCCGCCTTTGCCGTCATCCCCGCGACCTTCCGCCTGTCGGAGACCATGCGCATCAACGTCAACGGCGGCTGGCTCTGGGATCGGACGGTGGATCGCCATTACCTGACCTACGGCATCGGCTTCGATTGGAAATTCACCGACACGCTGCAATGGACGATCGAGGCGTACGGGCAGGCCGGCGCCGCCGAGGTCGCAAGCATCGTGCAGCCGCGTTTCCAGACCGGTGTCCGCTACCGACCGAACGAGATATTCTCCGTCGATCTGATCTACGGCCGCAACATCACCGGCGAAAATGCCAACTGGATCACCATCGGGACCACGATCCGGTTTCCGGTCCATGGAAGCGAACCCGAACATCGGCGCACCGGGCATCTGTGAGCGCCAGGAAGACCAAGACCAGGGGAGTTTGCGTTGCCTGACTATGTCAAGATCGAGAAGGGCCTCGGGCCGGAGGGACGGATTGCGGTGGTGCGGTTCGACCGCGGCGACGGCATCAATGCGCTATCGCCAGAGGCTTTACGCCAGCTCACCGCGGCCGCGCGCAGTTTTGAGGATGACGCCGCAACCTCTGCCGTGGTGCTGACAGGCAGCGCGGCTGCGTTCAGCGCCGGCTTCGACCTCAAGGATGCCGAAGGCCGCGCGCGCAAGGACATGGACCTCGGCACGCTGCGGCGGCATCTCAAGCTCGGACCGCGCCTGACCCACGCCTGGCAGGAGATGGAGCAGATCACGATCGCCGCCATCGAGGGGTTTTGCGTCGGCGGCGGCGTGGCGCTGGCCGTCGCGCTCGACTTCCGCGTCATGGGACGCGATGCCCATCTGCGCGTGCCCGAGATCGGCCTCGGCATGAACATGAGCTGGCAGAGCATTCCGCGCATGCTGCATCTGATCGGCCCGGCGCGCACCAAGCAGGCGGTGGTCCTGGCCGATCAGCGCATCAGCGCGGATGAGGCCTATGAGTGGGGCCTGGTCGAGCAGGTGGTCGATCCCGGCCATGCGTTCGATGCCGCGATGGAGCTTGCGCGCAAGGTGGCAGCGCAGCCGCCGCTCTCCGTTGCCATGACGAAACTCACGGTCAACCGGCTGGCGCATGCGCTGGATAATCTCGCCAGCCACATGGACGTCGACCAGTTCGCCCTGGCAAGCCTTAGCGAGGACCATAAGGAGGGCGTCGAGGCGTTCCTGACGCGACGCAAACCGAAGTTCAGAGGGCGGTAGAAGCCGGCCCGGCCATTGATTGCGCCGCGGACAATCCGTATACGCCGCGTGGGACAAAAACAATACGTCCGATCAACGGGCCGGCAGACGACAATGACGATCGAGGGGGAGGGCCCATGACCACTGGCACGCAGGCACCCGAGGCGAAAGGGTTTCGCTGGAAGCTGATCGCGCCGCTCGCGGTATGGCTGCTGATCTATCTGTGGCCGGTGCCCGCAGGGCTCAACGCCAATCAGTGGCACTATTTTGCGATCTTCGCGGCCGTCATCACCGGGCTCATCCTGGAATCGATGCCGGTGGGCGCGGTCGGCCTGATCGGGCTGACGGTTGCCGGCGTCGGCGGTTATATCGATCCCGATCCGACCAAGTCGCTGCGCTGGATGCTGGCGGGCTTTGCCGAGAGCACGGTGTGGCTGATCGTCGGCGCCTTCGTGTTCTCGATCGGGTACCGCAAGAGCCAGCTGGGCCGGCGTATTGCGCTCGTGCTGGTGCAAAAGCTCGGCACCAACACGCTCGGTCTCGGCTATGCGGTGGCGATGTCGGACTTCTTGCTGGCGCCGGCGACACCGTCCAACACCGCGCGCAGCGGCGGCATCGTCTATCCCATCATCAGCAACATCCCGCGCATCTACGGCTCCGAGCCAGGACCGACCGCCGGCAAGATCGGCACCTACGTGATGTGGACCGCGTTCGCGTCGACCGCCGTCACCAGCTCATTGTTCTTCACCGCGCTGGCGCCCAATGCAGCGGCGCTCGCCATCGCCAAGAAGACCGCCGGAATCGACGTCAGCTGGGCGCAGTGGTTCATCGGCTTTGCGCCGCTCGGCCTGCTCCTGATGGTGCTGGTCCCGCTGCTCAGCTACGCGGTCTGCCGCCCCGAGGTGAAGAGCAGCCCGGAAATTTCCGAATGGGCATCGAAGGAGCTCGCGGAGATGGGCCCGATGTCGCGCAATGAATGGATCATGCTGGCGCTGATCTTGCTCGCGATGTTCCTGTGGATCGCGGGCTCGAGCCCGGACATCCGCGTGCCGCTTCTGGGCTCGAATTTCGTCAACGCCACCACCGTCGTGTTCATCGTGATCTCGCTGATGCTGGTGACGGGCGTGATCGAGTTTGCCGACATCGTCGCCGAGAAGGGCGCCTGGGAGGTGTTCTTCTATTTCACCTCGCTGCTGACGCTGGCCTCGGGCCTCAACGAGATCGGCTTCATCAAATGGTTCGCGACCGAATACGCAAAGCCGCTCGCCGGGCTGTCGCCGTCGACCGCAATGCTCCTGCTGGTCGCGCTGTTCTTCTGGATCCACTATTTCTTCTCGAGCATCACCTCGCATGCCGCCGCCGTGCTGCCCGTGGTGCTCGCGGTCGGATCCGGCATCCCCGACCTACCAGTCACGACGCTCGCCATGCTCTGCATGTATTCGCTCGGCCTGATGGGGGTGATCTCGCCTTACGCGACCGGGCCGGCGCCGATGTATTTCGGGAGCGGCTATATCGGCAAGGGTCAGTTCTGGGGTTTTGGGCTGATCTTCGGGGTGCTCTATTTCGCGGGGCTGCTGCTGATCGTATGGCCCTGGTTGCAGGTCCACTGAGTCGGGCGGGAGGGCAATACGGCGGCAGATGAATTTTCTTCAGCGGGAAGACATTTGGAAAACTTCGTCCAACTCCCCGCAAATATCTGACATTGCCAGAGCGACCCGAAAGGGCGATTGTGCGTGCTGCGGTGCAGCGCGCTCCAGCCGAGTCCTCATCGCGGTTTCACTCTCCGTCGCTTGATGCGACCGTTCCCGGATGCCCAGGGGCAAGGGAACTATTGTGCATGAAGGCCGCCTCCATGAACGTCCACCCGTCGCTCGCGATCGGACAGCCGATCGAAAAGTTTGACGCGATCTCAGCTCACGCGATCTCACCTGCCGCGACTGCGTCCGACGCGATGGTCCGCTTCGAAGGCATCTCGAAAACCTATCCGGCCTATCGCGGCAAGCCCGGCGTCAATGCCCTGCAAAACATCGACTTCGCCATCCCGCGCGGTTCGATCACCGGAATCATCGGCCGCTCCGGCGCCGGCAAATCGAGCCTGGTCCGGCTCATCAACGGCCTGGAGAGGCCGACCACGGGCCGCGTCGTCGTCGATAACAGAGATATCTCGGCGCTCTCGGGCCGCGACTTGCGGCTGGCGCAGCGCTCGATCGGCATGATCTTCCAGCACTTCAATCTGCTGTCCTCCCGCACCGCTGCCGGCAACATCGCGCTGCCGCTGGAGATCGCCGGCTGGGCCAAGGCCGATATCCGCGCGCGCGTGGCCGAGCTGCTTGCGCTGGTGGGCATCGCAGACAAGCACGATCGCTACCCGTCAGAACTCTCCGGCGGCCAGAAGCAGCGCGTCGGCATTGCCCGTGCGCTCGCGACGCGGCCGAGCGTGCTGCTGTCGGATGAGGCGACCTCGGCGCTCGATCCGCAGACCACGCGGGCGATCCTCGATCTGCTCGCGAACATCAACCGCGAGCTGGGCGTGACCATCGTACTGATCACCCATGAGATGTCCGTGGTGCGCCAACTTGCGGGGGATGTCGTGGTGCTCGATGCCGGCCGCGTCGTCGAGAGCGGCCATGTCGCCAACATCTTCACCTACCCCAAGCATCCGATCACGCAATCCTTCCTGGCCGAAGTAATCGGAGACAGCCTGCCGGTGTCGCTGGCGAGCCGGATCGTTTCGGAGCAGCCTCCGGCCGGACAGGCCGTGATCCGCGTCAAGGTGCGCGGGGCAGGGGCCGGCGACACGATGGTGGCGCGGCTGGCGCGCGAGCTCGGCCTCGACGTGTCGCTGCTGTCGGCCCGCATCGACGAGATCGGCGGCCAGCATGTGGGCTCGCTGACGCTTGGTATCCCTCTCGGCATGTCCGGCGGCGAGGACGCGACGACGCGCACGCTGGCCTGGCTTTCACAATATCAATTCCCCGCGGAGCGTCTCGGCTATGTCGCCTGAACTCATCAACCTGATCATCCAGGCGACCGGCGAGAGCCTGTACATGGTCGGGCTCGCCGCGCTGATCGGCACCGCCTTCGGCCTGCCGCTCGGCGTCTTTCTCGCGACCAGCCGGAAAGGCGAGCTGTTCGCGGCGCCCATCGTCAATCGCGTGCTCGGTGCCGTCGTCAACGCGACGCGATCCACGCCTTTCATCATCCTGGTCGTCGCCATTATCCCGTTCACGCGGTTGGTGGCCGGCACCTCGATCGGATCGACGGCCGCGATCGTACCGTTGACGATCGCATCGGCGCCGTTCATCGCGCGCCTGGTCGAGGCCGCGATCCGCGAGGTCGATGGCGGCCTGATCGAGACGGCGTCCTCGTTCGGGGCCTCGCCGATGCAGATCGTGCTCAAGGTGCTGATCCCCGAAGCGCTGCCGGGTCTTCTGCTGGCGCTGACGCTCGCGGTTGTCAGCCTGCTCGGCTATTCCGCCATGGTCGGCGCCGTCGGAGGCGGAGGCCTGGGCGATCTCGGCATCCGCTACGGCTATCAGCGCTTCATGCCGGAGATGATGCTGGCTGTCGTCGTGGTGCTGATCGCGCTGGTGCAGCTCGTGCAGAGCGCCGGCGATTATCTCGCGCGCCGGGTTAATCGCCGGCTGCGACATCGCTGACGCCGTTTAAGACATTTCGAACAAGCAGGTTCTTGTCGGTCTGGAAGCATTCCAAACTTCGAGACACGACTGAGTGCATTCGTCGCACGCGTTGCGCACGCGTCTGGAGAAATTCTAACGCAGTTCCTATCGCACTCCGAAATCGCCTGCGTTAGGGCGAGGCATCAAAAACGATACCGGCGAAGCCGGCAGTGCGTGGGGCCTCGACAAACGTGACCGATTTCCAACTTGCTTCGCGTGCCGACACGCGTCGTCGACAGATACAGACTCTCTTCCTCGGAGCGGCCAGCACATTTGCTCTCGTCGTTCCCTTCGGTGCCGTGGAGGCGCAAACGCAGATCCCCGCCGTCACCGTCGAAGCCCCGGCTCAGCGCGCCCGGCCTGCAGCGGTCGCCTCAACGCGACAGTCAGCGGCGACACGCACCGCGCGCGCCAATCGTCGCTCTCCGTCGCAGCAAGCTGCGCCAACCCAGTCGGCATCCTCGAACGACGCCACCGGTGAACGCTCCAATGGTCCGGTGCGCGGTTTCGTTGCGACGCGCAGCGGCACCGCGACCAAGACGGATACGCCGCTGATCGAAACCCCGCAGTCCGTCTCCGTCGTCACGACCGACCAGGTCAGGAACCAGGGCGCGGTCTCGATCGGCGAGGCGTTGCGCTACACCGCCGGCGTCAGCGGCGACGTCAACGGCGGCTCGGACACGCGCTTCGGCGCCCTCCAGATCCGCGGCTTCGACACCACCATGTCGGGCCTCTATGTCGACGGTTTGCGGATTCCCTCCAGCAATTACGTGCACTTCAACGGCCTCGATCCCTATGGCGCCGAGCGTCTCGAGGTTCTCAAGGGCCCATCCTCGGCGATGTATGGCGGCAGCGGCACCGGCGGCATCCTCAACTACGTGACCAAGCTGCCGACGGCCCAGCAGTTCGGCGAGGTCTCGATCTCGGGCGGCAGCTTCAACCGCTATCAGGGCCAGTTCGACATGGGCGGTCCCGCCAACAAGGACGGCACCGTGCTGTGGCGCCTGACCGGCGTGGTGCGCGACGGCGAAACCCAGGTCGACTTCACCAAGGACAACCGCGTCTTCGTCGCGCCCGCCGTCACGTTCAAGCCGAACGATGACACCACCATCACGATCCTCGCCAACTACCAGCGCGACCGGGCAGGGTGGGGCCTCCAGTTCTTGCCGGCCTCGGGCACGGTGTGGCCAAACAACGGCCGCACCATCCCGGTCTCGTTCTTCGCGGGCGTGCCGAGCTTCAACGCGTTCAACACCGAGATCGCGACCGCCGGCTACCAGCTCTCGCACAATTTCACCGACAACATCACATTCCGGCAGAATTTGCGCTACGCCTACCAGCACAACGAGGAGAAGGTGTTTTTCGGCGGAGGCTATACCGACGAGGCCGCGGGACAGCTCGCCCGTTTCGGCAGCTACAGCAACTCCTACATCGACTCCTTCGCCGTGGACAACCAGCTCCAGGGCAAATTCACCACCGGCTTCCTCAGCCACACCACGCTGGTCGGGATCGACTATCGCAACACCAGATTCCGCGACACCGCCTTTGGCGTCACGACGTCCGCGCCCGAGATCAACGTCTTCAGCCCGGTCTACAGCTACGACTGGACCATGGGCGCCATGAGCGACGACACCGGGGTCAAGCAGTCGCAGGTCGGCCTCTACGCGCAGGACCAGATCAAGCTCGGCCGGCTCTCGTTCCAGCTCGGTGGCCGCCAGGATTTTGTAACGACGCAGGTCGACAGCGGCATCTTCAATACGTCGGTCGCGAAGGATGCGTCGGCCTTCACCGGCCGCGCCGCAATGATGTACAATTTCGACAACGGCATCGCGCCCTATTTCAGCTACTCGGAATCGTTCCTGCCGGTGCTCGCCACCGGCCCGAGCGGACAGCTGCTCAATCCCGAGACCGGCGTGCAGTACGAGGTGGGCGTCAAGTACCAGCCGCTCGGATGGAACGCGCTGTTCACCTTCGCCGCCTTCGACCTGACGCGCGACAACGTCGTCACCTTTGCGCCTCCGCTCAACATTGCCGAGCAGACCGGTCAAGTGAAATCGCGCGGCCTCGAGCTCGAAGGCACGATGTCGCTCGCCGGCGGGTGGAACCTGCGCGCGGCCTATGCCTATGTCGACGCAACAGTCACGCAGGATCCGGTGAATGTCGGCAAGGCGCCGGTCACCGTGCCGCTCAACCGCGCCTCGCTGTGGAACGACTACACGCTTCAGACCGGGCCGCTCGCGGGCCTGCAGTTCGGCGGCGGCGTCCGCTATGTCGGCGCGACCTGGGGCGATGACGCCAATACATTCAAGGTCGGATCCGCGACCGTGCTGGACGCGCTGCTCGCCTACACCAGGGACAATTGGCGCCTGTCGCTGAACGTCACCAATCTCGCCGACACCCGCTATGTCGCCGCCTGCTACAGCCTGTCGGGCTGCTTCTACGCGGAGGGACGCAAGGCCATCGGCAAGCTGACGTATCGGTGGTGAGGTCTAGAACGGTCCGGCAATGGCGGCCGGGCCCGCTTGATGAGAGAAGACGATGAGAGCGATATTCGGCAAGCTGCATCGCTGGGCGGGACTGCTCACGGCCGGATTCCTGTTCTTCTCCGGCATCACCGGGGCGATCATCTCCTGGGATCACGAGATCGACGAGGTCCTGAACAGCCATCTGTTCGATGTCAGCAGCAAGGGCCCGGCGATTCCCTCGATCGATCTCGCGAAGATGATCGAGCAGCGTGATCCCCGTGCGCGCGTTGTCTACCTGTTCATGACGCCGGAGAAGGGCCACTCGCTGTGGTTCTTCGTCATGCCGCGGATTGATCCCGCGACCGGCAAGCGCTACGCGCTCGACTACAATCAGATCTTCCTCGATCCCAACACCGGCGCGGAGCTCGGCCGGCGCTATTGGGGCGCGGTGTGGCCGGTGACGCGCGAAAACTTCGTCTCGTTCCTGTACAAGCTGCACTACACCATGCACATCCCGGAATTCTGGGGCAGCGACCGCTGGGGCATGCGCCTGCTCGGCGTGATCGCCATCATCTGGACCATCGATTGCTTCGTCGGCTTCTACCTGACGCTGCCCTCGCGCCGGCGCGCCCGGGCGGCGCGGGCACCCCAGGTCACGCGCCAGCTCGAACGCGGCTTCTGGGCGCGCTGGGCGCCGGCGTGGACCATCAAGACGTCGGGCAGCGCCTACCGGATCAATGTCGACATCCACCGCGCTTTCAGCCTGTGGACCTGGGGCGTGCTCTTCATCATCGCCTTCACGGCGTTCTCGCTGAACCTCTATTTCGAGGTGTTCTCGCCGCTGATGAAAATGGTGTCGAACTACACGCCGACGCCCTATGAGCAGCGGCCGTATCGCGATCTCGACGACCCCATCGAGCCCAAGGTCAGCTTCGCCGACATCGCCGCGCGCGCGGCGGTCGACGGCAAGGGGCGAGGGTGGACCATCCCGGTCGGCTCGGTCAATTACGGCCCGGCCCACGGCGTCTATGCCGCGGCCTTCTTCCACCCCGGCGACGATCACGGCGCCGGCGGCGTCGGCCCGGCGCAGCTCTATTACGACAGCGAGGACGGTCGTCCGATCGGCGAACGGCTGCCCTGGGTCGGCACCGCCGCCGACATCTTCGTACAGGCGCAATTCCCGCTGCATTCGGGCCGCATCGTCGGGCTGTTCGGCCGCATTCTTATCTCGGTCATGGGGCTGGTGGTGGCGGCGCTCTCGGTCACCGGAATCGTGATCTGGTGGCGCAAGCGCCGCGCCCGTGTCCGCGTGCGGGCGACGGCTGCGATGCGCCCAAGCCGGCAGCAACTGACGCCGGCGGAGTAGGGCGTTCGTCCGGCGCGGATGAACCTTACGGCCCGGCACCGGCACAAAGACTGGAGATCACTCCCCGCCTTGCCGGAAATCGCATGAGATCGCTTGCCTTGCTCTGCCTGCTCGTCTTTGCTACGCCCGCCGATGCGGCCACGCCCGAGCAGCATTATCTCGACCTGCGCGATCGCTACATCGCAAAGTTCTCGAAAGCTGCGGAGAACGACGAGACCTATAAGCAGCACGATGCGGCGCTCAAGGAGTTGACGGGCGTCCTGCGCGGCCTGGTGGGCCCCGTCGTGATCAAGGGACTGCCGGCCGACGGCGAGACGAATGCGGACACGCTCTTCAAGGGCGACTCCGGCTTTGGCCATCTCGACGGCCTCGGCTTCGCCTCCGAAGGCGACAAGATGCAAGCGGTGGCGACCACGACCGGCTTGCTCAGGCACTGGCTTCGCGAGCACCGCGAGGACGGCATGCCGCAGGAGATCGGCGCGGCCTTCAAATCGGACCGCTTCTACTATCAGGCGATCCAGGACTCCGCCTTCGCCAAATACGCCGAACTGCCGATCACGAAGCCCGCGGGAGCGAGCGCGGCCGTCGCCGTGCTGGGCGTGCGCGGCAATGGCGACCTGAAGGGACCGCCGCATGAAATCGACGTCGTCGCGATTCAGGGCGACAAGGTCTTCTTTCTCGCGGCAAGCGACGCGGTGAAGACGGCTGAGATCCCGGCCTGCGAAAAGGTCTGGAAGCAGATGATGGCCAAACCCATCGACAAGAAAGACCCCCGCGGCGACATCACCCGCGAAGACAACGCGATGACCGCGTACACGGCGTGCTTCGCCAAGGAGGCACCAAGCCAGAGCTGGTATGCGACGGCGGTCAAGAAAGCGCAGAGTCAGCTGGAGTTGCTGCTCGTGCGCTAGAGCGATCATCCAGTTACCTTCGGGGCTACAACGTTGCGCGCCGCCCTGGCTCAAGAATGCGCAATCGGAAATTGCAGCTTGTCCTGCAGGCGCAACCAAGGCCAAGCAGCGCGAAATCGCCCCAAGCCCGCTCGACGAGGTCGTCGGCCACACTCCGCCCGGATTCGGCGGCGCTCGTGGAACTCGTTCGCGACGAGGGGGTTGCACTGCGGTTGGAACCGAACGGGTAGCACAGTTGAATCGCCGGCAATTCCTGGAAGCCTCGGCATTGACGCCATTGGCGACATTACTACCTGGCGCAGTCTCTGCGGCATCGGCGGCGGAGTTGCCGTTTGGTCCCTCTTATGTCCGCGACCTTGCCCGCAATTTGGCGAGTAAGCCCTTTGCGCCACCAGAGGAAAAGGTCCCGGACGCGCTCAAAGATCTCACCTACGACCAGTACCGGTCAATTCGCTTTCTGCCGGAGCGCGCGGCTTGGCGTAGCGAGAAGCTGCCCTTCGAGGTTCAGTTTTTCCACCGCGGCTTTTTCTATAAGAACAGGGTCGACATTTACGAGGTCGCCGGCGGACGAGCCGTACCGATCAGGTACCGGCGCGACGATTTTGCATTCGGCGACAATATCGGCCAGGTACCGGACGCCGATCTCGGGTTTGCCGGGTTTCGCATTCACGCCCCGATCAATCGCCCCGACTATTACGACGAGGTTTGCGCGTTTCTCGGCGCCAGCTACTTCCGTGCCGTTGCCAAAGGCGAGACGTATGGCCTGTCCGCGCGCGGTCTGTCGATCGATACCGGCGAGAGCAAGGGGGAGGAATTTCCCTTCTTCAAGGCGTTCTGGCTGGAGAAGCCCGCGCCGGGTGCCACATCTGTGGTGGTCCATGCGCTGCTTGACAGCAAGAGCGCTACGGCAAGCTATCGCTTCACGATCAGGCCGGGCGCTCCGACGGTCTTCGACGTGGAGATGTCGCTCTATCCGCGGATCGAGCTGCAGCATGCCGGCCTGGCGCCCATGACAAGCATGTTCTTTTTCGGTCCGAACGACCGACACGATGTCGACGATTTCCGCCCTGCCGTGCACGACTCCGATGGGCTCGCCGTGTTCAACGGAAAGGGCGAGCAACTCTGGCGTCCTCTCAACAATCCGCGCGATCTGCAAGCCAGCACATTCAATGATCTCAATCCTCGCGGCTTCGGCCTGATGCAGCGGGAACGAAACTTCTTTGCCTACGAGGACATCGAATCGCGCTTTGAGCGTCGTCCAAGCCTCTGGGTCGAACCGATCGGAGATTGGGGAGAGGGCAGTGTGGTCCTCTTTGAGATCCCGACCAAGGAGGAAGTTCACGACAACATCGCCGCCTTCTGGCGCCCGAAAACAGCTCTCCAGGCCAAGAGCGAAAACAACTACACCTACCGTCTGCACTGGGGTCCGGACGCGCCGAAGCCCAATTCGCTGGCCCGGTTCACCCGCACAGGCGTTGGCGCGCGGGGCGAGGACAGCAAATTGTTCGTGCTCGAACTCGTCGGCGACGGAGTGAAGGCGGTCGATCCCAACAAGGTAAGGGGTGCCGTCAGCGCCGACAAATCCGAGATCAAGAACGTCGTCACACAGCCAAACCCGGAAACCGGCGGCTGGCGCCTGAGTTTCCAGTGCGCCGTGAAGGACGCGCCGATCGAGTTGAGGGCGATCTTGATGCAGGGCGAACAGCCGATCTCTGAAGTCTGGGTTTACCGATGGGCGCCCTGACGACCTCGCCCGCGCTCTCGCTTGAGCTTGGCATTCGGTATCTTCCCGACGAAACGCCTCTCCCCATGCAGCCTTGCCGATTGGACCGGACTAACCGTGCCGATCCGGGGCGACTGCGGACCGCCCCTGCCGTTGCAGCGCGGCGCCTGTTCATTCTTGGCGGAACGGTCGCGATTACCGCTGCGGGCGCTGTTGAGATGTACGATGTTCTCAAGGTTGGTGGCGTCACGGTCCTCGAAGGCATGGTGTTCGGGTTGTTTCTCGTGCTGCTTGCCTGGATCGCGTTTTCGTTCGTGTCTTCAGTCGCCGGTTTTTTTGTGCTCCTGCGGGGACGGCCGGATGTGCTGCCAATTGACAGCCAGGGTCCGCTGCCTGCGATCACCGGCCGAACGGCGATGCTGTTGCCGACCTATAACGAGGATCAGCACCATCTCATGGCGCGACTCCGCGCCATGTACGAGTCGGTCGGCGAAACCGGACAGGCCCCATTGTTCGACTGGTTTCTGCTCAGTGACACGACAGATCCGGACATCTGGATTGCCGAGGAGCTTGCGTTTCTGGAACTGCAGCGCAACTGCGGTTCGGGCCATCTCTACTATCGTCACCGATCCGACAACACCGCCCGAAAGTCCGGCAACATCGCCGAATGGGTGAGGCGGTTCGGTGGCGCCTACGACTACATGATCATTCTCGACGCGGACAGTCTGATGAGCGGAGAGACCATCGTGCGGCTGGCGGGCGCGATGGAATCGAACCCGCAAGCCGCGCTGATTCAAACGCTTCCGATCGTCGTCAATGCGCGAACCCTGATTAGCCGGCTTCAGCAGTTCTCGGGTCGTTTGTACGGCCCGCTGATCGCGGCCGGGAACACCTGGTGGCACGCCTCAGAGGGCAACTACTGGGGACATAACGCCATCATCCGGGTGCAGGCTTTTGCGCAAGAGGCGGGCCTGCCCGAATTGCGCGGGAGGAAGCCTTTCGGCGGCCATATCCTCAGCCACGATTTTGTCGAAGCCGCACTAATGCGACGAGCGGGATGGGGAATTTTCATGGCTCCAGGTCTCGGCGGGAGTTTCGAGGAGGTGCCCCCGTCGCTTCTGGATTTCGCGGCGCGCGACCGCCGCTGGTGTCAGGGCAATCTCCAGCATCTTGCCGTTCTACCGGCTCGAGGCCTGCACTGGGTCTCCAGGCTTCACCTGTTGACCGGGATCGGATCCTACCTCACCGCGCCGCTATGGCTGCTGTTTCTATTGCTCGGAATCCTGACCTCCTTGCAGGCCTATTTCGTCAAGCCGGAGTACTTTCCCAAGGGCTTCTCGTTGTTTCCAACGTGGCCCGCACAGGATCCCGTGCTCGCCGCCTGGGTCTTTGCCGCGACAATGGGGCTGCTCATCGTGCCCAAATTGCTGGCCTACCTCGTTTTGCTCACCAAGCGTGCGGAACGGCAGGCATTCGGCGGCGGATTTCGCGTGCTGCTGGCGGTGGTCGCCGAGAGCCTGCTTGCCGCCTTGATCGCCCCCTCCATGATGATCTTTCAATCCACCGCCGTGGCGGAGATCCTGCTGGGCCGTGACGCGGGCTGGCAAGTGCAACGGCGAAGCGATGGCAGGATCACGCGCGACGAAGTCTATCGCAAGTTCACGGTGCCGACCCTATGCGGTCTGGCCATGGCGGCAAGCGCCTACGCCGTGTCGCTTCCGCTGCTGCTCTGGATGTCACCGGTGATCATCGGCCTGGTTTGCGCCATTCCGATCGGTCTCGTCACCTCGACGGCACCGCGAATGGCGCGCCTGTTTGCAACCCCGGAGGACAATCGCGTGCCGGCGCTGCTGCAGAGGGCGAGAGAGCTTGCCAGCCTGGATCGGATCGAGCCACACGGGGCCCTGATCGAACTTAGACAGAATCCCGCGTTGCTGGGACCGCACATGCAGTCCCTCGAAACGCCGCCGCGCAAATCGGGCCAAATCGACATAGATCTCGCGATCGGCCGGGCCAAGATTGAGCAGAGCGACGATTTCGAGGAAGTCGTCAGCAGCCTCAGCGCACGCGAGACGCTTGCCGTGCTGAAGCACCCACACGCCCTCGAGCAGGTCATGCGCATGCCGCGAGCTACCGCTTCCGCGGAAGTCTAGATCATGGCGGTGTAGGACAGGGGTTGACGACCCGGCTGGGCTTGGGCCGAGAGCGAGATGTTTGCTGTGCGCGCGGTCCCAGCCTACAGCGAACTGCCACCCAAATTCCAGCCGCGACCACCCTCGCCAAAGATCTCGTAACCCGTCGCCGTCACCGCAACCGTGTCCTCGAGCTTGATGAACCCGCGCTTCGGATGCTTCATCGTGGTCTCGATCGACACCACCATGCCAGTTTCGAGCGGCAGCCGCGCATCCGTGTCGTCGTAGGGGATCGGACCTTTGGCCGTCAGGCGAGGGGCCTCGTGGCTGACGAGGCCCATGCCGTGGGCCAAAAACTCCGTGCAGTCGCGCTGGGTGATCTTCGCGAGCTGCCGCTCGGCCGCGACGTAGATGTCGCCGCCCATGGCGCCCGGCCTGACCGCCGCGAAGGCGGCGCGCTGGACCGCCTCGATCTCGGCCAGACAGTCCTTCAGCTCGGCATCGGGATCGCCGAGCACGGCCATGCGCGCGAGGTCGCCGATATAGCCGTGATAATTGCCGCCGGAATCGAGCGACAGCACGTCACCTTGCTCCCAGCGCTGCGCCGAGGGCGCCCGGTTGTGGCTGTTGCCGCAGGCGAGCAAGCAGTATTCGAAGGTCAGCCCGCGATTGGCTTCGGCGAGCCGCAAGGCGTCCGACAATTGCTGCTTGGTCGTGCCCGGCCCGTGCCCGGCGATCACCGCCAGCATCGAGGCGATCACCAGTTCGGACGCCGTCTTGAGCTTCGCAAGCTCGTCCGCCGACTTCACCGCCCGCAGCCGCTCCAGCACCAGCAGCGCGTCCTTGAGCTCGGCGCCGGACAGGGCGTCACTGAGCGCCCGGCCCGCATCCATCGGCAGGAACGCCATCTCGACCCCGACCCGCTTCAGGGGCACGCCGGCATCGCGGATCAGGCTTACGGCCCGCGTAATCGCATCGACCGAGCCGTTGGACTCGGTCCGCACCTGCGCCACCCATGGCGGCGCCACGGCGCGCTGATGGGTTTCCAGACGGTGGCCGACATAAACCGCCTTGTCGGGTGCGCCCTTGGGATAGACCAGCACCGGCAGATAGCGGCTGACGCCGAGCGCATCCATGTAGTCGAAGAAGATCGCGCGCTCGGCACCCAGCAGGTACTGCACATTGTGCTTGGAGGTCGCGACCAGGACGTCGAGGCCGGCAGCCTCCATCAGGCGGTCGAGCTTGGCGGCGTCGAATGGAATGGCGCGCGAGCGGTCTGCGCGGGCGACGTTCTCCTGCATGACGAACCTCCCAATGCTGCCGTGGCGACAACCGCTGCGTCGGTTTGCCCGGGGATTTGTTGGCACAAGTTTGATCCGAAAGAGGGGTTCTGGGTAGCTGCGGAATGATCTGGCCTGACCTGCACAGCCATATCCACGATTCGCATAAGGTATATTATGGAATATCATTATATCAAATCAGATCAGTTATTTAGCTAGAATTCCTCTCATCGCACCTTCGTTCCCGGTCCTTTTCCAGGCTGGCCGTCGGACGTGGTCCCGACTTTTGACGGCTACTGTGCATGGGGTTGTTTTTCGGTTTTTGAATCGGGCCGATGCCGCCGAAAGCCGATATTGCCGTGAGGATGTCCGGCTGCAATAAGCGAGGCTTCGCGAGATCGCAGATGACCTTCTGACCTTCCGTCCGTATAGGTTTGCATCTCAGAACAACAACAAACTTTCCGAGGAAGCAGACCCATGAGCTTTTCCCGCCGCACGCTTCTCAAGGCCTCCGCCGCGACCGCGGTCCTGGGCGGCCTCAGTGCGCCCCATGTGGCCCGCGCCCAGAGCGCCGAGTTCACCTACAAATACGCCAATAACCTGCCGGACACGCATCCGCTGAACGTGCGCGCCAAGGAGATGGCCGCGGCGATCAAGGCCGAGACAGGCGGCAAGTTCGACCTCCAGATCTTCCCGAACAACCAGCTCGGGTCTGACACCGACATGCTGAGCCAGATCCGGTCCGGCGGCGTCGAGTTCTTCACGCTGTCGGGGCTGATCCTGTCGACCCTGGTACCGGCGGCGTCCATCAACGGCATCGGCTTCGCGTTCCCGGACTACGGCACGGTCTGGAAGGCGATGGACGGCGATCTCGGCGCCTTTGTCCGCGGCGAGATCAAGAAGGCCGGGCTCGAAGTCATGGACAAGATTTGGGACAACGGCTTCCGCCAGACCACGTCGTCGAGCAAGCCGATCACCCATCCGGACGATCTCAAGGGCTTCAAGATCCGCGTGCCGGTGTCGCCGCTATGGACCTCAATGTTCAAGGCATTCGATGCGGCGCCCGCCTCGATCAATTTCGCCGAGGTCTATTCCGCGCTGCAGACCAGGATCGTCGAGGGCCAGGAGAACCCGCTGGCGATCATCTCGACCGCCAAGCTCTACGAGGTGCAGAAATACTGCTCGCTGACCAACCACATGTGGGACGGCTTCTGGTTCCTGGCCAATCGCAAGGCGTGGAGCAGCCTGCCCGAGGATGTGCGCACCATCGTCGCCAAGAACATCAATGCCGCAGCGCTCAAGGAGCGTGAGGATACCGCCAAGCTCAATGCCAATCTGCAGCAGGAGCTCGCGGGCAAGGGCCTGACCTTCAATCAGCCCGCGGTCGCGCCGTTCCGCGACAAGCTGCGCTCCGCCGGCTTCTATGCCGAGTGGAAAGGCAAATATGGCGACCAGGCCTGGGACCTGCTGGAAAAAGCCGTCGGCAAGCTGTCGTAACGCGTTGGAGCCGTCATGGCTCATCTTGAGGTCGAAGTGAGCGGAGTGGCGGGCGAGGCGGCTGTTCGGTCCCCTCGCCGGCCTTCCTTGCTGGCCTCGACGGAGCGCGCACTCGGTCTCCTCGTCGAAATTCCGGCGGCCATTTTGGTGGTCGCCGAGATTGCGATCCTGTTTGCCGGCGTGGTCGCGCGCTACGGCCTGCACCGGCCGCTGATCTGGTCGGACGAGCTGGCCTCGATCCTGTTCCTGTGGCTCGCCATGCTGGGCGCGGCGGTGGCGTTCCGCCGTTCCGAGCACATGCGCATGACCGCGGTCGTCGCCAGCGCCAGGCCGGCCACGCGGGCCTGGCTCGATCTGGTCGCGACCTGCGCGGCGCTGGCCTTCCTGGCGCTGATCGTCTGGCCGTCCTGGGACTACGCCTACGAGGAAAGCTTCATCACCACGCCGGCGCTGCAGATCTCCAATATGTGGCGCGCCGCGGCATTGCCGGCCGGCATCTGCCTGATGGCGGCGTTCGCGCTGTTGCGGCTGCTGCGCGCAGTCGATTACCGCATGGTGCTGACGGCCGCGGTCGCCGTTGCCGTCGTCGTCGGCTTGTTCTGGCTGGCGCAGCCATATCTGCGGCCGCTCGGCAATCTCAACCTCGTCATCTTCTTCGTCGGCGTCGCCGGCTTCTGCGTCTTTGCCGGCGTTCCCATCGCGTTCGGCTTCGGGCTCGCGATCTTCGGCTATCTGGCACTGACCACGCGCACGCCGGTCATCGTACTGATCGGGCGGATGGACGAGGGCATGAGCCACCTCATTTTGCTCTCGGTGCCGCTGTTCGTATTTTTGGGGCTCCTGATTGAAATGACCGGCATGGCACGGGCCATGGTGGCGTTCCTGGCCAGCCTGCTCGGCCATGTCCGCGGTGGGCTGCATTACGTGCTTGTCGGCGCGATGTACCTGGTCTCCGGCATCTCAGGTGCCAAGGCCGCGGACATGGCCGCGGTCGCGCCCGTGCTGTTCCCGGAGATGAAGCAGCGCGGCGCCAAGCCCGGCGATCTCGTCGCGCTTCTTGCGGCCACCGGCGCGCAGACCGAAACCATTCCGCCGAGTCTCGTGCTGATCACGATCGGATCGGTCACGGGCGTCTCGATCGCCGCTTTGTTCACCGGCGGCCTGCTGCCCGGGGTGGTGCTGGCGATCACGCTGTGCATGCTGGTGTGGTGGCGCTACCGCCACGAGGACATGAGCCATGTCCGTCGCGCCACAGGCGGCGAGATCGGCAAGACCTTCGTCATCGCCCTGCCCGCGCTCGCGCTGCCCTTCGTGATCCGCTACGCCGTGGTCGAAGGCATCGCGACCGCCACCGAAGTCTCCACCATCGGCATCGTCTATGGCGCCCTGGTCGGCCTCCTGGTCTACCGCCGCTTCGACTGGCGGCGGCTGTTTCCGATGCTGGTCGAAACCGCGGCGCTGTCGGGCGCGATCTTGCTGATCATCGGCACGGCGACCGGCATGGCCTGGGGCCTGACGCAATCAGGGTTCTCGCGCTCGCTGGCGTCGGCCATGACCGGACTGCCGGGCGGCGCGGCGACCTTCATCGCCGTCTCGATCCTGGCCTTCACCATCCTCGGCAGCGTGCTCGAGGGCATCCCGGCGATCGTGCTGTTCGGGCCGCTGTTGTTTCCGATTGCGCGTGCGGTCGGCGTGCACGAGGTGCACTATGCCATGGTGATCATTCTCGCCATGGGTATCGGGCTATTCGCCCCGCCCTTCGGGGTCGGTTATTATGCCGCCTGCGCCATCGGACGCGTCGATCCGGCCGAAGGCATCAGGCCGATCTGGGGCTATCTGCTGGCGCTGCTGGTAGGATTGATCGTGGTCGCCGTCTTTCCGTGGATCTCCATCGGATTCCTGTAGGCCGGCGCGTAAGGGAGGTGTCGATGAGCGAGCGGCAGAACCAGTACAATATCGGCCTCGACAAGACGCCCGCCAACTACGTGCCGCTGAGCCCGTTGAGCTTTCTCACACGCAGCGCCGCGGTCTATCCCGATCACGTCAGCACGGTCTACGAGGGGCGCAGCTTCACCTGGCGCGAGACGCATGAGCGTTGCAAGCGCTTTGCTTCGTACCTTGCCGGCAAGGGCATCGGCGTCGGCGACACCGTCGCGGCGATGCTGCCGAACATTCCGGCGATGAACGAGGTGCATTTCGCCGTCCCCATGACGGGTGCGGTGCTCAATGCGCTGAACATCCGGCTGGATGCACCTTCGATCGCATTTCAGCTCGACCATGGCGGCGCCAGGATCATTCTGGTCGACCCCGAATTTTCCGGCGTGATCACCGATGCGCTGTCACAGATGAGTGGCCCAAAACCGTTCGTGATCGACGTCGACGACGCCGCCTTCAAAGGCGGCGGGCGCATCGGCGAGATCGAGTACGAGGCCGCGCTCGCGCAAGGCGATCCTGACTTCGCGGCGATCCTGCCGGGCGATGAATGGGATGCGATCGCGCTGAGCTACACCTCGGGCACCACGGGAAATCCCAAGGGGGTCGTCACCCATCACCGCGGCGGCTATCTGAACGCCGTCAGCAATATTCTCGCGGGCCAACTCGGCCAGCATCCGGTGTACCTCTGGACGCTGCCGATGTTCCACTGCAACGGCTGGTGCTTCCCCTGGACCATCGCAGCCGCCGCCGGCATCAACGTCTGCCTGCGCAAGGTCGAGCCGACGAAAATCTTCGAGCTGATCAAGCAGCACGGCGTCACCCATATGTGCGGCGCGCCGATCGTCTACAACACGCTGATCAACGCGCCCGATGCACCGAAGGGCGATGCCGCGCGCCGCGTCGTCGGCCTGATCGCCGGTGCCGCGCCGCCGGTCGCGGTGCTCGAGGGCGCCGAGAGCATCGGCATCAAGCTGACGCACGTCTATGGCCTGACCGAGGTCTACGGCCCCGCTTCCGTCTGCGCCGAGCAGCCTGGCTGGGATGATCTGCCCGCAGCCGAGCGCGCCAGCCTGAAGCGGCGGCAGGGCGTGCCCTACCCGCTCGAGGAAGCCGTCACCGTCATCGATCCGCAGACCATGAGGCAAGTACCGCGCGACGGCGAGACCATCGGCGAGGTCATGTTCCGCGGCAACATCGTGATGAAGGGCTACCTCAAGAACGACAAGGCGACGCAGGAAGCCTTCGAGGGCGGCTGGTTTCACACCGGCGATCTCGGCGTGCTCGACGCGCACGGCTACGTCATCATCAAGGATCGCTCGAAGGACATCATCATCTCCGGCGGCGAGAACATTTCCTCGGTCGAGGTCGAGGACATTCTCTACAAGCACCCGGCCGTGCTGTTCGCCGCCGTGGTCGCAAAGCCCGATCCGAAATGGGGCGAAGTGCCCTGCGCCTTCGTCGAGCTGAAGGACGGCGCAAGCGCGAGCGAAGCCGATATCATCGCCTTCTGCCGCTCGCATATGAGCGGCTTCAAGACGCCGAAGGCCGTGGTGTTCGGGCCTATCCCGAAAACGTCGACGGGAAAGATCCAGAAATTCCTGCTGCGCAACGAAGCGGGATCGGCGAAGGCAATCTCGAACTGAGCTTGTCTCGACCTCCGCGGCGGTTGGGTGTCGCCGCGAAATCATTGCGTAGTTTCGACTAGTCGGCTTCGCCGAGGCCCCGTCGTCCTCACATCTTCTTGTAGGCGTCAACCAGCGCCTGGCCGTCGGCTCCCGCCTTCTTGAGCCAGTCGGCAGTGAGCTGCTCGCCAATCTTCTGGAAGCCGGCCTTCAGGGCCGGGCTCGGCGGCTCGACCGTCATGCCCTTTGCCTTGAGCTGATCGATGTACCAGGTGCTCTTGTCCTGCCAGGCCTTCCAGCCGCGGGTTTCCGCGATCGCGGCGGCCTTGAGGATGGCCTCCTGGGTCGGCTTGTCGAGCGCCTCGAACGCAGCCTTGTTGACGAAGGTGTAGTCCTTCGGGATCCAGGCTTGCACGTCATAGAAGTACTTCAGCGACTCCCATGCCTTCGCATCGTAGCCCGTGCCGCCTGACGACATGAAGGAGTTCACGACGCCGGTCGCAAGTGCCTGCGGCAGCTCGGCGGCTTGAATGGTGACCGACTGCGCGCCAACCAGCTCGCCGATGCGCGCGGTCCCAACGTTGTAGGCCCGCCATTTCAGGCCCTTCATGTCTTCGATGGTCGCAAGCGGCTTGCTGACATAGACGCCCTGCGGCGCCCACGGCACGACGAACAGGAGCTTCAGACCCTGCGCATCGAGCTTCTTGGTAATCAGCGGCTTCGACGCCTGGTACAGCTTCATGGCATCCGGGAAGCTGGTCGCCAGAAACGGCACGACGTCGACGCCGAATACCGGATCCTCGTTCTCGTGGATCGACAGCAAGACTTCGCCCATCTGCGCCTGCCCGGTCATCACCGCGCGCTTGATGTCGGGCGCCTTGAACAGTGAGGCGCCCGGATGAACCGTGATCTGGAGCTTGCCGGACGTGCCGGCTTCGACGTCCTTGGCGAACGCGACGAGATTCTCGGAGTGCGGATTGTCGGCCGGATATGCCGCCGGCAGATTCCATTTGGTCTGAGCCAAAGCGGGTGTCGCAGCCAGCACGGCGCTGGCGATCAAGGATGCGCGGAATAAACGAGACATCATCGGGCTTCTCCTCACAGTCAATTTCAAAACCGGTACGCTCAGTCTGGGAAAGCAAGCTTGGGCAGGAACATCACGATCTGCGGATATTCCGTGATGATGAACACGGCGGCGAGCAACAGGACGAAGAACGGGAACGCCGCCCGCGCGACGGTCAAGGTATCACGCCCGCTCATGTTCTGGAGCACGAACAGATTGAAACCGACCGGCGGCGTGATCTGCGCCATCTCCACGTGGATGATGAGATAGACGCCGAACCAGACCAGGTCGAGACCGGCCTGCTTGACCATCGGCAGCACGATCACGGCGGTCAGAACGATCATCGAGATGCCGTCGATCAGGCATCCCAGGATGATGTACATGATGCTCAGATACAGCGCGAGCATGCCCGGCGTCAGCTGCTGGCCCTGGACCCAGGTGGCGAGCGCCGCCGGAATGCCCGTATAGGCCATCGCTGCGGTCGTGTAGGCAGCGCCTGCCAGGATCAGCATGATCATGCAGGTCAGGCGCGTCGCGCTCATGATGCTCTCGAGGAAGTTCTTGCGCGTGAGCGTGCGGCTCCACCACGCCAGCAGCAAAGCGCCGCTGACACCCCAGGCCGCACACTCGGTCGCGGTCGCAAACCCCAGCACGAGCGAGAGGAAGACGGCCAGGATCAGCAGCAGGCACGGAACGAGCTTGGCCGACTCCTGGAGCTTCCGCCGAAACGACATCGGAGGGTCACGCGGCGGAATCTTGCTGGGGTTCAGCAGCGACCAGACGATGATGTAGCCGGAATAGAGCACCATCACGAGCACGCCGGGCAGGAAGCCGCCGAGGAACACCTGAAGCACGGAGACATTCGCCGTGACCGCATAGACCACCATCGGGATCGACGGCGGGATCAGCAGGCCGAGCGTGCCGGAGCCCGCGAGCGAGCCTAGACTCAAGCCCTTATCGTAACCACGCTTGTCCAGTTCGGGCAGCGCGATCTTGCCGATGGTCGCACAGGTCGCCGCCGACGAACCCGACACTGCCGCGAAGATGCCGCAGCCGATCACGTTGACATGGGTCAGACGCCCCGGCAGCCACTGCACCCAGGGCGACAGGCCCCGGAACATTTCCTCGGATAATTTGGTGCGGAAGAGGATCTCGCCCATCCAGATGAACAACGGCAGCGCAGCCAGCGTCCATGACGAGCTTGCGCTCCATGTCGTGGTCGCAAGCACGGAGCCGAGCGGCAGGCTCGTGGTCAGCGCCATGGCCACGAAGCCGACGAGCCCCAGCGAAACCGCGATCCAGATGCCACTTCCCAGCAGCACGATCATGACGCCGAGCAGAATGAACGATAGTTCGAGCATGCCGAGATGGGCCATCGTCAACCTCCGCCGCCCTGCGATATCCGCTCGATGAATTCGTCCGGAGTCTCGTCCGGCGAGCCCTTCTCGTAGCTCGGCCGGTTGCCGCTGATGACACTGACCATTTCATCAATGAGCGCGATCGAGAGGATCACGAGTCCGCCGGAAAACCCGAGCTGCGGAATCCAGAGCGGAAGCGCGACGACGCCCTGCGCCACGTCGTTGAAGCGCCAGGAATCGTAGGTCATCTGCACGGCATGCCGGGTGAAATAGAGGATGAAAGCGGCGGCAATACCAAGGGCCACGACCTCCGCCACCTGTTTGGAGCGCCCATGCAGACGCTCCAGCAACAGGCCGACCCGGATCATCTCTCCGCGCTTGAAGGTGTGAGCGAGGCCGAGGAATGCCATCGCGGCCATGCACCATGAGGCGAAATCATCGCCGGCGGGAATGTTGACCGCAAACTGGCGCCCGATCGACATGATCATCATGATTGCAAAGATCGCAACCATGAAGGCGCCGGCGGCGTAGCCCGCACCGAGATAAAGGAGATCTAGCGCGCGTCGCACCGGCCCCCGGCTCGTGACATCGTCCCCTGCCAACGCGATCCCCATCCTCATACGAAGCGATTCAGAAGGTCCCGGCGATCGCACGTCGCGCGCCGGTCCTGCATGAATATCGCCCCTGCCCAGCGCCTGTCTTTCAGGACGTTAGATCAACATGATGGGGCTAGCGCAAGCAAGGAGTATGCCGGCTCTCGCCGGAATTTCCCCCGCAGGTTCAGCGGGTCTCCAGCCGCAGCCCGTCATACGCGGGCACCACTCCCGCCGGCAGCGACTGCCGGATCACCTCATAATCGACGTCGGCCGTCATGTTGGTGATGACGGCGCGCTTCGGCTTGAAGCGCTCGATCCAGGACAACGCGTCGTTGATGCTGAAATGGCTGACATGGCTGGTGTAGCGCAGGCCATCGACGATCCAGAGATCCAGATTTTCCAGCGCGCTCCAGCTCTCGCGTGGGATGTCGTTGAGATCGGGCGTGTAGGCGGCATCGCCGATGCGATAGCCCAGCGCGGGAATGTTGCCGTGCTGCACCAGGAAGGCCGTCATCGTCACCGGGCCGCCCTTCCCCTGGATGGTCTGGCTGTCACCGGCCTCGATCGACTGCGCCGTCAGGATCGGCGGATAGTCGCTGCCCGCCGGTGAGACGAAGCAATAGGAGAACCGCGACATGATGTCGTTCGCAGTCGTCTGATTGAGATAGGTCGGAATCCGCCGGCGCATGTGCATCACGACCGAACGCAGGTCGTCCATGCCGTGGGTCTGATCGGCGTGCTCGTGGGTCAGGAACACGGCATCGATGTGGTCGACATTGGTCGAGAGCAATTGCTCGCGCAGGTCAGGCGAGGTGTCGATCACGATACGCGTGGTGCCCTCGCCCGATGTCTGCTCGACCAGCAGCGAACAGCGGCGACGGCGGTTCTTGGGATTGTTGGGATCGCAGGCACCCCAGCCGAGTGCCGGACGCGGCACGCCGGCGGAGGAGCCGCAGCCCAGGATCGTCAGCGTCAGCGTCATGCGGCTCCCAGTTCTAAGGTTTCACCCTGGAGAACAGGCGAAAGAAGTTTTCGCTTGTCTGGCGCGAGATCTCGTCAAACGACACGCCGCGTGTTTCGGCGAGCACTTTTGCGACCTCGACCACATAGGCCGGTTCGTTGCGCTTGCCCCGGAACTTGCCCGGCGCAAGGTAGGGCGAGTCTGTTTCAACCAGAATACGGTCGGACGGCAGTTCGGCCGCAAGCGCGCGCAAGGCCTCGGACTTCTTGAAGGTCAGGATGCCCGTGAAGCCGATATAGAGCCCGAGCGAGACCGCCTTCAGCGCCAGCTCGCGCCCGCCGGTGTAACAATGCAACACCGCGCGAAACGATCCCTTTGCCGTCTCCTCTTCAAGGATACGGCCGCAATCCTGGTCAGCCTCGCGGGTGTGGATCACCAGCGGCAGGCCGGTGGCGCGGGCGGCGGCGATGTGGGCACGAAAGCCCCTCGCCTGCGCCTCCGGCGAGCCGTTGTCGTAGAAATAGTCGAGCCCGGCTTCGCCGAGCGCGACGACCTTGGGATGCTGCGTCAAAGCGATCAGCTCGTCCGGCGCGATGCCGTCTTCTTCATCAGCGTTATGCGGATGGGTGCCGACCGAGCAATAGACGTCGTCATAGCGCTCGGAGATGGCCAAAAGCTGGTTCAGTTTCCTCACCCGCGTCGAGATCGTGACCATGCGGCCGATGCCGGCCGCTCGCGCCCGCGACACGATCCCGTCGAGATCCTCCGCAAAATCCGGAAAATCCAAATGGCAGTGGCTGTCGACCAGCATGGTGCGAACGCCTTTAGGCTGCCGGCTCGATATAGCGGGGGAAGGCCGGCGTCGGCGCGGGCAGCGTCGTACCGGGCGCGATGCGCGTTGCGCCACCAAGCGCGGCGAAGTTGCGCTCCGCTTCGGGGATACCGAGGCTGTTCAGCAGCAATCCCGAGGCCGTCGGCATCGCCGGCTGGGCCAGGATTGCGATCTGGCGCACGACTTCGGCGGTGACGTAGAGCACCGTCCTCTGCCTGACAGGATCGGTCTTGGCGAGCGCCCACGGCGCTTCGCCCGCGAAATAGCGGTTGGCTTCCGCGACCACGGCCCACACGGCATTGAGCCAGTGATGGATTTGCTGCGTCGCCATCGCTTCGCGGGACGCCGCGAGCATGTCGTCAGCCTGTGACAGGATCGCCTTGTCGTTATCGCTGAATTCGCCGGGCTCCGGGAGCACGCCGCCGAGCTGCTTCGCGATCATCGACAGCGAGCGCTGCGCGAGATTGCCGAGATCGTTGGCGAGATCGGCATTGATGCGCGCGACGATGGCCTCGTGATTGTAGTTGCCGTCCTGGCCGAACGGCACCTCGCGCAGAAAGAAATAGCGCATCTGGTCGACGCCGTACTGGTCGGCGAGGTTAAAGGGATCGACCACGTTGCCGACCGACTTCGACATCTTCTCGCCCCTGCTGAACAGGAAGCCATGGGCATAGACCCGCTTCGGGAGGGGGATCCCGGCCGACAGCAGGAAAGCCGGCCAGTACACCGCATGGAAGCGGATGATGTCCTTGCCGATGATGTGCACGTCGGCAGGCCAATAACGCCAGTTGTTGTCGCTCTCGTCGGGGAAGCCGACGCCGGTGATGTAGTTGGTGAGCGCGTCGACCCAGACATACATCACGTGATCCTCGTCGCCGGGCACCTTGACACCCCAGTCGAACGTCGTGCGCGAGATCGAGAGGTCGCGCAGGCCACCCTTGACGAAGCTCACCACCTCGTTCTTGCGAGAGTCGGGCCCAATGAAATTGGGCTGCGTCTCGTACAGCTTGAGCAGCTTGTCCTGATAGGCCGACAGGCGGAAGAAGTAGCTCTTCTCCTCGACCCATTCGACCGGCGTGCCCTGCGGCCCTAGCCTCACGCCGTCATCGTTCAGGCGCGTCTCGTCCTCCGCGTAATAGGCTTCGTCGCGCACGGAATACCAGCCGGCATAGATGTCGGCATAGATATCCCCGTTCGCTTCCATGCGCCGCCAGATCTCCTGGCTGGAGCGGTGATGCTGCTCCTCGGTGGTGCGGATGAAGCGGTCGAACGACACGTTCAGGCGCTCGTCCATTTGCTTGAAACGGCCGGCATTGCGGGCGGCGAGCTCCGAGACGGACATTTTTTCGCCGGCCGCGGTCTGAACCATCTTCTGGCCGTGCTCGTCGGTGCCGGTCAGGAAGAACACATCCTTGCCGTCGAGTCGCGCGAAGCGCGCCAACGTATCGGTCGCGATCGCCTCATAGGCGTGGCCGATATGCGGGCTGCCATTGGGATAGGCGATCGCAGTCGTGATGTAGAAGACGTTGTCGCGCGCGGGGACGGCCACGGGCGTGTTGGCGTGCGGCGCTGCGATGGACTTCGGCGCGCGCGGGGCCTTGGGTTTCGATACATCGGGCTTCGCAGTCTTCGGCGGCGTCGCGACAGGAGCTGGTGCGGCGGTCACTGCGGGCGCAGCCACCCTCGCCGTCTTGGCTATCTTCTTCGCCGGGGCCTTGTTTTTCGCCGAGGCCTTGTTCTTCGCCGAAGCCTTGGCTGGCTTTTTGGTTCCTGTCTTCACCGTCTTCTTGGCGACGACCTGCTTCTTCGCTGCCTTCTTTGCCGTCTTCGCGGCGCTCTTCTTCCCGGTTTTTTTGGCGGCCGTCTTTTTGGTCTTCGTGGCTTTCTTGACGTTCTTAGCAGCTTTGCGCGCGCGCGCGTTCACGGCCTTCTTCGCGCCTTTCTTGACGACCTTGGTGGCAGCCTTCTTCTTGCTGCTCTTGCCCTTAGCGATTTTCTTAGCTCGCGCTGCCACGACGAATTCCTTTACCGGCTTCTCGAAATTGGGAAACGAACCTGCGTTAGTTTATTGTCTTGAGCACGATCCTATCGGAAAAACCGCTGCACACTTTTCCGGATCATGCTCTAGCGCGTTGCGTCCGCCAGCCAGCCGAACACCGAGAAGACCAAGGGCTTTCGCTCCAGATTATAGGTTTCGGTGTCGCGCGCGGCGCGGACGATCTTTTCCCATACCTCAGCTAGGCGCGCAAGGCGCGGCAGGTTCTGGTTGGCATTGGCCTCGTCGGCGTGCAGGCGTTCCGCGATCCAGCGATCGATGCCGTCGATGAAGGCGGCAAGCGCAACGCGGTCGCTGGTGCCCAGCGAATCGCCGAGCGTATGCAATTCGCGCGGATCGACCTGCGGCAGTCGCGCCAGCAGCGCGGCCGTGCGCTGCTGAAGCTTCAGGGCGTCACCGCCGAGCAGCGTCAGCGCCCGCGCGACGCTGCCCTCGGACGCCTCCGCCGCCTCGCGCAACGCCGGATCGTTCGGGTCGAGATCGGCAGCGGTTGCGGCTGCAGCAATCACGTCGTCGGTTGCGAGCGCGCGGAGACGCAGCTTGCGGCAGCGCGATTGGATCGTGGCGAGCACGCGCGCCGGCGCGTGGCTCACCAGCAGGAACAGCGATTGCTGCGGCGGCTCCTCGAGAATTTTCAGCAGCGCGTTGGCGGCATTCGGATTGAGCTCGTCGACGGTGTCGACGATGCAGACGCGCCAGCCTTCGGCTGTCGCGGTCGAGCCGAAGAAACCGATCGTCTCGCGCGTTTCGTCCACGGTGATCACGGTGCGCATTACGCCGCGGTCGTTGGCGGTGCGCTCCAGCGTCAGCAGGCCACCGTGCGAACTCGCAGCAACCTGCCGTGCCACGGCGTGATCGGGATTGATGGCGAGGTCTTCGGCGCGCTGCACGGAAGGCGCCAGCGGCTGGCCGTGAGCGAGCACGAAGCGCGCCATCCGATACGCCAGCGTCGCCTTGCCGATGCCTTGCGGCCCGCCGATCAGCCAGGCGTGCGGGATGCGCCCGCTGCCATAGGCGGCGAGCAGCGCGGTCTCGGCCTCGCGATGGCCGAACAGAACGCTCGTCTCGCGCGGATGAGACATGGCAGTTTCGCGCTCGGTCTGACGCGGGCTCATATGGACACCACCGTTGCCGGCGTCGGGAGCAGGCGATCACGCATCGCGATCCAGATGCGTCCGGCAACCGTGTCGGGATCGGAATTGGCGTCGATCAGCACGCAGCGCGCGGGATCGTCCGACGCGATCTTGCGATAGGCTTCGCGCAGGCCCTGATGGAAACCGAGCTTCTCGGCCTCGAACCTGTCCGGCGTGCCGCTGCCGCGGCGCGCGGCCGCGCGCTGCAGGCCGATCTCGACCGGCAGGTCGAGGATGATGGTGAGGTCCGGCTTGAGATCGCCGATCGTGACCCGCTCCATCGCGTTGATCAGCGCGGCCGGCACGCGGCCGAGGCTGCCCTGATAGGCCCGCGTCGAGTCGGCGAAGCGGTCGCACAGCACCCACGTGCCCTGGTTGAGCGCTGGCTGGATCACGGTGTGGACATGATCGTCGCGGGCGGCCGCGAACAGCAGCGTCTCGGCTTCGGGTCCGAGCAGCTTGCCCATGCCTGACAGCACCAGATGGCGCATGATCTCGGCGCCCGGCGAGCCGCCCGGCTCGCGCGTGACGAGGATACGCATCCTGGCGGCCTTGAGACGGTCGGCGAGCTTCTTGATCTGGGTCGACTTGCCCGTCCCCTCGCCGCCTTCAAAGGTGACGAAACGCCCGCGTCCGGACGGCCACTTTACCGCGCTTTCACTCATGATCAGAGCTTCTCGGCGCCCGCACGGAACATGCCGATCACCAGCTCGCTGGCGCCGTCGATCGCGCGGCGCACGGTCGAGCCGGTGCCGATCGCGTCAGCGGCATAGACCGGCGTCTCCACTGCGATGTTGCCGCTGCGCCAGACCCTGACCAGCCCGACCTTCTGCCCGGCCTCGACCGGCGCGCGCACCGGGCCGTTATAGACGACGCGCGCGATCAGCTTGTCGCTGCCGTTCTTGTGCACCATCACCTTCACGGGCGTCTTGGCGACCAGTTTGACCGAGCGGCTCTCGCCGCCGAACACCTTGGCGTAGCCGACCGGCTGATCGGCCGCGATCAGGGTGCGGGTCTCGAAATTGCGAAAACCCCATTCAAGCATCTTCTTGGCTTCGGTCGCGCGATCGTCGGGGTCTTCCAGCCCGTTAATGACGACGATCAGCCGCGTGCCGTTCTGCACCGCCGAGCCGACCATGCCGTAGCCGCCTTCCTTGGTGTAGCCGGTCTTCAGACCGTCGGCGCCTTCCATCGAATTGAGCAGCGGATTGCGGTTGGGCTGGCGGATCTTGTTCCAGGTGTATTCCTTCTCGCCGAACAGTTTGTAGAATTCGGGGAAGTCGAGAATGATGTGCCGGGCGAGAATGCCGAGCTCGCGCACCGTCATCTTGTTGGCGGGGTCCGGCAGGCCGTTGGAATTGCCGAAGGTCGATTTCGTGAGGCCAAGCTCGCGAGCTCGCTTGGTCATGAAGTCGGCGGCGAAAATCCGCTCGCTGCCCGCCATGGCCTCGGCCAGCGCAATGCAGGCGTCGTTGCCGCTCTGGATGATCGCCCCGTGCAGGAGATCGTCGACCGTGACCTTGCTGTTGATGGCGGCGAACATGGTCGAGCCGCCGGAGGGTGCGCCGCCCTTGCGCCAGGCGTTCTCGCTGATCCGGTATTCGTCGGTCAGCTTGATGTCGCCCTTCTTGATGGCGTTGAAGACGACCTCGGCGGTCATCAGCTTCATCATGCTCGAGGGCGCGCGGAGCTCGTCGGCGTTCTTCTCGAACAGCACACTGCCGCTGGAGGCCTCGATCAGGATCGCGGTCGGGGCGTCGCCGTCGAAGCCGGAATCATCTGTTTTCTTGGCGCCCTGGACGCTCTGGTTGGCGGCGTAGAGCGCCCCGCTCCAGCCAATGGCCGCCACCAGAGCCGTCGCGATCAGCCCGCGCGCCAGCGCTCCGGCGGTAAACCGGGTGCGCCTAAACGAGGAAAGATGAAATTCCATGGCCAAGCCCTGAGAGCGGCGTTCTAACAGTTGGAGCCGGTGCAAACAACACGGGGTGGCCGCTTGTCCCGAGATTGCACGATTCTCGTCCCGCCCCTATCGTGGCACCTCAGATTTTCTGACCAAACCCCTGAAACAAGGCGGAAAAGCGATGTCATCCACCCGCGTGATCAAGGCCAACGGGATCGACCTGTTCATCCGCGAAGCCGGTCAGGGGCCGCTGGTGGTGCTGTGCCACGGCTGGCCGGAACTCTCCTACTCCTGGCGCCACCAGATCCCGGCGCTGGCGCAGGCCGGGTTTCGCGTCGTCGCCCCCGACATGCGCGGCTATGGCCAGAGCTCAGCGCCGCCCGAGGCGACGGCCTATTCGATCTTCGACACGGTCGGCGATATCGTCGGCCTCGTGCAGGCGCTTGGCGAGACCAAGGCCATGGTGGTCGGCCACGACTGGGGTGCACCGGTGGCTTGGCACGCGGCGCTGTTCCGGCCCGACATCTTCACGGCGGTCGCCGGCCTGAGCGTGCCACCGCCGTTCCGCGGCCGCGGCAAGCCGCTCGAACTCCTGCGCCACGGCGGCATCACCAATTTCTATTGGCAGTACTTCCAGGCGCCCGGCGTTGCCGAAGCCGAGTTCGAGCGCGACGTCGCGCGCACCATGCGCATCGTGCTCGGCGGGCGCGGCCTTGCCGATCCCTCCGCAGCCATGTTCGTGCTGGAGGGCAAGGGATTCCTCGGCCACGGCAACCCGGAGGAGCCTCTGCCGGCCTGGCTCACCGAGACTGACCTTGCCTATTTCACCGAAACCTTCCGCAAGTCCGGCTTCCGCGGCGGGCTGAACTGGTATCGCAACCTCGATCGCAATTGGGAGCTGACGGCGCCCTGGCAGGACGCGCAAATCCATCAGCCGTCGCTCTTCATTGCCGGTTCGAACGACGCCGTCATCACCGGCCTGATCGGAGCCAAGCGCGTCAACGAACTCGAGCGCGTGCTGCCCAATCTGAAGCGAAAGCTGATCATCGAGGGCGCCGGCCATTGGGTCCAGCAGGAGCGGCCCGACGAGGTGAATGCGGCGCTGATGAGTTTCCTGAAGGAAAGCGCGGCTCAGTAGAGGCCGCGGCCGCTCAGGATGCCGCGGGCCTCGGCAGCGCCGTCCGAGGCGTAGGCGCCGGACGGAGCGCTCTCGGTCGCATAGCGGCCGTCCCCGTCATAGGACACGGCGCGCGCGTTCTGGAGCGCCCGGCCCCGGTTGCGGCTCGAGGCCGACATTTCCGAGGTCGCACTGAGTGAAGCCATGTCGGCGGAGGTGTTGCCGAGATTGTAGGGCCGTCCCTCCGGCGTCGGAACTTCGCCGCGCATGGCGCCGCGGTTCGACGATGGCAGCTCCGGCACGAAGGGTCTCGCGGAGGCGACCCGGACCATCGACGGCGATGGCGCCGGGGTCCCGGTGCGCAAGGTGGCCATCAGCTGGCGGTCGTCGGAGCCTTCCAGCGGCGCCCGGCCAACATACTCGACACGGACCTTGGCGATCCCATTGCCTTTGAATTCAAGCAGTTCGGCGGCCTTGTTCGAGACGTCGATGAGCCGGTTGCCGTGATAGGGCCCGCGGTCATTGACGCGGACGATCAGCGACTTGCCGTTCGAGACGTTGGTCACCCGCGCATAGGACGGCATCGGCAGGGTCGGATGCGCCGCGGTCAGCGAGCCCATGTCGAACACTTCGCCATTGGCGGTCAGGCGGCCATGGAAATCGTCGCCGTACCAGGACGCCATGCCCTCGGCGCGGTAGTTGACGTCCTCTTCGGGCACATAGGTCCGGCCACCCACCACATAGGGCTTGCCGACGCGATAGGCGCCGCCGCCCTTCGGGACCGGATCGCCCAAAGCCACGACCCGGGGGCTCGAGGACACGCCGTATTTCGGATCGACCCGGCTGGCGAATTTGTTGGAGGAGGCGCAATTGGCGAGCGCAAGGCAGGTCGCGGCCATCGCAGCAGCGCGCGCGGCCCGCAAAACCGAATCTGACCGTCGGATCCCCATTCGCCCCAAATACCACTTTGCCGGAGGCGTACCTAACCCGCTTTGGCTACGGGTAGCGCTGTCCGGTCCTTTGCTCCGAGGCGGCCCACCACCGCGTCGGAAGTGGTAACGATAACGCAACCCGAACACGGCGGAAATGGGGAGCGCACGGCGTTCACGCCGGGATGGTAAACAGGGCGTATGCGCTCGCCCCGTTGAACTACGGGGCGCCGGTGCCCTGCTCTGTGCCACGCCTGGACATTCTGTTGCGCCAAATCCTCACTCCACCCCCATTGTCGCGCCGCTCACTGGAATTCTTTTGACTGTGCAAGGCCGCCCGCGTTTTCTCGCGTGCAGGGCGGAATGGAATGAGACGATGATCGAGACGGTTTCGGCACTGATGGGTTTGGTAAGCGCGGGGATCTTCCTGGCCCATGCGTTTGAAGGTTACCGCACGAGGGCCTGAGGCACTCGCGCGGACGGCAAGCATCACCCTTTCAAGACGGCGCGTTCGGACATTTTTAATCGATCCGATCGAGCATCGCAGACGAGAGCGGCAGGTGTCCCATGCGCAACCATGACCTCGTATCCGATGGCTTCCTGGCATTGACCGCCGGTGGTCTGGTCCTGCTGTGCTCCAGCCTCGTGGCATTGGCCTTCGCCTGAGCACCCAGCACTTCCCGAACAATACGCTTACCGCAGTCCAAGCAGCGAACGCCGATAGAGACTGTCACGGGCTTCGCTCAGGCAGACGAAGCTGCCGTCAAAACCCTGGCCGTACCGCTTCTGGCCTTTGCCGTAATAGACACCTTTGCTGAAATCGAGCCAGACAACCCGGTCGTGCGGGCAGTGACGCTGCGCCTGCGCCTCGTAGCGAAATGGCGTCAGCGGCGTGGCCGATACCTCAGCGCCGCAGCAGCCGACCAGGATCGTAGCAGCGAGTGCGATCGCGCCGGCCCATTTGCGGAAGCTGCTCCAAGATACTCCGCAAGATATTCCGCAAGACACCACCCGCCTCCCGATCCCAGCCGTCGAGGGCCGGCCTGCTTTCACTTGTCCGCTTCGAGTTGCTGCAACGCCTGGTGCATGCATTCCTGAAGCCTGGCTGCGACCTGTTCGCGCGCGACGCCTTTGGCGGCAAGATCGCCTGCCACCTTGTCGAGGATCTCGTCCATCGAGTGGTTCTCCAGATGGTCCGTCACCAACGCCGTCGCATAGCCGGCCGCGGCATCGCCGCTGAGGCCGAGCTGGGTTGCGGCCCAGAGCCCGAGCAGCTTGTTGGACCGGGCCGTGGCCTTGAACATGAGCTCCTCGTCGTGGACGAATTTGGCCTCAAAGCCCTGCTCGCGCTTGTCGAACGTGGTCATGGTCAGCTCCATTTCGTTTTTCGCTGATCGGGATCGGACTGGCTGGAAGCGAACGTCTCCGTGGTTCAAATCAGGGTCGTTGGAAGCTTCCGGCGGAAGCCAAACGCCGTCAAGCCCGCTGGGCGTGCCCAAGGCACCCACCAGCTCTACGCCAGCCAACCCGGCTAGGCAGAGATGTTTACTGTTCATTAAGCAGACTCAGCGCCGCATGGCCGGGGACATCGAGAGCTGACGCATGAACAAAGAACTGCGGGAGTTTCGACGGCTTGAACGGGTCTGCCTGGAGCAGGCAGCCCTCTCCACCATGGACCTCGCGCGAGGCGGGTTGCTCAAGGTCGCTGACGATTGTCGCGTCGCAGCCGAAGCGATCGAGGCGCAATCGCCTCGCAGACCTTTCGCAAGTGCCGTTCAGGCGCTGAAGCAGGCGTTGAGCGTGACCCGCATCCCTCACCGGCACTGAGACCGGCGCTCGCGGGCAAGGACATCCTTGACGGGGCGACCGCGTACGGTCAGCCCTTCGCCTCCGTCTGTTCACGTGCCAACCGTTCGGCCCTCAGCCGTTCCTTGTTGGCATAAAACGCCTTCTGCGCAGCTTCATGATCGCGCATGGCTTTTTCGGCTTCGACACGGCGCGTCGCATCGCGCGCCTGCCGCTGCTCGGGAGTCAAGGGCTTGCGCCGGTAGGAAATGTCTTCCGTCATGGCCAGATAATGCTGAGGTGAGGAAAGAGTTCCTCGTGGTCCCGCTGAGCGGCACTGCGGGCCGACTGCATAATGTGCGAAAACAACCCCATGCACAGTAGCCAAGTCCTTCTGCAGACAGCACTTTTTTTATCGCACTTTCGATGCGTTTGACCCCGCAGGGATCTCGATGTCTGCAATAACAGGCAAATGGTCTGAATAGGCCCTCGCGCCTTCGTCGGTCCAAACCTTCCCGATCGGGCTGTCGGACGTCGCATAGATCCGGTCAAGCCGCAGCAGGGGCAAATGCGACGGGAAAGTTCGCAGCCGCGTACGGTTTGGGCAGACCTGCGCGAGCACGCGCCGCACCGATTTGATCCAGAACCAGTCGTTGAAATCCCCGAGGACGACGGTCCTTCCAGGTTTCACCAGGCTCACCAGCGCCTGAGCCTGCGCGTGGCGCTCGTGGATGCTCAGGCCGAGATGCGTGGCCACCACGCGAACATCGCCAACCGGTGTCAGCAGTCCCGCGGCGATCGCTCGGCGCGGCTCCCGCTCACGATACGACACGTCGACGATCTCGGGCGGGCCGGAGAATGGAAAGCGGCTCAGGAGCGTCTGGCCGTAGTCGCCATCGGCCGTGACGATCGACTTGGCGTGAACACCGTGATCGCCGACGACGCTCGCCAGCTTCGCAAACGGATCGTCCGATCGCGATCGCGAATCCACCTCCTGAAGCGCGACGACATCGGGAGCCCATTTGCGAATGATGGAACAGATCCCTTCCAGATCGAACTTCGGATTGAGATTGAAGGTGCCATGCACATTCCACGTCATGAAGCGCATCAGCGCCTCCCGGCGAGCCACGTCGCGACGAATTGCGCGCCGGCGCAGATCGCGAGCCAGCCCAGGAACGCCAGTGCGAGCAGCAACATGTTGACCCAGGACGCGTTCCTGGCGAGATCAGCGATCTGAGCCCCCAAAACTGCCATGGCGAGAATGCCGGGCGTCATGCCGAGCAGCGTTCCGACCAGGAAGTCACGCAGAGGCAGCGTGCTCGCGCCAGCCACGACATTCACCACTGAGAACGGCGCGATCGGGATCATCCGGATGACGACGACAGCCAGAATGCCCTTGCCGACAACACGTTCCTGGATGCGCGCGGTACGTCGTCCGAGCAAACGCTGGAGGCGTTCGCGCCCGAGTGCCCGTCCGATCGCAAACAGGATAAAGGCGCTGAGCACGACCCCCGTCATGGCGGTGACGAAGCCTAGCCATGGTCCCAGTGCGGCAGCAGTCGCCGCAATGAGCACGAGAACCGGAAACACGACCAACCCGCCGACGACGAAAGCTGCAATCGCGAATGGCGGACCCCAGACGGACTGCGAATAGGCAGACAGAAGCGTCGACATCCGGCCCGCGTCGGCGAAATCGCTCAACGACGTGTAGGACCAGGCCATCGCCAGTCCAAAAAGCGCCACGGCGATCGAGACCATCCCGATGATCGTCTTCGTGCTCCACATCCGCGATGCCGCCCGCTCCAGATGAAGAGGCGCCTCAGGGTCTGCCACCGGCTGAACCATCGTGGCCAGAGCGCTGGTCAGGACCGAGGATTCAACGTCCCGCAGCGCCTTCGTCCCGCTTGCGACGTCGTCCAGGAGCGCAAAAAGACGATCTTCGTTTTGCGCGACGGTCTGTTCATCGAGACCGCAGAAATGGGCGATCAGGCGACGGCGGACCGAGGCGATGAACTCCCGATGCTCGTCTGATGCGGCTTCGAAGATCAGGTCACATTCGCTATCGGCACCCATCGATCGATTGTTCAAATTGGCCGAACCGATCCTCAAGATCCGATCGTCGACGATCATGAGCTTGCTGTGCACCATCACGGCCGCTTCCGTATCCCCGTTCCCCGAGACCGGGTAGACGAAGCGGATGCGATCGGCGACGCCGGCCGAACTGAAGCAATCGATGAAAGCGCCCCGGCCGTTCTGCATCGCTTGGGATTCCAGCCATGAGGAGTGCAGTTTTGGGGTGACGATCAGAACCCGAAGCGAAGGCACGCGCAGCATCTGCTCCGCCAATTCGCGCGCGATCTTGGTGGCGCTGGTGAACTGGTTCTCGATGTACACGAATTTCGTCGCGGACCGCATCGCTGCAATCAGCGAGCGTTCGACCTCCCGGAGCGTCGAACCTGCCGGACAGACCACCTCGGTCCTGGCGATACCCACCGGAATATGTTCAGCCTCGACCGGCACAATCGCCGGCCAGCGCAAGCTTTTCAGCGGGCGCCGATCATCAATCTGTTGGCCCGCCGCGCGCCAGCGTTGCTCCACGAGGTCGAACAACTGCGCCGCCGCATCCCCATCGACCACGCATTGAACGTCATGAAACGGCAGGTATGGCTTGCCCTGGGGATCACAGCGCGATGCGTGATCGGCGCGATGATCACTCGTGTCCCAGCGCCTGATCGTCAGATCGAGCCCGCCGACGAACCCCAGTGAACCATCGACACAGACAATCTTCTGGTGTTGGGCCGACCCAAAGGGAAGCGTGGCATCCAGGTGAAACCGGACGCGGCCATCTGTGTCGGCGGTAAATTTGGCCGCGGAATTCCATTCCCTCTCGGAGGCGTAGAACGAGACGAAGTCCCAGACGAGAATGTTGATGTGCAAGGTGGGACGGCGGTGGACCAGCGCGCGCAAGAATGGGCCGAGTTGCTCCGGCAAGCCATCATCCGCTCGCCCGGACTCGCCGACCAGCCTGGTCTCACTATGGATATCCCACCCGACGATATAGACGAGGTCCTGCGCCTGCAGCAGGGTCTGCCGCAGGGCCGCGAAATAAGCGGCAGCATCGTTCAGAACCGCCACACGCCGCGCCTCGCACCGCCGCCAGACGGTGTCGCCGGGGATCAGGGTCGATGAGCTCTGAAGCAGGGAGACCTCGCAATCTGCGTTCGCGTTGAAACGCACTGACCGCGCAACGGGTTCCCCGACTCAGAACCAGAGTGGCCGTTCAGCGTGCGCGGATTCCGGCGCCACAGTCGCCCATTGCCGCTACTTGGTTCGGACAGTCTTCGCACCTGCGCCTTTCAAGGCGTCCGCGATCTTCTCAGGCGCATCGCCGTGAAAATCCACGGAGACCTCGATCCGGCCTTCCAGCTTCTGGTGTCCCTCCGGCGCAGGCGCGGCCTTGGCGTCAGGACCGGCCGCGCGTGTCCCCGACGTGTTCGCGCCACCGACGGGCTGGACGAAGACGTCGCTTCGCGGCACGCCGCATTCCTGCACGACATGCTCAACCGCAAGCTCGGCGCCGCGGCGCGTGTCGAATTCTCCGATGATCGTACTTTCCAAGGGCGCCCTCCATGGCTGGACGAGAGTGCCAACAACGGGTCAGCGAGGGCCAGGTTCCTGAACGCGCGGGCGGTTAGAACCGAACGATCCCGAACAGGACAAGCAGCGCGAGAGTGACCAGCCCGGAGACCAGCAGCGAGCCGAGACATCCCAGCCGGTTCGAGAACAAGAAGAACATGCCTCGCCGATCCTGAAGGTTCGTGCCGGGCTAAGTTCTCCCATTCGACAGCGTTCCTGGAGGCGCTTTGGGGCGCGCGAACGAGGACCAATCCAAGAACCAATCGTTTCGCGGGACGTTAAGTCCACGATGTCAGACGCTTTTGATTATTTCCGAGCGCATGCGGTCCGAGCGCTTTGCAAGGCCAGGGCGATGCCGCGCGGACGAATGAAACATCTGCAAACGGTCGTGGCCCGGATCTATCACCTGCTGACCAAGGAGGCTGCGTATGGGCCCAACCTGCAGCACATGGACGACTTCCGGGCAGCCCAGAAGCTCGAGAAGTCGATCGACTGAACTGCAATGACGGTGACGCTGCACGCCCTCCCCCGACGCGCTCAGCTCCCTTTGGGAGCGGTCCTTGACTGCGACCCTGCAAGCCCGGGATTGATGGCCAGCGACGCGCCGGCGGCGCCGCCGGCTTCATAGGCCGTCATCGACACCATCCGGCTGCTGCTGCGCTGGGTCCGCATCTTCAGGTCGAGCTTGTCGAACTCCGCATCGACCACCGACGTCTTGAGAACCACCAGCCCGCGGCCGGTGCTTTCGTTGATCTGATCGCGACTGGCCTTGATCGCCACCAGCCTGTCCGCGATGGACCCCACCATCCCGAGCGCGAAGGAGGCATTGGCCAGATGCCGCTCCTGGTGCCGGAACCTGCTGTAGTCGACCGAGGTCTTGAAGCGGCCGAGCTCGGCGCGGACGGCGCCGTCGATCAATTCGGCCAGATAATGCGCGACCTCGATGTCCGCGCCGAGGCCGAAGAACACATAGCTGCTCTCGCCGGCCGTGTTCTTCTCGCGCCAGACCCGACAATCGCAGAAACGAGCGATCGCCCCGATGCAGTCGTCCAGGGGAATTCGCTTCTTGCGAAAAGTCTCGTAGACCTTCCGCTCGCACGGCGACGCCCGCAGTTCGACGTCGGACAGCGACAAATCGTGGCGATCCAGCAGTTCGGCGACCTTGGCGGCCGCAGACAGCGCCTCGTCCTCGGTGCAGCCATTGGCGATGGTCTTGGAACGCAACGCCTGAATGCGGAGCTTCAGCTTGTCGAGTGCAGCTGGATTGGATGTCTGATTCACCGATCACCTGTCCGGGTAAACCCGACGGATAGAACCCGGTCGGGTAGACCGGCGGAAGGGGTCTCTTGTCAACTGTATTGATCTTCGACTTTTTTCGAACGGACCTCACTCCTTCTACGTGCGGTGCACGACCTCGCGGCACTGACCATAAAATGCAGAGACGAGGCTTCACTACAATCGCGCTCTCGCTCGATTTCCACCGCAACTGACAAATCACTGTCGGGAGCAGACCACCACAAGCCGAACGGGGTTGCGTGAGCGCCTTGGCTTTGGCGGCGGCGTCGTGTTCACAGTATTTCGAGCTTGCAGCCAGCCGGCTTTGATCCCTGCGCTTGTTGAGGTTAGCCGCAGCAGAGTGGTGGATTGAAGGACGCACTGATCAAGGCCGTCGATCGGTTTTGTGCCGCGACACATAGGGACTGGACCCGCTGTTAAGGTTTAGCGGTCAGGTTAACCCCAGCGAACGTTTGGCTGAGAGCGTCGAACTCGATATGACCCCGAATAGAGGAATATTCGAATGTCCAATAGAACCGCATTTCAAACTGCAGATGCAGACGAGCCCCACAACTTTTTTGATCTCGTCATTCCCCTCACCTTCAGCGCTGTAGCCCTCCTGGCCACAGCTGTTTCGCTGGAGGCGATTGGGTTCATCGCTTGGCAGCCAGCCACCTTTCTGGTTGCCTATATCTTTGACTGACGCGATTGGCTGGCATGAGCGAATTCGAAGGCCTATCTGACCACTTCATTCTGCGGATGCACGAGTTCATTCGCCAAGAGGTTCAAGCAGATAGGCTAGCCGGCGCGCGTTTTGTCGGATTGCCAGCGAGGCTGCGCGCGGAAGCTCTTGCACGGGAAATCGAGCGACGCGGCTTGTTCTGCACGGCAATTGACTGGCCTCAGCATCTTGAGCCTGGAGCGGACAAATACGCACTGACCATTGGACACCGGAAGACGATCTAAAACTCATCGTGCTCACGGCGCGACGCGTCCCGATGACCGGATTGCTCGCCTGCCAGACCGCAATCGCAAATGTCGATCCGCGATCGATTGCGACTCCTGCGGACCTGCATCGTGAACAAGAGAATGCCAAAGCTCCCGCGTAGCGGCCTCGGTCTAACCAGTCCCCGGCCCTTCCGACCCCGGGGCCGTCTGTCCATCAGCCTACCGCCGCGTTGCGCCTCGCGCAGCTAACTCCCGATCCAGATCTTTCAAGCGCTCAAGCAGGTTCTCGACGATCTCCATGCAATCGGAAGGTCCCAACGATTGCACGCCGCGCGCCGCTAGCTCGCGCTCCAACATGGCGGCTATAATGATTTGAATGCTCACGAATTCTCCGCCGACTTCGCCTCCGAGACGGTACGGCTCAACTTAGAAATGGGTTTCGCTAAAGCGAAAGGCCGCAGGGTGGTTCCAGCCCCCACTGCGGCCATCCCGGGCAAATTAGAAACTGGTACTTAAATCTCGCCGGTGTTCTCACAGTAGAACACCGTGTTCCGAAAAAGGATTCCGTAAGACTACCGGAATTCGGGGTGGCCCGGATTGTCACTCGGGTGTGGAAATGGCACCGCTTCCTTACTAGGGCCCATGCTCATTGCGGATGAGAGCGCCGGGAGCGACGCTGGGCTGGTACGTAGACTTCCCAGATTCCGGAGGTCGCTACCGCCACAGCCGGCGCGTGACGTTGAACAACGCCGCAAGCGGGACGCCTACCAACACACCCAGCATGCCGTACGATGTGACCAGCAGCGCAGCGCTAAGCGGCCCTGCGCTTGTCGCAAATCCGTAAGCTGCGCCTAAGCCTCCCAGCGTCACGGCAAAGACGACCATGTTGCGGTCGTTGCGCGCCTCGATGTTATAGACCGGGGGCCTTTTGCGGTGAAGAACGGGAGGACCGAACGGCACCTTCGAGCCGCAATTTGGACAGGCCGACGCACTCGGTGAAACCGGGTGGTCACAGTCGTGGCAATCGATCAGCTTTTTGGTCTGTCCCATGCCGCAAATCGTAGCGGCGGAGCGGCCAGTCCACAAGTTCGGCAGCTACTCCCAGCACACCGTCCTGCATGACCACAGCAGGGCCGCTCTGATCCTCCAGCATTCTCCGCGCTTGACGGCTTGAAAACCTGCGCGCCGCGCGGAAGGTTGACCAGCTCGGGACCTTTCTCGCCCACCATGGCGAGTACACCCGGGGCCGAACTGGTGCCGCTTGCGAACATGGGAATGGAGAGGCCGCCCGCTCCGGCGCCGAGAGCGGCACCAGACCACGTGGGCACGCTGCTGGAGCCCGCGCTGCCACCAAGCCCAAGCAACGAACCCAACCGTTTTAGATCAAGCGCTTCTTCGAAACAGAAAGACGGATTGGGCACTATTGGACTAGGAGGTGGCGGAAGGGGTGCCCGCTCAACCTCGCTGAATCGCTCGTCTTTTCCACCTGCGCCGAGAACAATCTACGGTCCTATCCACGGTTAGTCTCGCAACCTCACGGCCGAAGTTTTCGGCCATCTTAAGCAGCGCGCCGGCCTCGCCTGTCACCCTGCTCTCCTCCACCAGGTCGCGGCACAGTCGCTCCATTGCCGGGAGTTCGTCGGTGTCGTGCTGATCTCGCCCCATGCGGGCGATCAATCATGAACGTATTCGTCGGCGCAGCAGCAGCCTCCGTAGCCAGCATGCCTCTAGAAGCGCTGGCCTCGCCGCTTCCAGCCAGCGTGCCAAAGCTTGCCTTCGATGGCTCCCAATGCGGCGACGCAATGCGCGAGGCCTATTACAAGCTCGATGAAGCGAACGAGGCCTTGAAGCTGACGGCTGCGGACTTCCAAAGGGTATGGAAGGCTTGCGGCGAATGGCAAAAAGCCAATCCGCAGCCGGGCGCCCACCGCGCTCACAAGAAGTATTGCCGGCGCTACGATAAGCACATGGACGAGATCAACTATGATGCGGTCTTCGATGCGCATCAGAAGGCGCGCGACGCCTTCAAGGCCGCACAACTTGCCTTGGCGAACGTCAAGGTCCGCGACCTTGCCGAATTGTGCCTCAAAGCTTGCATGATCTATGTCTTTGAGGACGTCAGGCAGCCGCACCTACGCCATGTCGATCCGGTGATTTCAGTTTCCGTCGCGATGGATCTGGCCGCAATGGCTGCCCCGACGAAGGGCGAAGCCTGAGCCTCCAGGCCCGCCGGTTCACGGCGGGCCCGTTGTTCTCCGGGCGAGAACAGATTGCGCTAATAATAAATCTTCGTTTGTTCCTTGCGCGTGTATTTATAAGCGGAACACGTAGAAGTACGTTGCCTTAGTTGGCGGCCGTATGCGCCGGTTCACGCTGGCGGGCCTTTGCGAACCCATCGTTACGTTGGCTTTCGCAAGCTCGTGGAGCTCAGCCATTGCTGAATATGCAGCGCGTTCTCACTGAGCTGCGCCGCCTTCAAAAGAGCTTCCCGCTTTGGCCCCGGAGGCGTTGCTTCGGCCCGGGTTCGAGCGGCGCTCGCCATTTGAGTTAGGCGTTCAGTGAGAGAAGGGATGAGCTTGACCATAGATGGCTCCGCGTATTTGGCGGGAGCACGTGGCTCTCAGTCACCGATATATGCCGTGATGGGCCGGTGATCGAATTACTAGGCGCCGGTTCCGCAAGAATAGATAGTCAATTCGCCGTAGGTTCTCGGCCCTTCAGAGGACCCCTGTTGCCTCACCTGGCGGCCCTTCGCGCCGCCTCAACATGGCGGGGCTTTCCTGTAGTTGCCGGCGATCTCCAGCAGCGCCGCGCGCTCTACCGGATCGTCAGTCTGGGCCGCCAACGTGCGGCAGATTGACTCAATGTCGGGCTCGCGATAGCGCGCGCTGATTGTACGTTCGATTGTGCGCTGGAGCCAATCTACAAGTCTAAGTAGCTGATTTTGCTGGTGTTTTGGCGGAAGGGGTGGGATTCGAACCCACGGTACCCTTGCGGGCACGCCGGTTTTCAAGACCGGTGCCTTAAACCACTCGGCCACCCTTCCAAGTTCGGAATTGCTGTCGCTTAACGCAGTCGACGGCGCATGGCAACGCGAAGTTGGCGCCCGCCCCTTCCCCGGCATCGGATCTGTCAGGCGAGCGTCAGCCTGTTCCCTTACCCTATGCCCTCTCGGCGATCCCGGACACTGGCGACATCTCCCAGGGCGTCGCCGGTTGCGAGGCCCGGTTTGGAGTCGCCTCCGTTTCCGGGCCTCGTTTGCTGGCTGCAAAGAAAAGCGGCGCTCCCGTTGGGAGCGCCGCTTGAATTCTTCGTAAGCTAGCTTGGCTCAGTACCCGCAGGAGGCACAGTTCATCTGCACCGGGGCGTAATAGGAATAGCCCGGCTGGACCATCTCGACGCGCTGGCGCGTGGCGTATTGCGGCGGGATGCGCTCGTACTGGACGCTCGGCGGCGCCACCATCACGGTCTGCGGCACCATCACGGTGCGGTACTGCGCCGGTGCGCGGTGCGCCACGACGGAGCCGGGCGACACCATCACGGTCTCGTCGACGGTGCGGTATTGCGGCTGCACGTATTGCTGCTGGTAGCAGGTCGTGCACGGCGGCGGCGTGTAGCAATTGTAGCAGCCGGCGGAAGCCGCGCCGGTCATTGAAATCGCAGCGACGACTGTTGAGAAAACGACAGCGAGAGTGCGAGACATTATTGTGGTGCCCCAATTGCCCGAAACGGATTTGCGAAGATCGATGGCAGTATACGCCGCAAAATTCTGAGCTGCCGAAGTTCATCGGGGCATCCTTAATGCAAACGGCCGGCTTGCGCCGGCCGTTCAGAACTTGTTGACCATGCGCGATGCGTGATGCTTGCGATCACACCCGCACGTGACGCACTTACTTCGAGCGCCGCTTCACCTCGCGCACCGCGCCGCGCGCGGCGCTGGTGGTGAGCGCGGCGTAGGCCTGAAGCGCGGTCGAGACGTTGCGCTTGCGGCCGATCGCCTGCCATGCGGCATCGCCCTTCGCCTCTTCCACGGCGCGGCGCCTGGCGAGCTCCTCGTCGAAGACCTCCAGCGTGATGCTGCGGTTCGGGATGTCGATGGCGATGCGATCGCCGGTCCTGACCAGACCGATGTTGCCACCTTCGGCCGCTTCCGGCGACAGATGGCCGATCGACAGGCCCGACGAGCCGCCCGAGAAGCGTCCGTCGGTGACGAGCGCGCAGGCTTTGCCGAGGCCCATCGATTTCAGATAGCTGGTCGGATACAGCATCTCCTGCATGCCGGGACCGCCGCGCGGGCCTTCATAGATGATCACCACGACCTCGCCGGCAACGACCTTGCCGCCCAGAATGCCTTCCACGGCGGCGTCCTGGCTTTCGAATACGCGGGCGGGGCCGGAGAATTTCAGGATCGAGGCGTCGACGCCGGCGGTCTTCACAATGCAGCCGTCCTGCGCGAGATTGCCGTAGAGCACGGCGAGGCCGCCGTCCTTGCTGAAGGCGTGCTCGAGGTTGCGGACCACGCCCTTCTCGCGGTCGGTATCGAGCTCGTCGTAGCGGCGCTCCTGGCTGAAGGCGACCTGGGTCGGGATGCCGCCGGGCGACGCCCGGAAGAAGGTGCGGACAGACTCGCTCCTGGAGCGCTTGATGTCCCAGCGCTCCAGCGCGTCGCTCATGGTCGGCGCGTGCACGGTCGAGACCGACGTGTCGATCAGGCCGGCGCGGTCGAGCTCGCCCAGGATGCCCATGATGCCGCCGGCACGATGCACGTCCTCGACATGCACGTCGGCAACCGACGGCGCGACCTTGCAAAGGACAGGCACGCGGCGCGACAGCCGGTCGATATCCTGCATGGTGAACTTGACCTCGCCTTCATGGGCGGCGGCGAGCAGATGCAGCACCGTGTTGGTCGAACCGCCCATCGCGATGTCGAGCGTCATCGCGTTCTCGAACGCCTTGAAGTTCGCGACATTGCGCGGCAGCACGCTAGCGTCGTCCTGCTCGTAGTGGCGGCGCACGATATCGACGATGGTGTGGCCGGCCTCGACGAACAAGCGTTTGCGATCGGCGTGGGTTGCGACCACCGTGCCGTTGCCGGGGAGCGCAAGGCCAAGGGCTTCAGTGAGGCAGTTCATCGAATTGGCCGTGAACATGCCCGAGCACGAGCCGCAGGTCGGGCACGCCGAGCGCTCGATCACCTTGACGTCCTCGTCGCTGACCTTGGAGTCGGCGGCTGCGACCATGGCATCGATCAGGTCGACCGCCTTGGTCTTGCCCTGCAGCGTGACCTTGCCGGCCTCCATCGGTCCGCCCGAGACGAACACGGCGGGGATGTTGAGCCGCAGCGCCGCCATCAGCATGCCGGGGGTGATCTTGTCGCAGTTCGAAATGCAGACCATGCCGTCGGCGCAATGGGCATTGACCATGTACTCGACGCTGTCGGCGATCAGCTCGCGCGACGGCAGGCTGTAGAGCATGCCGTCATGGCCCATGGCGATGCCGTCGTCGACCGCGATGGTGTTGAACTCCTTCGCCACGCCGCCGGCCTGCTCGATCTCGCGGGCGACGAGCTGGCCGAGGTCCTTGAGATGGACGTGGCCGGGCACGAACTGGGTGAAGGAATTGACCACCGCGATGATCGGCTTGCCGAAATCGCCGTCCTTCATGCCGGTCGCGCGCCAGAGGCCGCGGGCGCCCGCCATGTTGCGGCCGTGGGTGGTGGTGCGGGAGCGATAGGCTGGCATGGCGGTTTCCGTCCTCGGGTTTGGCTGGCCGGGCGCGGCAAAATTTCGAAGCCGCCTCAGGCCTTTCCGGCCGGATAGCGCACGGGGGGAACGCGCGCAACGGGAACTTGGGCCGGACAGGGCTCCCCTGCTCCCGGCGCGTGGGCACCGGCGGATCTGCGCCGTCATGCCCGGGCTTGTCCCGGGCATCCACGTTCTTGATGCGGAAAGGTCGTGGATGGCCGGGACAAGCCCGGCCATGACGGAATTATTGCAGTTCGGGATCGAGCCGGTCGGCGATCACGGAGACCGGCAGCGTGGTCACGACGATGGTGGTCGCCGGTGCCGGCATGATGAGGGCCACATGCGCTCGCGCGCTTGCATTGGTTTCAGGCAACCGCGCGTGCAGGCGCATGCGCCGCGAAAATTCAAGCGCGATGAAATCCGTAGTGATCCGGAATGGAATCCTATTCCGATGTCGCGTACATCGCGGTACATCGATCGGCGGCCTTCCAAGGGCATCACCCTCTGATCGCGCACCACGGGGTTGGGGGACCACATGGGGCGGGGGGATCAAAGGCTGGGGCAAGGTTACGAGGTCCGGACTCCTAGGCACTCCGGACCTCGGGACTTTCTAGTTTGAACGTGATTTCGCGCCGCCGGTTTGATCAGCCTTGCGGCGCGAAGTCGTTTTGGCGTCGTTATGCCGACACGGCGCTAGCGTGTCTGCGGCTCGATCGTCACCGTGCAGTCGCCCTGCCCTTGCGTCGCGACCACGATGTTGCCCGCGGGAGCGCCGAGGGCGATCGGCGCGGATGAGCCGCCGCCGGGCATCTGGACAGTCACGCTCAGGGAGTCCGTTCGCGCGGTCGAGCCCACGGTCGAGGGTTCTGCCTGGGCCACATTACCCGAGGCGTCACGCCGCATGATCTGGCAGTTCACATTGCTGCCCCCGGCGGCCGCCATGCTCGATGAGGTGCCGCCGCTCATCTGGGCGCGGGCTCGTGAGGGATCGCGGGGCACCTGGCTGACGATGCGATGCGTCCGCGGCTCCACAATGACGACGTCGTCGCCCGTCGAAAAATATTCGTAGTCCCGATACTCGGGCTCGATCGCGACGATCTCGGGCGGAAGCCTGTGGAGGCGCACGCGCGAGGGAATGGTTTCACCGACCCGGATCGAGATGTTCAGATTACGCTCCGGCTCCGCCAGGCGTGCGCGGCTCACCGTTTCGGAGATCCGCACCTGCTTCTCGGACGTCACCTGGGTCTGCTGATTGGCCTGCGTGTTGGTCTGGGGCGTCTGATTGGCTTGATTGGTCTGCGTGCCTGAAGTGGCAGGCGCGGTCTGCGCATTGTTGGTCGGGGCCGTCCGGTTCGTGTCGGTCGCTGTGGCCGGTCGGTTGTTCTGTTGCGCCGGCTGCTGCTGCTCGGCCGCGTTGCGCGGCGGCTGGGTCTGGTTGCGCTCGTTCTGGTTGGCCGCAGCTCCCGTGCGCTCGTTCTGCTGGCCAGACGTGCCGGACTTGGACTTCTCGGACTCGGCCGTTGATTTCTGCGGCGCGGACTTGTCCTGCTTCGTCTCGGCGCTGTTCTTGCCGTCGCGTCCCGGTTTCGGGCTCTCCGCCTCACGGTTGCGATCGCGCGAAGGCTCACGAGATTCCTGGGCCTGATCCTTCGACTTCGGCTGGCTGCGCTCGGCAGAACTGGCCGGCTGGCGCTTGTCGTCACTCGCGTCCTGCTTGGCAGCGCCGCCCTTCTCCTCGCGGCCCGCACCCTGCAATCGCTCCTGGGCGCCCTGCGCGCGCTCTTGAACCCGTTCTTGGGCGCCGCCGCGTTGCGGCCCGGCACCTTTCGCCGGCTCCTCGGTCCGTCTCGGCTCGTCCCTTCGCTCACCGGGCGCCTGGGCGTAGGCGAAGCCGGAAGCAAGCATCAGTCCGATAGCCGCGATCGATAACATCAAGTGCTTGCGCATGGTCCCTCTCCTGGAAATTCGCAACGACAGACGCGAACGTTCTGTGGGTGCGAAGGTTCCTGATCAGGAACGAGGGCTGATCACGCGGGTCTCACATCGGGTCCTTCAGCGTGAGCCGCGCCGTGAATGTCACGCTGGTCTTGCCAACCAGCGCCATGCCTTCGACTTCGGCGCCGTCGGCGGAATAGTCGCCGGAAAAGCCGCAGGTCACTTCCCTGCCGCCGAACGCGAGCGGCTTGCCGACGGCCTCGGTGTGCTGATTGACGGTCATGTCGCCGCGCCATTTCCCGTTCCGGAAGGTGTAGCTGCCGGTGTAGTAGAAATAGCTGTCGCCGCCCATGATGCGGCCATCGCAGAGCACGACGACGCCTTTGGCCTGGCCGCGCTTGCCGTCGCGCATCTCGATCTCAAAGATGTAGAGGCCGTTGAGGACCTTCTGTGGGTTGCCGCCCTGCTCGGGCCCATCGCCGGCCGACATCGCTCATCTCCCGTTCAAACCGGCACATTCCGCTCGAGATCTTCAAGCCACGCCGCAGCGCTCGAATCCGACGGCGCACGCCAGTCGCCGCGCGGCGACAACGAGCCGCCGGCCGAAACCTTGGGTCCGTTCGGCATCGCCGAGCGCTTGAACTGGCTGAAAGCGAAGAAGCGGCGCAAGAACACCTCCAGCCAGCGGCGTATTTCCTTGAGATCGTAGGCCTTGCGCTTGTCGGTCGGAAATGCCGGCGGCCACTCGCCCTGGGCAACGTCTTTCCAGGCCTGCAGCGCCATAAAGGCGATCTTGGACGGCCGCATGCCGAACCGCAGCGTGTAGAACAGGTTGAAATCCTGGAGCTCGTAGGGGCCGACCGAAGCTTCCGTGCTCTGCGGCTTCTCGCCCGGCTCAGCCGGAACCAGCTCCGGCGAGATTTCGGCCGACAGGATCGATCCAAGCGTTTGGTTGACGTCGTCGCTGAACTGCTTGGAAGCAATCACCCAGCGGATCAGATGCTGGATCAGCGTCTTCGGCACTCCGGCATTGACGTTATAGTGCGCCATCTGATCGCCGACGCCGTAGGTGCACCAGCCCAGTGCGAGCTCGGAAAGATCGCCGGTGCCGATCACGAGGCCACCATGATGGTTGGCGAGCCGGAACAGATAGTCCGTGCGCAGGCCCGCCTGCACGTTCTCGAATGTGACGTCGTAGACCTTCTCGCCCTTGCCGAAGGGATGGCCGATGTCCTTCAGCATCTGCGTCGCCGTGGTGCGAATGTCGAGTTCCTGCCAACTCGTCTGCAGCGCCGTCATTAGCCCCAGCGCATTGGTCTTGCTGTCGCTGCCGGTGGCAAAGCCCGGCATGGTGTAGGCGAGAATGTTCTCTCGCGGCAGGCCAAGAAGGTCGACGGCCTTGGCGGCGACGATCAAGGCGTGGGTAGAATCGAGTCCGCCAGAGACGCCGATAACGACGCGCTTGGTACCGGTCGCACGCATGCGCTGGACAAGGCCCGCGACCTGAATGTTGTAGGCCTCATAGCAGTCCTGCTCGAGCAGGCTCTCGTCGCTCGGCACGAACGGAAAGCGCTCGACCTTGCGCAGGAAGCCGATATCGGCGGCCGGGGGCTTCAAGGCGAAGCCGACTTTTCGGAAGAAGGCTTCGCGCTGCCGGCGATTGTCATCGAACGTACCCATCAGCGCGCGTTCCTGCCTGAGCAGGTCGAGATCGACGTCGGCCAGCGTGATCTGGCCGCCCTGCCGGAACCGCTCGCCCTCGGCCAGCAGCACGCCGTTCTCGTAGATCGAGGTCTGGCCGTCCCAGGCCAAATCCGTGGTCGATTCCCCTGCCCCTGCGGCGGAATAGACGTAAGCCGCGAGGCAGCGGGCTGAAGTCGATTGGCACAAGAGCGCGCGCGAGCGGGCGCGGCCGATCGTGATCGGGCTGCCCGAGAGATTGATCAGCACGCTCGCACCCGCGAGCGCGAGCTCGGAGGCCGGCGTCACCGGGATCCACATGTCCTCGCAGATCTCGACGCCGATGGTCAGGCCCGGAACGTCCTCGGCTGCGAACAGGAGGTCGACGCCGAACGGGGCATGCAGCCCGCCAAAGGCGACCATCTCTCCGACGATGCCGGCGCCGGAGGCGAAATGCCGCCCCTCGTAGAATTCGCGATAGGTCGGCAGGTAGCTCTTGGGCACCACGCCGAGGATCTTGCCGCGATGGATGACGACCGCGCAATTGTAGATCCGATTGCCAAAGCGCAGCGGCGCGCCAACGATCAGGACGGTCATCAGGGACGAGGATGCCTCGACGACGGCCACAAGCCCGCGCTCGACCGCATCGAGCAGCGGATCCTGCTTCACGAGATCTTCGATTGCATAGCCGGACAGGCCGAGCTCGGGAAACACGGCAACTGCCACCGACTGCGCGTGGCAGTCCTTCGCCGCCGCCAGAACCGCAGCTGCGTTGGCCGTCGGATCAGCCACATGAGAGGTGGTGACGCAGGCCGCCACGCGCGCAAATCCGTGGGCATAGATCGAGTGGAAACTCATCGAGCAAAGTCCCTTTGTCTCGTCGCGACCGGCCTCCGCCAGCTCTGGACTCCATTTAACCCATCGACATGGCCCCGTGCAGGTCATTCAACGGCATGCATAACGGATTTGCAGCTTCGCTGCCCGGCCGTGCCCTTGAGGCAGTCTCAGGCTCTGCGCGCCAGCATGCCGGGCAGATCGTCGCGCAGCCACTCGGCGATCCGGGGCCAGGCATGGGCGTGGGTCCGCGCGCCCATGAACAGGCCAAGATGGTTGCTGGGCTGGGAGGCCGCCGCAATGAAGGCCGGCGGTGTGCCGAGCAAGCCGGCGGTGGCGAGCGCCTGCGCAGCCGGCACGACGTCGTCATCGAGTCCGGCCAAAAGGAAGACCGGCGCCTTCACGTCCTTCAGATCAATCCCGCGGCCGAGTGCCGTGAACTGGCCGCGCGCGATCCGGTTCTCCCGGAAAATCCAGTTGACGATCTCGAGATAATAGGTGCCGGGCAGATTGAGGGGCTCGGCATTCCAGCGCTCGAAGCGCGCCAGCAGCGCCGCACCGTCCTCGCCGGAGAGGTCGCTCTGCAGCGCCGTCGCGATGTCGTCGCGGCTCGGTGCCTTCGACCAGACCCGCAGCATCTCTTCGCCGCTGACATTGCCGCCGCCGCGGGCGACGAGCTGGTCGTAGACCATCTCCGGCGCGTTGCGGGCGAGCTGCGACAGCCTGGAGTCAATGGAGAGGTCGACGGGCGCGCCAGCCAGTACCAGCCGCCGCACCTTGGCGGGAAAGCGCGCCGCATAGAGCAGCGAGAGCCAGCCACCCTGGCACAGGCCGACGAGATCGACCGGCGCGCCGATTTCGTCGATGGCGACGTTGAGATCACCGAGATAGCTGTCGATCGAGAGATAGCGCATGTCGGGTGCGGCCGAGCGCCAGTCGGTGAGATAGACCCGGTCGATGCCGCCATTTTGCAGGGACTGCACAACGCTGTGGCCGGGCGCGAAGTCGGCGATCAGGGCCCGGTGCAGCGCATAGGGCGCGCAGACCAGTGCCGGCTGGCCGGCCCCCGTCCGCGCGCAATTACGCAGGCGCATGGTCGCAAGCTCCAGCGCGACGGAGTTGGGCGTGGTCCAAGGCAGGCTGCTGTCGGCCAGCTCCGACGGGCCGCGCTCGAGCCATCCAAAGCAGGCGTCCATGGCAATCCGCGCCGCAGCGAACGGCCACAGCAGCGGGTCATCCGGGACCGGCTCCGGTGCGCGCAGCTGTTTGCCGGTCTTCTCCGCCATGGCTATCCCACGGTCCTCACAGGAAGGCCTCGAAGCTGACGAGCGAAATACCGCGCTCGCGAAAACTCTGATGGGTCGCGGCCACCGAGCCGTCGAGATCGATGCCGCGGCAGGCGTCCTCGATGACGGCGACCTCGAACCCGGCCTTGCGGGCATCGTCCGCCGAGAAGCGAACGCAGAAGTCGAACGCGAGGCCGGCGACGAAGACGGTGTTCAACTCGCGTTCGCGCAAATATCCGAGCAGGCCGGTCGGCGTTGTCCTGTCGTTCTCGAACAGCGCCGAATAGGAATCGATGCCGCGCCGAAATCCCTTCCGCACCACCAGATTTGCGCGGGTGACGTCGAGATCGCGATGAAATTCGGCGCCTGCGGTGCCCTGCACGCAATGGCTCGGCCACAGCACCTGGACGCCGTAGTCGAGCACGATGGTCTGGAACGGCTGTTTGCCCGCATGGTTCGGCGCAAAGGAGACATGATCGCGGGGATGCCAGTCCTGGGTCAGCACCACATTGGCGAATTTTTGGGCGATCCGATTGATGGCGGGGACGACCTTCTCGCCGCCGGGCACGGCGAGCGCCCCGCCCGTGCAAAAATCGTTCTGCACGTCGATGACCAGCAGCACGTCGCGGTCGGAAATCTTCATCGCAAGGTCCATTCCAGGCCATCCGCGCGAGCGGCGCCGAAGGCACGTCTGCAGTGTCGATCTTCCCGGGCTGCTTCGCAACCAACGAGAAGGTGCGGCGATCTGCGCGAATGCGCCCCGTCGGTCCCGGGATGCAACGGTTTGGGCTGATGCGTGTTGACTAGATCCACCCGGGGACGGATTCTGACAGCCGTTCGCGTCTTGCGATCGGATAGAGCGGAGGAAGCGGTTCCCGCAGCCGGAAAGGCTGCGGCAGCCATACGCACATGACCATCGGCAAGACAGGACAGATTCTTCTCGCCGATATCGGCGGCACCAATGCGCGCTTCGCGCTCAGTCAGGGCGATCAGACCGGACCGATCGACTACGTCAAAGTGGCAGACTTCCCGACCGTCCGGGAAGCCATTGCCGATGTTCTCGCGCGTCGCTGCCACGGCCAACCGCCCCCAAGGGCCGTGCTGGCCGTCGCAGGACCGGTGACCAACAACCGCTGCGTCATGACCAACAGCCCATGGGTCATCGACGGCAACGAGCTTCAGCCGGCCCTCGGCTTCGACAGCGTCCATGTTCTTAACGATTTCGAGGTGGTGGCCTGGTCCCTGCCCGCCCTGCAGCCCGCCGACCTGATCCCGCTCGGCGGACAGGATGGCCTTCCCGGAGAGCCGTTGCTGGTGGTTGGCCCTGGAACCGGCTTTGGCGTGTCCTGCCTGGTCGAGCGCCACGGCTCACGGCTGGCCGTCGTCACCGAGGCAGGCCACGCGACCCTGCCGGCGGAGGACGAGCGCGAGGAACGCGTGATCGCGTGCATGCGCCGACGCCTCGGCCATGTCTCCATCGAGCGTGGCGCGTTGTCCGGTTCGGGCCTGCAAAGCCTGTACGAGGCGCTGGCCGAGGTGGAAGGCGCTCAGGTGCCGCATCGCGATGCTGCCGCCATCACGAAGGCCGCCCTGGAAGGCAGTTGCGAGCTCAGCCGCAAGACGCTGGAGATGTTTTGCGCCATCCTCGGCTCGGTCGCGGGCAATCTCGCGGTGACCTTCGGCGCACGCGGCGGCGTTTATATCGCCGGCGGAATCGTGCCGCGCTTTCCTGACTTCCTCGCAGCCTCCGCATTCCGGGCGCGCTTCGAAGCCAAGGGACGCTTCCAGGACTATCTGCGCGACATCCCGACCAGACTGGTCACGAAACCTGATGCGAGTTTCCTCGGCCTGACGATGTTCGCGGAGCACAACCAGCCTTAAACGGCGCGCGCCTCCGTCCGCGGGTTCCAGTCATGCACAGCTGATTGCGCGGCACGCGCGCGCGACGCGGGATCGTGCTTGCGCGCACGTCCCGGATGAGAAACAATCCTAGCTTGTGCGTGGCGTAGTTGCGGGGGCGTGACATGCGTAAGCAGGATCTGGGTTTCGACTATCACCGCTATCACCGCCTGCTGCTCGAGGCGGACGACGAGGGCAAGCGGCTGGCCCTGATCGAGCTCTTGATCGAGGAAAAGGCGCGTGACCGCCTCGCAGCCCAGCGCGCTTCGGACCGCGCCGCCATGACGGCCCACACCATCGCCACGGTGCTGAAGAACGGGCGCCACTGAAACGCGTGATCGCACTCCAGTGCCCGAAAATGCGGTATCGATTGCGATTTCGTTAACGATCCCTCGAAAGCTCGCGTCAAACTTTTTGCTCTAGGAGTTCCCCACCTGATCCAATTCAGGGGCAACAAAGGGGGGAATGAACATGAGCATGATTTCGATCGCCGCGATGCCGGCCACCAGCGAAACGCGTTTGGCCGATTCTTCGTTTTCTTCGTTCAAGACCATCTTGCTGTTTTGCTGCACGGGCCTGGTCGCCTCGTTCGGCCTGATGGCGCGCGGCATCGATCTCGGCGCCGGCCTGATGTGAAGCCGCGACGAATTCCGTCGCGAAATGGCCGCCCCTGTGGGCGGCCATTTTCATTTTGGTCTCAGTTCGGCGTCTTCGCTGCCGCTTCCGGAAACATCGAATCGATCATCGCCTTGAGCTGATCGATCGAAATCGGCTTGCGCAGGATCGGCCGGCGCCTGAGCAAGGACGGCAGCAGCTCCGGACCGTAGCCCGTGGCGAACAAAAACGGCTTCCCGCGACGCTCGATCAGATCGGCGACCGGATCGACGTAGAGGCCCTTGAGATTGATGTCGAGGATCGCAAGATCGTACTGCGCGGTCATGGCGAAAGCGCTGGCGTCCCGAACATTATCCGCTTCCGCGATGACGTGGTGGCCGAGTTCCTCCACCATGTCCGTCATCATCATCCGGATCAACGTCTCGTCTTCGACCAGGAAAACGGAGAGTCCGTCCGCCATATCAACCCCGCCCATCAGCTTCCCAAGCTAATCATAACCGAATCGCGAAGAGGATTCACGAATTCGTGGCGGGGTCCGTTAATTCGACCCGCCCGATCCGATTCCACTTGATCAATCCAATCCTCGTTCGTGGCTGAGCCGCACCATCTCCTGCACGAACACCTGCTTTTGTTTGTCATCGAGGCTCGAATAGAGGGGCTCGGCGGCGTCGGCGACATTGCGCTGGTCGGCAGCGCGGTCGATCAGGAATTGGGCCTCGTTGCGCATCTGCTCGACGATGTCGTCGGGAGGATCCCGCTTGGCGCGCGCAACCCGCAGGTTGAGCCGCTCGGCACCGTTATGCCCGAGGTAGTGCATGGCGCTCGAGAAACCGTACCAGTGCTTCTCCTGCTCGGGCGTGAGGTTCAGCTCGGTCTTGATCCGCTCGATATAGGAGTCGCTGTTGGTGACGATCTGGTCGGCGGTCAATTGCGGCGCGCCGGTCTGGGTGAGGACCGTGACATCCTTGTCCTGCGGCGCGTTCTTCGCCTCCTTGCTCGCCTTGGCGCCCTTGCCCGCCTTGGCGCTCTTGGCATCTTTGTCCTTGCCGGCGCCCTGCTTGGCGTCCTTGGCCGCATCCTTGCTTGCATCCTTGCTCGGATCTCTGGCGGCAGGCGCCTGATTGCCATTATTGCCAACGCCGAGCACGCCGGTGAAAACACCGACCACGCCGCCGATCGCGCCGCCAAGCACGCCGCCGACCGGACCCGCCGCCTTGTTCCCGGCCGCCGCTCCTTCCTGAACCCCTTTGACCAGGCCTTGAGCGTTCGCCACCGCGGCTGCGCCGAGCAGCAACACGAAAACGGACCCCAGCGCGAACCATCGTCGCAGGTAAAGCCGCGCGGGCGGCGCCGGGTTGATCATTCTGGTCTCCATCTCGATCTGATTAGGCTCTTGGGGATGAGAACCACCCGCCAGCTGCAACTCTATCGTTTTCACCGCTTCGAGGTCTAGGCGCCGACAAATGCTATCCACGCCCGAAAAGTGTTTGCCGCGAGGTGCTTATGCAGGCTCCTTGGAAACTGCGGCGTAATTGCGCACATGTCGGTCGGGCGCGCCAGCGCCAAGTGTGCGTCGCAAAACAACCGGCCGTGGTTCATGGTCCGCGCATGAGGTCGAGGGCGCTGCCGCGTTCCCGGACACAACGTTAGTTCTAGGCGCAAGCCGTTCGGTTTTCTCGACAGACGCAATCAATCATGATCTGATCGCGCTACCAATTTGCCTTCGAAGCCGACGGCATCAACAAGAAACGTCGAACAAGAAACTTTCGAAAAGAAAATCAAAAGCAGAACTCGGAAGAGTTCAGAGGAACGCCAGAACAATAAAACACCCAAGCGAGGAAACGAGATGTCACGCAAGACACTGACGCGACGTCAATTTGTGGCTGCCACTGCAATGTCCTCCGCGGCGCTGATCACGGCGCCCTATGTCCGAGGCGCTTACGCCGCCGGCAAGCTCTCGATCGGCTTCTGGGACCACTGGGTGCCCGGCGCCAACGATGCCTCCACCGCGCTCGTCAAGGAATGGGGCGAGAAGGAGAAGGTCGAAGTCTCGATCGACTACATCACCAGCAACAACAAGAAGATCGAGCTGACGGCAGCGGCCGAAGCCCAGGCCAAGTCCGGTCACGACATTCTCCAGATGCCGAGCTGGTGGCCGCACGCCTATTCCGAGAATCTCGAACCGCTCAACGACGTCATGGAGCCGCTCATCAAGCAGAACGGCGAGGTGAACGACACCGTCAAATATCTCGGGCGGTCGGGCGGCAAATGGCTCGCAGTGCCCGCGACGCCGGGAAGCCAGATCAAGGGCCCCTGCTCCCGCATAGATCTCATGAAGAAACACGCCGGCATCGACGTGCAGGAGATGTATCCAGTCGGCGCTCCGCCGAAAGCAGACAACTGGACCATGGAGACGTTCCTGAAGGCGGCCGAGGCCTGCCACAAGGCCGGCTTCCCCTTCGGCATCGGTCTCGGCGAGACCACCGACAGCGTCGACACCGCCGGCGCGATCTTCCAGTCGTTCGGCGCCGAGCTCGTCAACGCCAAGGGCGATATCACCGTCAAGACCGATGCAGTGCGGCAGGCGCTCGAATTCTACAAGAAGCTGATCGCCGTCCTGCCCACCGACGCGCCGTCCTGGGACGATGCCTCCAACAACAAATGGCTGATCTCGGGCCGCGGGGCGATGATCCTGAATCCGCCGAGTGCCTGGGCGGTCGCCAAGCGCGACGCACCGCAAGTCGCCGAACAGTGCTGGACGCACGGCTTCCCGTCCGGTCCGAAGGGACGTTTTGCGCCCTTCCTGCCGTACTTCTGGGGCGTCTGGGCCTTTGGCAAGAACAAGGAAGCGGCCAAGAGCTTGCTTGTTCACCTGTCCTCGCCGGCGGCGATCGAGAAGTTCGTCGCGGCAAGCGGCGGGTACGATCTCCCGGCCTACGCGAACATGACGAAGTTCAAGACCTGGGCCGAGGAAGGGCCGCCGAAGGGCACGCTCTTCCACTATCCGGATCCCTACAAGCAGCAGACGATGTCGATCGCCGCGTCTCCGGCGCCGCCGAAGATCGCCCAGCAGATCTACTTCCAGGCGACGCTGACCAAGATGGCGCTGCGCTTTGCGCAAGGAGAGAAGTTGGAAACCGCGCTCGCCTGGGCCGAAGGCGAGTGCGAAGGCTTCATGCGAACCTGAGCCGGGTATGTGCCATGGCGGTTCACGCTTCGCGCGTGAGCCGCCGAGGCCCCACTCGCTCGATCCGCTTGCCGAATGAAGCCGACGGCTGCGCCGGCTTCGCCGTCCTACATGTCCTGCTACGTGTCCTGCAAAAGAGGCTAACGTCATGGCCGATGTCGTCGTTGAGCAAGGCCGTCCCGCTCGAGCTGCGAGCCCGCGCAAACGGGCGAGCCTGCGCAATGCAATGGGACGGAAATCGACCGTCGCGTTCTTCCTGACGCTGCCGCTGATCCTCCTGATCGCCCTGCTCGTGCTCTATCCCGCCTTCTATTCGGTCTACCTGGCGACGCTGAACAAGGCGATGACGAAGTTCGTCGGTCTCAGCAACTTCACCTTCCTGTTCAAGCGCGAAACGTTCTGGATGGTGGTGAGACAGTCCTGCATTTTTGCGATTACCGCCGTGGTCTTCAAGGCGCTGATCGGCTTCATCGTCGCGCATTTCGTCCACAACATTCCCGGCAAGAAGCAACGTAAATGGCGCGGCATGCTGCTGGTGCCTTGGGTGATCCCACCGGCGATGAGCACGCTGGCATGGCTGTGGCTGTTCGATCCCTCCTACAGCGCCTTCAACTATACGCTGTCGTTCTTCGGCATCGGTCCGATCCCGTGGCTCGGTGACACCTTCTGGGCGCGTTTCTCCGTCATCCTCGTCAACGTCTGGTACGGCGCGCCGTTCTTCCTGATCATGTACCTGGCCGCCTTGAAATCCGTACCCGACCAGCTCTACGAAGCCGCAGCGATCGACGGCGCCAATTGGTGGCAGAAGATCTGGCACATCACCCTGCCGATGATGCGCAACATCATCGCCATCACCACGCTGTTCTCGCTGATCGTCACTTTCGCCAATTTCGACATCGTGCGCATCCTCACCTCCGGCGGTCCGCTGGACCGGACGCATTTGTTCGCCACCTGGGCGTTCCAGGTCGGCATCCAGAGCAGCGACATTCCGCTCGGCGCCTGCGTCTCGCTGTTCATGGTGCCGATCCTCGCCGTCGCAGCGGTCTTCATCCTGCGCGATGTCAACAAACGTGGGAACGAAGCCTGATGAGCACGCTCGCAATCGACAAGGCCGGACCGACACGCAAGGTCAAGCTTCGAAGCATGAGCCGCGACCGCACCTGGGCGTTGCGCTGGTCCTACTTTTTCCTGGTGCTGTTTGCGATCTTCTTCCTGATCCCGCCGATCTACATGCTGATCACCTCGCTCAAGAGCAGCGCGGAGATCTCGGCCGCCACCAATCCGTGGTGGGTATTTCATCCGACGCTGTCGAACTATGTGGAGCTATTGACCTCGAACCAGTTCCTGCGATTCTTCTGGAATTCGTCGATGATCTCGATCGTGGTCGTGATCGTGACGATGCTGATCAGCATTCCGGCGGCGTTTGCATTGGCGCGGATGAAGTTCTGGGGCTCGGCGACGCTCGCGACCGGGGTCTTTCTCACCTATCTGATCCCGGACAGCCTCCTGTTCATTCCCTTGTTCAAGATGCTCGCGGTGGTCCAGGACGTCACCGGCATCACCCTTCTCAACCGCTGGTACGTGCTGGTGTTCATCTATCCGACGCTGACCGTGCCGTTCTGCACCTGGATCATGATCGGTTATTTCGCCTCGATCCCGAAGGAGCTGGACGAGGCGGCTCTCATCGACGGCGCCTCCTGGCTCCAGACCCTGACGCGGATTTTCATTCCGGTTGCCCTCCCTGGCCTGATCGCAGCGACCATCTTCGCCTTCACCGTGTCCTGGGCGCAGTTCCTCTATCCGCTGGTGTTCACGACATCCATCGACCAGCTCGTGCTGCCGGTCGGCATCACCACCACGCTGATCAAGGGCGACGTCTTCAACTGGGGGCAGATCATGACCGGCGCGCTGCTTGGCGCTGCCCCGCCGCTGGTCATCTACGCCTTCCTGATGGACTATTACATTGCCGGCCTGACCGCCGGCGCCACAAAGGGTTGATGTCTTATGGCTGAGGTTGCGTTGCGGAAGGTGGTCAAGCGTTACGACGACGTCGAGGCGGTGCGCGGCATCGATCTCGACATCTCTGACCATGAGTTCATCGTGCTCGTCGGCCCCTCCGGCTGCGGCAAGTCGACGACCTTGCGGATGATCGCGGGACTCGAGGACATCACCGACGGCGACATCATGATCGGCGGGGACGTCGTCAACGACGTGCCGCCGAAGGACCGCGACATCGCGATGGTGTTTCAGAACTACGCGCTCTACCCGCACATGACGGTCGCGGAGAACATGTCGTTCGGGCTGCGGCTCAAGCACTATCCCAAGGCCGAGATCAAGGCGCGGGTGACGGAAGCCGCCCGCCTCCTCGACATCACCGACCTGATCGACCGCAAGCCGAAGCAGCTCTCCGGCGGCCAGCGCCAGCGCGTCGCCATGGGGCGGGCCATCGTGCGCAACCCAAAGGTCTTCCTGTTCGACGAACCGCTGTCCAATCTCGACGCCAAGCTGCGCGTGCAGATGCGGATCGAGATCAAGAAGGTGCACCAGAAAGTGCGCACCACGACGGTCTACGTCACCCACGACCAGGTCGAGGCGATGACGCTGGCTGATCGCGTCGTGGTGATGAACAAGGGTCGGATCGAGCAGATCGGCACCCCGAACGAGCTCTACCACAAGCCGGCGACGCGCTTCGTCGCGGGCTTCATTGGCTCGCCGGCGATGAACTTCATTCCGTGCCGTCTCGAGGACGTCGGCGGCAAGCTCAACGTCCGCCTGACGGATCGCATCTCATTCCCGTTGCCGCCGGCCCGCGCCGCCCGTTACAGCGCGCTGCCCCGATCTGAAAACCTGTTGCTCGGCATCCGTCCCGAACATCTCACGGAATCGCATGCGCATCTCGAGCCGGGTGTCGAGACCTTCGACACCGTGCTTGATGTCACCGAGCCGATGGGAATGGAGACGCTGGTCTATTTCGGACTGGAAGGCACGCCCGTCTGCGGCCGTGTCGATCCCAATGCGGGCGCCAAGGACGGAGCACCCATGCGTTTGGCGATGGACCTCAACAATATGCACCTGCTAAACGAGGCGACCGGCGCCGTCTTGTGACGGCCGGCCAAGAAACTCGCGCAGGTAGGGACGATGTCGACCAACAAGAAGAAAATTTTTGTCACGCAAACTTTGTCGCAAGGGGCGCGCGCCCTCCTCACCCAGCGAGATGATATCGAGCTCATCGAGTTTCCGAACCTGATCTCCGCCAGGGATTTCGAGGCCTTGCTGAAGAGCCACGCGCCGGTCCATGGCGTGGCGCTCGGCGCCACCGCTTTCGGCGAGACCGAGCTCGAAGCCTCGAAGGACATGAAGGTGGTGACCCGGATCGGCGTCGGTTACGACGCCGTCGACGTCCCCGCCCTCTCCCGCCGCAAGGTGCCGCTGATGGTCGCCGGCAGCGCGAACTCGCCCTCGGTCGCCGAACAGGCGCTGTTCATGATGCTGACACTGGCAAAACGCGCGCAGGAGATGCACGCCTGCGTGAAAGACGGCAAATGGGCGGACCGTCTCGGCATGCTGCCGTTCGATCTCTACGGCAAGACCGTCCTCATCATCGGCTTCGGCCGCATCGGCACCCGCACCGCCAAGCGCTGCCTGGCGATGGACATGAATGTGCAGGTCTATGATCCCTACAAGGCAGCCGCAGAGATCAAGGCAGCAGGCTGCGAGCCGGTCGCCGATCTCGATGCCGCGCTGCCTCACGCCGATTTCGTCACCATCCACTGCCCGAAGACGCCGGAGACAGTCGGCCTGTTCGATGCGGCGCGGATCGGCCGGATGAAGCCGAAATCCTACCTCATCAACACCGCACGCGGCGGCATCGTGAAGGAGGCGGCGCTGTACGACGCGCTGGTCTCGGGCAAGCTCGCCGGTGCCGGCATCGACGTGTTCGAGGTGGAGCCGCCACCGGTCAGCAACGCGCTGTTCGCGCTGCCCAACGTCATCATGGCTCCCCACGTCGCCGGCGTGACGGTCGAGGCGGTGAGCCGGATGAGCGAGCAGACCGCGCGCAACATCCTGAGTGTGCTGGACGGCGATCCTATCCGGCAGAACATCATCAATCAGGATGTCCTGGGCTGAGCGCATCTCCGGGCTAGGCGGTTCTCTTGGGCGGGCGGCTGCCCCCCGCCTTCGGAACGCCAGAATGAGTCCCATTTTGGTGCAGATCGAGCCCTCACTCAGCCTTAATCAAACCCGCGTAATAGGTCCGGCCGCGGCGGCGGTGGGACAGACTTGCCGGCCGCGTCGAGCTGGAGGATGGACCCTTGTCAGAGATCGACCCGACCGACCACGCGTTGGCGACCATCGCCAGCATCCTGGAGCATCCTGAACCCGTCCTCGTCGTGCGCGAGACCGAGACTGTCACCGTGACTGAAATGGTGGTTGCTGGTGAGCATGGGGTCGCGGACGAGCACCCGATGGTCGACGAGCATCCGGTGGTCGAGGAGCAGCCGCTGGTGCCGGAGCACGCCGACGCCGACGGCTACAGCAAGGTCGGCCCCGGGCCGATGGTGGCGATCCGTCTGAAATGGACGGTCCATCGCGGCGATGACGGCCAGTTCTACGTCCACGAGACCATCGGCGAGCAGTCCGTGCCCGTGGTCAGCGGCCCGATGACCGGCGAAGCCGCGGTGCATTTCGTCGACGCGCATGAGGACGAGGCGCATCGGCGCTTCGAAGAGCTGCGCAGCGAGATCGCCGGCCGCAGCTCGCTCGCCGATTACGAGCGCAAGGGCGAAGCCTAGCGCGCTCTCGCGCGAAGTGGATGCCGGTTCGGCTTATCGTCGTCCGAGATAATCCTTCTTCACGAGCTCGACGCCTGCGTGCCGTAACAGGTCGTAGGCGGTCGTGACGTGAAAGAAGAACTGCGGAACGCTGAAGGTCAGCAGCAGCGTCCGCCCGGTGAAGGGCAACTCGGTCCCGTTCTTCAGCCTGAAGAAGACATTCCGCTCCGCCGCAGCATTGATCTCTGCGCGCGGCAGGCTTTCGATGAACTCGATTGACGTCGCGATGCGGGCCTGGAGCCCGGCCATGTCGTGCTCCAGCACCGGCAGCGCCACCGGCTCGCGGTCGGCGAGCAAGGCCGCGGCGACCGTGGCGTGGCGACAGGCCTCGCCGATCTGTTGCGCCAGATCGTACATGTCGGGCGCCATGCGCATGCCGAGCAGGACGGCCGGGTTGAACTTCCGGGCCTCGGCATAGGCAACGCCCTTGTCGAGCAATGCGGAGAGGTTGCGCAGATACGGCACGAAGAGTCCGACCGAGGCGTCATACATTGAGATCGTCACTTCAAAATTCCCTTCAATTCCGCCTCGCCAGAGACGGGCATCTGGTCTAAATCCAGGCCTCAAGACAGGCCTCGAGAGCTGCACAATGACAGCTTGGACATGGGTGGAAAAGAGATGATCGTTCGAATGACCATTCGAATTCTGGCGACTTTGGCCGTGGTCCTGCTGGCAAACCTTTCGGCCCACGCACAGCAGACGGCGCCGTCCCGCCTCGACGAGATAGTCAAGCGCGGCACTTTGCGCGTCGGCATGACCGGCGACTACAAGCCCTTCACCTATCTCGACAAGACGACGCAGCAATTCAGTGGCTTCGATGTCGACATGGCGGAGGCACTCGGCAAGGCGCTCGGCGTCAAGGTCGAATTCGTGCCGACGGCCTGGCCGAAGCTGATGAAGGATTTCGAGGCCGATCAGTTCGACATCGCCATGGGCGGCGTCTCGGTCACGCTCGACCGGCAGAAGAAGGGCTTCTTCTCCACGCCGATCATGCGCGAGGGCAAGACGCCGATCGCGCGCTGTGCCGATGTCGGCAAATACCAGAGCATCACCGACATCGACAAGAAGGGCACCCGCGTGATCGTCAATCCCGGCGGCACCAACGAGCGCTTCGCGCGTGCCAACATCAAGGACGCCGACATCACCGTCTTCCCGGACAATACCGTGATCTTCGACGAGATCGCCAAGGGCAATGCCGACCTGATGATGACCGACGCCTCGGAGACGCGCTACCAGCAGAAGCAGCATCAAGGCGTGCTCTGCGCGGTGCATCCCGACAAGCCGTTCGATTTTTCCGAGAAGGCCTATTGGCTCCAGCGCGACATGGCGCTGAAGGCCTTCGTCGATCAATGGCTGCATATTTCGATGCAGGACGGCAGCTACAAGAAGATCTACGCCGCCTGGTTCGATTAGGGCCGCGTCCTCCTGTCGCTTGTGCCGGCCAAACTTTGGACCGGCTCCGGTGTTATTGAACCCGAAACGCAGAAGCCACGACTCATACGGTGACAGTGATCTAGATCACTTTTTGCGATCGAACCGGGGCGTAAGCGTCGGTGCGGGGACCACCTGTTTCAGGAGATGCGAAATGAGGAAGCTGTTGGCCACGGCCGCATTCCTTTTGGCGAGCACCGCTGCGCAGGCGCAGTACACCTTCGACTATGGCGGGCGCACCATCCGCATTGATCCCGACCGCGGCACGGTGCAAATCCCCGGCGTCTACGACAACACCGGCCAGGGCAAGGCGAAGAAAGCCAAGAACGATGCCAAGGGGGCTCCCAAAGCGGACCCGCAGGCACCGCAACAGGCCAAGGCTGATCCGCAGCCGCCTGCCGATCCGGCGCCGGCCCCAACACCTGTCACGGCGCCGCCGGCGGCCGAGCAGGCCCCTGTCCAAGCTCCCGTCCAAGCCCCCGTGGCCGTGGCGCCTCCTGCCCCGCCAGCGCCTCCGGCCACCACGGCTAACAAGGCTCCGGCCGAAGAGGCGCTTGTGCCGCCGCCTCAGCCGACCCCAAGTGCTGCCCCGACGGTGGCAGTCGCGCCGCCGGCGCCATCTCCGCCTCCCGTCCCGGCGCCTGCTCCCGTTCAGTCGGCCGCCGTCGCGCCGCCGGCTCCCGCAACCGCGGCCACGCGCGACCTCAATTCACCGCTCGGCGTCTGGCTCACCGAGGAGAAGGAAGGCAAGGTCCGCATCGAGCAATGCGGCAGCAATCTCTGCGGCTACTCGGTCGATTCGAAATCGAACCAGAATGGCGAGCAGGTTCTGATCAACATGAAGCCCGGCAAGGACCAGAACAAGGACCCAAAATGGTCCGGCCGGATCCTCGATCCGAACTCCGGCTCGACCTACGATTCAACCATCGCGCTGAAGGGCACCGATCGCCTGCGCGTGCAGGGCTGCGCCTTCGGCGGCATGTTCTGCGGCGGCCAGACCTGGACGCGGGTGAACTGACTTCCCGCGACACTCTGACCGAGACAAAGGGCCCGCAATGCGGGCCCTTTTGCTTTTGCCCCTCGTTTTCGGGGATGTGCGCGACATCACAGAGCCCGTCGCGCGCGTGACAGCCCTCACATCGCCGGTTCCGCGTCCGTGACACGATCCCCGCATGATCAACCCTAGGGGCGTGTCATGAACGGATTTCGCAAGTCTCTCTTCGCCACAATCATAGTCATCGCGTTGCCGGCCGCGCAGGCCAGCGCCAGCACATTCGACGGCGCATGGAATGTCCGCATCTCGTCATCGAGCGAGACCTGCGGCAACGGCTCGACCGTCGCCATCGGCATCAACAACGGTCAGATCGCCTCGAGCAGCGCAATGGTGACGGCGTCGGGCCGCGTCGCGGATGCCGGCAGCATCAATGTCACCTTGAGCACCGGCATCAAGCGCGCCGTCGGCTTCGGCCGCCTCAGCGGCACCTCCGGCTCCGGCACGTGGCGCGGCAGCATGTGCACGGGAACGTGGACCGCCGAGCGGATGTAAGGTGTCGTGCCCCGGACAAGCAGCGACGAGAAGCGTTGCTGCGCAGAGCCGGGACTCAGCAGTCCTGATGCCGTCAAAAGTTTTGGGCCCCGGATCGGCGACGCATCGCCGCGGGGCGATGCGTCTTGTCCGGGGCACGAGAGCTAGCCCAACGCGGCCCCATACTCCGCGTCGCTCACCGGCTCCAGCCACGTCGAATAGACGCCGTCGAGCGCTTCTTGCATGGCGATATGGCACATGCCGTTGGTCGGCGATCCGCCGTGCCAGTGCACCTCACCCGGCGGAATCCAGACGGTGTCGCCGGGACGGATCTCCCTGACGGGCCCGCCTTTGGTCTGAACGCGGCCGACACCGGAGATGACGTAGAGGGTCTGCCCGAGCGGATGATGATGCCAGTTGGTGCGTGCGCCAGGCTCGAACGAGACACGCGAGCAGTTCAGCCGTGCCGGCGCGGGCGCCATGATCACCGGGTCCTGCCAGACGGTGCCGGTGAAATTTTCCTTGGGCGCGCGGCGGGTCAGCCGCGTGCCTGCAACAGTGATCTCCATTGGGATTACCTCGCTTCTTTCCCGATTACTTCTTGCTTGCTGCGTAGCGCGCCTTGGTCTCGGCGTTCATGGGATAGAGGCCCGGGAGCACCGCGCCATTGTTCACCTCGTTGACGATCCAGGCTTCCATCCGCTCCTGCTCGACACCCTCGTTGAGCACTTGTTCGAGCATCGCCTGCGGGATCAGCACGCAGCCGTCCTGGTCGGCAACAACGATGTCGTTCGGGAACACCGCAACGCCGCCGCAGCCGATCGGCTCGCCCCAGCCGACGAAGGTCAGACCGGCGACTGACGGCGGCGCGGCATAGCCGTCGCACCAGACCGGCAGGTTGGTGCCGAGCACGCCCTCGACGTCACGCACGACACCGTCGGTGACGAGTGCGGTGACGCCGCGCTTCATCATGCGCGCGCATAGGATGTCGCCAAAGATGCCGGCGTCGGTGATGCCCATGGCGTCGACCACGGCGATGCAGCCCTCCGGCATTGCCTCGATCGCGGTGCGGGTCGAGATCGGCGACGACCATGACTCCGGCGTCGCCAGATCCTCCCGCGCCGGCACGAAGCGCAGCGTGAAGGCCGGTCCCACCAGGCGCGGCAGACCCGGACGCAGCGGACGCGCGCCGCGCATCCAGATGTTGCGCAGGCCCTTCTTCAGCAGGACCGTGGTGATGGTGGCAGTGGTGATGCCGGCGAGGGTCTTGCGGGCTTCGGGGGACAGCGACATGGAAACAGACGAGCTCCGGATGGGCGGGAAAGAACGCGCGCATCTTGCGGGGTGCGGGCCTTGCGTCAAGGGCCAATAGGATACCAATCATGCAGGGCCGCAGCGCAGTTATGCGTCGCGATAACAAGGGTTTATCGCCTCCCCCTGCATTAATTTATTGGACTTGCGGGCGCATTTACGCGAAGCAGGGACAAGCGGAGCTCAAGGCCGAGCCCGCGTATCTCCAGAAGCCCGATTTCGACAGCCCATGTCCGCGACGCTTCCCCCGCCCCGCCTGCTGCCCAGTGGCGACAGCGCCGTCACGGTCGAGTTCAGCCGTACCATCGACGACGACGCCAACCAGCGCGTGCTGGCGCTCGACAAGGCGCTCGCAGCGAGTCCGATCGATGGCATCACCGAGTCCGTGCCGACCTATCGCTCGCTGCTGGTGCATTACGATCCCGGCAAGATCGGCTTTGATGAACTTGGCGAAAAGCTGCTCGCGCTCGCCAGCCAGCCGCTGCCGCCGGCCACCAAGGCCCGCCGATGGCGAATTCCCGTCGCCTATGGCGGCGAGCACGGCATCGACCTCGAGGACGTCGCGAAGGCGCTGAACACCACACCCGACGACATCGTCGCGCGCCACGTCGCCGGCGACTACAAGGTTGCCATGATCGGCTTCACGCCGGGCTGGTCCTATCTCAGCGGCCTCGACAAATCCCTGCAGATGTCGCGGCGGCAGAATCCACGGCTGCTGACGCCTGCCGGCACGATCTCGATCGGCGGCATCCAGGCCGGAATCCAGTGCCTGGCGGCCCCGAGCGGCTGGCACCTGCTCGGCCGCACGCCGGTGCGGACCTATCAGCTCCACCGCAATCCGACCTTCCTCACCGAACCCGGCGATCGCGTGACGTTTTTCGCGATCGACCACAAGACATTCGAGGAACAGGACCGCGCTGCCGAGGCCGGCGAGATCATTGCCGAGCAGGTGGTGGCATGAGCCGGCTCGTGATCGCCAGCATCGGGCCGGCAAGCTCGGTCCAGGACGGCGGACGCCATGGCGCGCAACGCTATGGCCTGACGGTCAGCGGAGCGATGGACCGCCTGTCGCTCGCGGCGGCGAACACGCTTGTCGGCAACGAACCGTTCGCAGCCGCTGTCGAGGTCGGCCCGTTCGGCGCCGCGTTCACCGCGCGCGACGGTGCCGTGCGCGTTGCGATCTCAGGCGCGCCGCGCAATGCGGACATCGCCGGCAGTCCGGTCGCCACGGACACATCGGTGACGCTGAAAGACGGCGAGACGCTGACGCTGGGTTTTGCTCGCGGCGGTGCGTTCACCTATCTGGCGATCGAAGGCGGGATCAAGGGCGAGCCGGTGTTCGGCAGTCTCGCAGTCAACGCCCGTGCCGGTCTCGGCAGCCCCTACCCGCGCCCGCTGCAGGCCGACGACGAATTCAGCGTCGATGCCGCAAGCGGTGCACCGGAACAGCGCATCGAACTGCCGAAGCCGTCGAGCGGTCCGATCCGCGTCCTGCTGGGTCCGCAGGACGACGAGTTCGACGACGCCAACAAGGCGCTGTTCCTCGACAGCGAGTGGAAGATCTCGGCGACCTCCGATCGCATGGGCTACCGGCTGGAAGGTCCCGCGATCAAGCATCTGCACGGCCACAACATCGTCTCCGACGGCACGGTCAACGGCAGCATCCAGGTGCCCGGCAACGGCGCGCCGATCGCGCTGATGATGGATCGCGGCACCTCCGGCGGCTACCCGAAGATCGCGACCGTGATCACGGCCGACGTCGGCCGTCTCGCGCAGACCTCAGCGGGAACGGCGTTCCGCTTCAAGGCGGTCAGCATGGCCGAGGCGCAGGACGAGGCGAAGAAATTTGCGCAGCTGATCCGCAACCTGCCCGATCGCCTGCGTTCTGCCGACACCGTGGCGCTCAACATCGAAGCGCTCAGCGATGCCAACGTCGCGGGCTATGCTGTCAGTGCCGTCGACGCCGGGACCTGGCAGGTCGCGGCCGAGCCGTAAACGACAAGACGACCAGAGACGGAGAGCAACCCATGAAGACGATCGATCTGAATTGCGATCTCGGCGAAGGTTTTGGCGCTTGGGAGATGGGCAATGATGCCGCCATGATCGAGCTGGCGAGCTCGGTCAACGTCGCCTGCGGCTTCCACGCGGGCGACCCCGACATCATGCGCCGAACGGTCGAGCTGGCGAAGGCGCGCGGCGTCTCGGTCGGCGCGCATCCTGGCTATCGCGACCTGCACGGCTTCGGCCGCCATCCGATCGCGGGCCTGAAGGCCTCCGAGATCGAGAACCTCGTCGCCTACCAGATCGGCGCGCTGCAGGCGATCGCGACCGCGGCCGGCCACAAGGTAACGCATGTGAAGGCGCATGGCGCGCTCTCCAACGTCGCCTGCGAGGACGACATGACGGCGAAGGCGATCGCCGCCGGCATCAAGGCGGTCGACCCGAGCCTGATTTTCGTCGTGCTCGCCAATTCCAAGCTGGTGAAGGCCGGCGAAGCCGCCAATCTGCCGATGGTGCACGAGGTGTTCGCCGACCGCGCCTATGAGGACGACGGCAATCTCGTCTCGCGCAAGAAGCCCGGTGCAGTGCTGCATGACGCCAAGGCCATCGCCGACCGCGTGGTGCGCATGGTGCAGGACGGCGCGGTGGTCTCGGTCACCGGCAAGGTCATCAAGATGCGCACCGACACGGTCTGCATCCACGGCGATACGCCGGGCGCCGTCGACATCGCGCGCGGTCTGCGGCAGGCTTTGAAGGATGCAGGGATCGAGGTCGCGCCGTTCAAGCGCGGAGCGTGATCAGAACGGGTGTACCGACAGCGTGCCGAACACGATCGCGGCGATGACGGCGAAGGCGCTGTACATTGCGGCATGATGCACGCTCGCACCGGTCCGCCGCGAGAGCGAGCGGGCGTAGAAGTGCAGCCTGGCTTCCGCCGATAGTTCGCGCATGGTCGATCTCCAACGCCCCATTCGGACGATTATGAAGGATCAACCGGGGTGGCGGGCAAGAGACCGGCGGAAATAGCGATGCGGGTTCTCTGAAAACCCCGCATCGCAGGAGCAAATTCTCCTCGCCCGCCACTTCCGAGAATCTTATTCGCTCAAATCCGAGCCAGTTGGAACCGGCTCGGATGACCGTAGGATGACAACTAGTAGACGTCAGCCTGGAAGCGGCCCGTCTTCTTGAGTTCTGCGACAAAACTGACGGCTTCGTCGGTCGAACGCGCCCCGAATTGGGCGACGATATCGACCAGTGCACGCTCGACGTCCTTGGCCATGCGTTTGGCATCGCCGCAGATGTAGAAATGCGCCCCCTCGGCGAGCCACGTCCACACCTCGCGGCCGACCTCGCGCATGCGGTCCTGCACATAGAACTTCTTCTCGCCGTCGCGCGACCAGGCCAGCGACATACGCGTGAGCAGGCCCGAGGTCTTCATCGCGTTGAGCTCCTCCTGGTAGAAGAAGTCGCAATCGCTGCGCTGATGGCCGAAGAACAGCCAGTTCTTGCCAGGCGCACCGGTCGCCTTGCGGTCGAACAGGAAGGCGCGGAACGGCGCAATGCCGGTGCCGGGGCCGATCATGATGATCGGCGTCTTCGGATCCTGCGGCAGGCCGAAATTGTGCGCCTTCTGCACATAGACCTTGAGCTTCTCGCCCTCAGCGATGCGCTCGCCGAGGAAGGTCGAGGCAACGCCGATGCGCTTGCGTTTGCCGATCACGTAGCGCACGGAATCGACCGTCAGCGACAGCTTTCCAGGCGTCGCATTGTGCGAGGACGAGATCGAATAGAGCCGCGGCTGCAGCGGCTCGAGCGCCTCCACGAAGGCTTCGGGATGCGGCCGCGTGCCCGAGAACTTCTGCAGCGCCGCCATGACGTCGAGCGTTGCGGCATCGCCATCGGGATCCTCGCCCTGTGCCAGCGCCCGCGCCTTCTCGCGCTGCGCGCCGCCGGTGATGAAGGAGAGCAGTTCGAATAGCGTGTCGGGCGCCGGCGACAACGAGACGTCGTCGATCAGCACCTCGCGCAGCGTCTTGCCGTTGACCTTCGTGGTGTGGGAGGCACCGAGCAACGCGATGACCTGGTCGACGAGGCCGAGCTCGTTCCGCGCGAACACGCCAAAACTGTCACCGACGACGTAGTCGAGTTTGCTCTCGGAGAGATCGAACTCGACGTGATAGGTTTCCTTCTCGGACTTTCCCTTGTTGAGAAGACGGCGCGACAGGAAGGTCGCCGCAACGGGGTTGTCCCGCGAGCGGCCGGGCTCGGCGATCGTCACGGTCACGGCGGGGGCCGCCACCGCGTCTTGCTTGTCAGCCGGCTTTGCCGCCGGCGCCTTGTCCAGCTCTTCGTGCAACGACTTCAGCATCCGTGCGGTTTCCTTGCCACCGGGGACGCAGAGGTTGAGGCGCGCTTCACTGCGGCTCGCGATCGCCTCCGAATAGTCGTGGCAATTGTAGCCGCACTGCCCGCAATCCTGCTGCGCCATCGCCGCCATCATCTTGCGCCGCACGGGACGGCCTTCGGCGAGCTTCATCCGATCGGCGATCGGCATGGTCTGGTCGTGCCACGGCGCTTCACCGTCGTCACCGTCACCAGCCTGCATGACCGCGGCGCCCTGCTCCGCCGACAGCGGCGTGGCCGCCTCAGGCGACAGCAGCCCGGCAAAGAAGCCGTTCAGCCAGGAGCGTTGCGCGTCGGAGAACGGGGCGCTCGTGGGAATAATGTCGAGTTTGGGTGGAGGGCTAATCTGGTTCATGAGGACACCTCGGCATCGGCAAGCTTGCGCAGCGTCTCGCCGTCGTGGCGGCGCGCAAAGGACAGGAAGGTTTCGTCAGGAGACGAGCGATGGGCGATATAGGCCTTGAGCAGCCCTTCGACCGTCTTCGGCGCGTCCTCGGCCTTGAGGTCGTGATAGACCTCCTGACCGACGTCGGCGTCAGGACCGAACCCGCCGCCGGTGAAGAGATGATAGCCCTCCACCGTGTCCTCCTCGTTGACAGGCACGCGCGCCCCGATCAGACCGATGTCGCTGATGTAGTGCTGGGCACAGGAATGGTGGCAGCCGGTGACGTGGATGTTGACCGGCTTGTCCATCTCGACGCGCGGCTCGCACCATTCGCCGATCTCGGCGGCGTGACGCTTGGTGTTGGAGGCGGCAAAGCGGCAACCGGCATTGCCGGTGCAGGCGATCAGGCCGGCGCGGATGTGCGAGGCCTCGGCCGCGAGCCCGATCTGCTTGATCGCCGCAACGGCAAGCTCGACATTCTCGTCACGCACCCCTGATATCAGCAGGTTCTGCCAGACGGTCAGACGGATCTCGCCGTCACCGAGGTCCAGCGCCACCTTGGCGAGACCCCGCATCTGATCGCAGCTGATCTTGCCGAGCGTCAGCGACACGCCGATCCAGTTCAAGCCGTCCTGCTTCTGCTTGTGCACGCCGATATGCGCCATGCGGTCCGCGGCCGGCCGCGGCGCAAACGCCTCTTCCGTCACGCGCGTGAACGGCGTCTTCAGCCGCTCTTCGACCAGCTTGAGAAAGCCGTCATGGCCCATGGCGTCGAGCACGTATTTCAACCGCGCCTTGTTGCGGTTGGTGCGGTCGCCGTGCTCGATGAAGACGCGCACGATGGCGTCGGCAACGGCGGTAGCGTCTTCAGGCTTGACGACGATGCCGGAATATTTCGCAAAGTCCTTGTGGCCGGTGATGCCGCCGAGGCCGAGGCGGAACCAGATCCCGGGTTCGACGCCGAACCCATCCTTCACCTCATACGCCGTGAAGGCGATGTCGTTGGTCTCCTCGAGCACCGCGATCTTGCCGGCGCCGTCGAAGGCGACGTTGAACTTGCGCGGCAAGCCATACAACGAGCGATCGTTCAGGATGTGGTAGTGCCACTCGCGCGCATAAGGCCGCGTGTCGATCAGCTCCTGCGGATCGATGCCCGCCGTCGGCGTTCCCGTCACGTTGCGGATGTTGTCGGCGCCGGAGCCGCGCGAGCACAGGCCGAGATCCTGTATGCCCTCGATCAGCTTCACGGCGTTCTTCGGCGGGATCTCGCGAAGCTGGAGATTGGCACGCGTCGTGACGTGGCTGTAGGGCCCGCAGGTTTCATCGGCGAGGTCGGCAAGGCCGGACAGTTGCCAGTGCTTCATGATGCCGTTCGGAATGCGCAGACGGCACATGTAGGAGTCCTGCGTCGGCGCGACGTAGAAGATGCCGTAATAGCGCCAGCGGAAATTATCCGCCGGGCTCGGCGGCGTATTGTCGAGCGCCTGCTGGCGGAGACGCGGATAGGCATCGAAGGGATGCTCGTCGCGCTTGACCTTCTCCTGGTCGGCGAGCTTCTTGCCCGCGGCGATCACCTTGTCCTGCGCCTTGATGTGCACGGCATCGGGACCGGTCGGCTCGGCGTTCGCCTTGCCGGCGCCGCCGCCGAGACCGCGACCGACCCGGCTGATCTGCAGACCGGTCGTGAAGCCTTCAAGGTAGCGTTTCTGGTCGTCGGTAAAGTCGACTGAGACGGTGTCGAGTTTCATGGTCAGTAACGAAGCTCCTGCGGCCACCTGAGTGGTTTCGACGGAAAGTGCACGACCCACGAGGAGCTCGGCTGGCTCGAGAGCCGGCTGTGCACCCAGCGGTCCGATCAGCTTCGTTGCTGGGGACTGGCGCAGCAGGCATCTGTGACAGGCTGGCCGCACTGCAACATTCAAGTTGCGTGCCAGCTTCGATGAAATGAAAATGTGTGAGGTATCAGGTAATTAAGAGCGCGCCGGGGAACTCTGGGCTCCGGAACTCTTATGAAATTCGAGCAGTCGGCCTAAAATTTAGACTCGGATCTCCAGCGCTCAAAAACGATGCAGACCCGAATCACACCTTCCAGCGGCCCACCTCGAAGGCCTCGAGATGCCCCCGAATATTGGCGGGATCGAAGGCGGGGCCGGCGAATGCGCCGAATGCCGCGGGGGCTTGGGCGGGCGGCCGGCGCCCGAGGGCGCCGTCGTAGAGATCGGGCCTGAACACGGCCATCGCCGTCTTGACGCCGTCGGGCGTCAGCGTCGTCTGCCCCCAGCGCACCATCTGCGCATAGAGCCAGGCGGCCTGGACCGGATCGGGGCGCCCTGCTTCCTCGCGTCCCACCAGGAGGTAGCTGCCGCTCTCGCGAAAGGTGCCGTCCGGCGAAATCTTGAGGCGCCCCGTGAGGGTGCGCTGGATGACTTCGGCATCGACGCCGATCCGCTCCGGCTGCGCCAGGATCTGCGCCGCTTCGGTCCGGTTTTCGGGATGCTCGATGAACTCGGCGGCTTTCACCGCCGCGCGCACCAGGCTGGCTACCACGTCGGGATTCTTGTCAGCCCAGACCTGGCGGAGCGCCAGCACCTTCTCGGCCGCATGGGCCAGGATGTCGGAGACGAAATGCAGGATGTGGCCGATCCCGAGATCGACCGCGATCGAATTCCAGGGCGCACCGACGCAGAACGCATCGACATGCCCATTGGCAAGACTGTCGACCATATAGGGCGGCGGCAGCACGACCAGCCGCACGTCCTCGTCGGGATCGACGCCGGCCGCCGCCATCCAGAACCGCAATTGATAATTGTGGGTCGAGAACGGGAAGGTCATGCCGAAGGTCAACGGATCGGCCCCAGCCTTGCGCCGCTTGGTGACCACGCGCGCCAACGCTTTTGCCGTGGCGAGCGGATCGAAGCGGTCGCCGTCGATCTCCTCCATCAGCGCGGTATGAAGCGCCGGCGAGACCGTGATCGCGTTGCCGTTGATGCCGAGATTGAAGGGCGCCGCGATCGGCACCTTGACGTGGCCGAGCCCGAGCGAGGACGCAATCGCGACGGGAGCGAGCAGATGCGCGGCGTCGAACAAGCCGATATTGAGCTTGTCGCGGACGTTGGACCAGGAGACCTCGCGGACCAGTTCGACCTCGAGCCCTTCAGCCGCGGCAAATCCCTTGTCGACGGCAACGATCAGCGCTGCGGCATCGACCAGCGGAATGAACCCGATGCGGAGGGGAGCGGTCATTTCAGCATCTCCGACGCGGTGATGATCGACTGGGCGATCTCGCCGATTTTCTTCTTCTCGCGCATCGCAGTGGAGCGCAGCAGCACATAGGCCTCGTCCTCGGTGAGGCCTTTCACCTTCATCAGGATGCCCTTGGCCTTCTCGATGACCTTGCGATCCTCGAGCTGCGACTTGGTACGCTCCAGTTCCTCCTGGAGTTTTGCGAAGGCATTGAAGCGCGACACGCAGAGGTCGAGGATCGGCTTGATGCGCTCCTTCCTCAGCCCGTCGACGATATAGGCGGAGACCCCCGCCTCGACCGAGGCCTGGATCGAGGATGAATCGCTCTGGTCGACGAACATCGCGATCGGCCGCTTCACGGCGCGGCTGACCTGGAACATCGCTTCCAGCACGTCGCGGCTGGGGTTTTCCAGATCGATCAGGATGATGTCGGGATCGACCGCATAAATCCGGGCGAGCAGGCTCTGCATCTCGCGGATATGGACGATCTGCGTAAATCCGGCCTCCCGCAACCCTTCTTCGAGGATCGCAGCCCGGATCGGGCTTTCGTCGACGATCACGATTTTGGGCGACTGTTCGGCGCTCATTGCTCACTCACCACCAGTGATTCATCCATAGCATGCCCGCGAGCCATGCAAAGGGTTGTAATTATGGGCAATTGGGACTAGCTCAACCCTGTCAATCAGGCAGATTTGGATATGGATCAGACGGCTGCGCCGAAGGTCAGCTTCGTGTCGCTCGGGTGCCCCAAGGCTTTGGTGGATTCCGAGCGCATCATCACGCGTCTGCGCGCCGAGGGCTACGAGCTCGCCCGCAAGCATGACGGGGCCGACATCGTCATCGTCAACACCTGCGGCTTCCTCGACAGCGCCAAGCAGGAATCGCTCTCGGCGATCGGCGAGGCCATGGCCGAGAACGGCAAGGTGATCGTGACCGGTTGCATGGGGGCGGAACCCGAGCAGATCGAGCAGGCCTATCCCGGCGTGCTCTCCATCACCGGCCCGCAGCAATATGAGAGCGTGCTGGACGCCGTGCATCGCGCGCTGCCGCCCGCCCACAATCCGCATCTCGATCTGGTGCCGCCGCAAGGCATCAAGCTGACGCCGCGGCACTATGCCTATCTGAAAATCTCCGAGGGCTGCAACAACCGCTGCACCTTCTGCATCATCCCGAAGCTGCGCGGCGACCTGGTCTCGCGACCGGCCAACGACGTGCTGCGCGAGGCCGAGCGCCTGGTCGACGCCGGCGTGAAAGAGCTGCTGGTGATCTCGCAGGACACTTCGGCCTATGGCGTCGATCTGAAATACGCCGAGAGCCCGTGGAAGGATCGCCAGGTCCGCGCCAAATTCATCGACCTCGCGCGCGAGCTCGGCGAGCTCGGCGCCTGGGTCCGGCTGCAATATGTCTACCCCTACCCGCATGTCGACGAGGTCATCGCGCTGATGAACGAGGGCAAGGTGCTGCCCTATCTCGACATCCCGTTCCAGCATGCGAGCCCCGAAGTACTGAAGGCCATGAAGCGCCCGGCGGCGCAGGACAAGACGCTGGCGCGCATCAAGCGCTGGCGCGAGCAATGTCCTGATCTCGCTTTGCGCTCGACCTTCATCGTCGGCTTCCCCGGCGAGACCGATGCGGACTTTGCCTATCTCCTCGACTGGCTGGACGAAGCCGAGATCGATCGGCTCGGCTGCTTCAAGTACGAGCCGGTCGCCGGCGCCACGGCGAATGCGATCGAGAACCCCGTGCCGGAAGAGATCAAGCAGGAGCGCTACAATGCACTGATGGCGCGCCAGCAGAAAATCTCTGCGCGCAGGCTGAAGCGCAAGGTCGGCACGCGCCAGCAGATCATCATCGACGAGGTCGGCCCGACCGTCGCAAGGGGCCGCTCCAAGGCCGATGCGCCCGAGATCGACGGCGCCGTCTACCTGTCGAGCCGCCGCCCCTTGCGCGTCGGCGAGATCGTCACCGCCAAGATCGAGCGCGCGGACCAGTACGACCTCCACGGCAGCGTCGCGGGATTCTGAGATTCCGGTCGCGGCACGCCGGCAAGACCGGCGCGCCTTAGGCATTTTCCACCAGCCGGCGTTCAGGCTGGGCGTGCCCGAACTACGAGGTCATGTCGCTTCTCCCGACGCCTGCTGTTCGTCGCGTGCGGCGAACACTTCCTTGGCTGCGAACAGCCCGTTCAGCGCCGCCGGGAAGCCCGCATAGACGGCCATCTGCATCATGATCTCCACGATCTCGTCGCGAGACAGGCCGACGTTCAGACCCGCCTCGAGATGCACTTTGAGCTGAGGCGCGGCATTTCCGAGCGCCGTCAGCGCGGCGATCGTGGCGATCTCTCGATCGCGCAGGCCGAGGTCCGGGCGGCAGTAAATGTCGCCGAACGGAAACTCGATCACGTATCGTGCGAAATCCGGAGCTATGTCGGCGAGTGAGGCGACGACCTTTTCGCCGGCACTGCCGTCAATGCGCGACAGGGCCCGCTGGCCGCGATCGAAGCGGCTTTCGTCTTGTGTTTGGGCGTGCGTCATTTTCCTTCGTCCTCTGTTCGTCGCTGGCATAGCCGGCGATCTTGGTATCAAGGACGAGCAGGCATTCCTGGAGTTCGGCAATTTGCGTGCGCACCTGTTCCCGGTGGACTTCCAGCATCTGCCGCCGGGCTGGCCCGGTGGCTTCGCCTTCATCCCGAAGCGCCGCATAACGCAACATGCCCCGGATCGGCATTCCCGTGGTCTTGAGCCGACCGAGAAATTCGATCCATGTGAGGATCGATGCGTCAAAGTCGCGCTGGCCGGAGCGATCCCGGTCGGCGTATGGCAGCAGCCCGATGCGCTCATAGTAGCGCAGCGTGTGTGTCGACAGGCCGGTCCGTTTTGCGAGGTCGCCGATCTTCATGTGTGCCCGTTCTCGTACTGACGCACGTACAGATACCCCTTCGAGCGCGCTCTAAGTCAAGGGGGATCGAAGGTGCCGTTCCCGCGAGGTCATGATGACGCGACAGCGGAAGATTTCGGCGCCGGCTGGGCGGCGGCATCGCTGGATGCCCAGCTTCAAGATTCCGCCAGCCATTTCGGCACCCAGCGCTCCGGGCGCGGGGCGCGGGCAAGATCGGCTTGCGCCTCCGACAGCTTCGCGGGCTCGCCCTCGATGGTCGGGCGCACATCATATTCGAAGTTCGGCATGACGCGGCCGTCGGCATAGAGATCGAATTTCATGGCGTACCACAGCCCGAGCTCGGGCTGTGCGCGGCGCATCTCCTCACGCAGATCGCGCAGCAGGGATTCGATCGAGGCGGCTTCCTCGAACGGCTGCGGCCCGCGCGAGAGGACGCGCGCCTCGTACTGCTTGCCGACGATCGCGACCTCGAAATGCGTCTTGTCCCAGGCGTTCTTGCCCTTGGGGAGATGCGCGGCCAGGCGCCAGCCGAGCTCGGCCATCAGGCGATGATTGGCCCAATAGTCTTCGCGACCCCGGCTCCATCTTTCCATGAAGCCGCGAAAGTCGGGCAGCTCCGACGGATCGTCATCGGACGCCGCCATATCCCTGCCCAGCCGTCCGGTGAGCCATTGCGCGAGCTCGACCGTCTGACATTTGACTTCGTCGTGCGGCTTCAGATCGCTCCAAGCGTTGTCGAATTGTTGCGACGTCAGTTTCGCGAGCAGGCCATCGAGGCTCGGCGCCAGCAGCTCGTAATCGCCCTCGGAGCCAAGCCCCACGATCGGCGGATTGTCGCGGTCAAGACCCGCGCCGTACCAGCCGCCAACAGCCGAGCCATCCGGCAGCCGCATGAACAGCGAAAACCTGTCGCGCAAGGGACTGCCGTCAACAATAGGCGCCTGATCCGAAAACTGGCCCTGCAGCGAGAAACACCCGACACTGCCCCAGGGCCGTCCCTTCAGCCAGCCGGCAAAATCCAGTAACAGCGGCGGCGCCTCCATGCCTGGCGGAAACGCGCCGCGAATGCTGTCGAGGTCGATCGAATAAGGCGTGTCGGACAAGGCTTAAAACTATCTGGTTGGTCCCGCCCCTCTTGGTCCGAACCGTCAGGCGTTCGGTTCGAGCCAATTCGCGTTCGCTGATCACAAACGCGCTAGAGACGTAATGGTTTCCCGGCGCGCATCTCTCTCCTGCCCCATGCACGCTGGGCGTGTGGTCTGCAAGGCGGCGCTTGACAAGCCCGGCCATTCGCATGTATTGCCGCGCCCCATGATCAACGCTCGGACCCATCAGCGCACCGAAATGCTCCGCCGTCGCTTCCGCGACGATGAGAGGGTGCGCCATGTCCGACGACGCCGCTGAAGCACTGAATTCAGCGTAGGTTTTCGAGAAGGCCGCACCCGCAAGGTGCGGCCTTCTTGCTTTTCGCGCCCCCTTTTCCACCCGCCTCCAGAGGAGTTCGACATGACCACCGCCACCCATCCGTATGACGCGTTGATGGACATCACCGCTCGGCCCAAGGCCGTGTTCGTTCGCGGCGCCGGCTCCTACCTCTGGGACGACAGCCGCAAGCGCTATCTCGATTTCGTACAGGGCTGGGCGGTCAACTGCCTCGGCCACTCCCCGCCCGCGATCGCCAACGCGCTTGCCGTGCAGGCCAAGCGGCTGCTGACGCCAAGCCCCGCCTTCTACAACGAGCCAAGCCTGAAGCTCGCGCAGGCGCTGGTTGCAGACAGCGCGTTCGACCAGGTGTTCTTTGCCAATTCCGGCGCGGAAGCCAACGAGGGCGCGATCAAGCTCGCGCGCAAATATGGCAGCCTGCATCGAGGTGGCGCGTACGAGATCATCAGCTTCGAAGGCGGCTTTCACGGCCGCACCTTGGCGACGATGTCGGCCTCGGGCAAGAAGGCCTTTGAGCCGCTGTTCGAGCCAAAGGTCGCCGGCTTCAAGAAGGCGAAGCTCAACGACATCGCCTCGGTCGAAAAGCTGATCAACGACAACTCCGTCGCCGTGATGATCGAGCCGATCCAGGGGGAATCAGGCGTATGGCCGGCGACCGATCAGTTCTTGCAGGAGTTGCGCGCCCTCACCGACGCGCACGGCCTCCTCCTGATCTTCGACGAGATCCAGACCGGGATGGGCCGGACCGGCAAGCTCTTCCACTACGAGCACACCGGCATCGCGCCCGACATCATGACGCTCGGCAAGGGCATCGGCGGCGGCGTGCCGCTCGCGGCGCTGCTCGCGACCGAACGCGCGGCCTGCTTCGAGCACGGCGACCAGGGCGGCACGTTCAACGGCAACCCGATCATGTGCGCGGCGGGGCTTGCGGTGCTCGACGAGGTCAGCAAGCCGGAGTTCCTGAAGACGGCGACCGAAACCGGGCTGCTGCTCGAAAGCGAGCTGCAGAAGGTCTCGGCGCGGCATGGGCTCGGGGAAGTGCGAGGTCGCGGGCTCCTGCTCGCGCTCGACCTCAAGCTGCCGATCGCGCCCGGCATCGTCGCGCAGGCGTTCGAGGCCGGCGTCCTCCTCAACGCGCCGCAGGTCGACACGTTGCGCTTCATGCCGGCGCTGAACGTCACGCGGGCCGAGATCGCCGAGATGATCGATTGTCTCGACGGTATCTTGACCAGAGCCGGCGCGGCACGGCGAGTGGCGTAGACGGCTCGCTCTCTCTCCGTCATGGCCGGCTTGTCCCGGCCATGTACGCCTTGAGGCGCGGCACGAACAACGTGGATGCCCGGGACAAGCCCGGGCATGACGACTTCGGCAAGACGTTCTCTACGGCTTCAAGATCGACGCGCCCGTGGTCTTGCGACTCTCGAGATCGATATGCGCCTTGGCGGCGTCTTTGAGCGCGTAGGCATGGTTGATCGGCACGTGGAGCTTGCCGTTAATGACGGCGGCGAACAGCGTGTCAGCGCCTTCCAGCAACTCCTTGCGCGTTCCGATATAGTCGTTGAGCTTGGGCCGGGTCGCAAACAGCGAGCCGTGGGTGTTGAGCTCGGCGATCGAGAACGGCGGCACCGGGCCTGAGGCATTGCCGAAGGAGACGAACATCCCGCGCGGCTTCAGGCAGGACAGCGAGCCTGGGAACGTCGCCTTGCCGACACCGTCATAAACCACGTCGCAGCCCTCGTTGCGGCTGATCTGTTTGACGCGCGCAACGAAGTCTTCCTCGTTGTAGAGGATCACATGGTCGCAGCCATTGGCCTCGGCAAGCGCAGCCTTCTCGCGCGAGCCGACGGTGCCGATGACGTGGGCACCCATTGCCCTCGCCCATTGGCAGGCAAGCAGGCCGATGCCGCCGGCCGCGGCGTGGATCAGCACGCGATGATGCGGCTCGACCTTGAAGGTCTTGTGCAGGAGATACCACACCGTCAGCCCCTTCAGCATCAGCACGGCGCCCTGCTCGTGGGTGATGTGGTCGGGCAGCTTGACCAGCCGCTCCCAGGGGATGTTGCGCTCGCCGGTATAGGCGCCGAGATTGTGGTAGTAGGCGACGCGGTCGCCGGGATGGAAATTCGTCACGCCCGGCCCGACCGCGACGACCTCGCCCGAGGCTTCGTTGCCGGCGATGAAGGGCAGCCCCGGCGCCTTGTAGAGGCCGGTGCGGTAATAGACGTCGATGAAGTTCAGGCCGACGGCATGCTGGACGATGCGCACCTCGCCGGGCCCGGGCGCCGGAACATCGACGCTCTCATAGACCAGGGCTTCGGGGCCTCCGACCTTGTGCACACGGACGGCTTTGGTCATCACCTGACCTCCTTTTCTCGCGGGCCAGCGAAAGACATCGCGCCCGCCTTGTCAACTCGACGCGGGCTGGAACGCCTAGACCGACGGCTTGCCGGTCTTCCTGCGGTTGCGTTTCGCTAGCACGTTGAAAAACTCGACCGCTGCCGAGAACGCAATCGCGAAATAGATGTAGCCGCGCGGGATGTGGAATTGGAATCCGTCCGCAACCAGCGCGACGCCGATCAGCACCAGGAAGGCCAGAGCCAGCATTTTCGTGGTCGGATGCTCCGCGACGAACCGCGACACCGGTCCGGCCGAAATGTACATGATGAGACAGGCGATCACGACGGCCGCGATCATGATTTCGAGGTCCTGCGCCATGCCGATCGCCGTGATGATCGAGTCCAGCGAGAACACGATGTCGATGATCACGATCTGGACGATGACCCAGAAGAAAGCGTTACGAGGTGACTTCTCGCCGCCCTCGCCGTCATCGGCTTCGACCTCGCCATGAATCTCGTGCGTCGCCTTCGCAATCAGGAACAGACCGCCGCCGATCAGGATGAGGTCGCGCCAGGAGAAGCCGTAACCGGAAAACGAAAACACCGGCGCGGTCAGGCCGATCAGCCAGACCAGGAGGCTGAGCAGGATGATGCGGAAGATCAGCGCCAGCGCGAGCCCGATCTGGCGGGCGCGGTGCGCCTGCTTCTCGGGAATGCGCGAGACGATCACCGACAGGAAGATGACGTTGTCGATGCCGAGCACGATCTCGAGCGCGGTCAAGGTGAGGAGCGCGGCCCAGGCTTCGGGGCTGGTCAACAGGTGCATCATGCGAAGGATCTTGTCAGCCGTATCAATGCGTCGCTGAAGCTGATCCAGAGCGCGATCGCGCAGAGCGCGACAGTCACACCGGTGCCGACGCGAAAGTCCATCTGCAGCGTGTAGAAGGAGAGCAGAGCCCAGATGGCGATCAGCGACATCGTCAGCCAGCGCAGCCGCACGACGCGCACCGGATGCAGCACGTGGAACGGCACGAAGGTCAGCACCACCAGGGCCGCTACTAGCAGCGTCGAGAGCAGCGGCGGCCAGTGCAGCAGAAACAGATAGAACGCCGCCGCATTCCACAGCGCCGGAAAACCGCGGAAATGATTGTCGTCCGCTTTCATGCGCAGATCGGCGAAATATAATGCGCTGGTGACGATGATGGCGACGCCGAGCAGGGGAGCTGCGACCGGCAGCAGCAAGCCGCTGGCCACGATCGCATAGGCCGGCACGAAGACGTAAGTGACGAAATCGACCACGAGGTCGAGCACGTCGCCCGACCAGTTCGGCTGCACGTCCTTGACGTTGAGCCGGCGCGCGATCGGCCCATCGATCGCGTCGATGATGAGGGCGACGCCCAGCCATTGAAACATCGCCGCCCAGTGCTCACGCACGGCCTCAAGCATCGCCAGCAGCGCGATCGCCGCACCGAACGCGGTGAAGATGTGCACCGAGAAGGCAGCGGCGCGGATCGCGGGCCTGGGCTTCAGGGAATCCTCTTGGCTGTCCATGACTTCTGCTATCAGAATGACACCGGTTTGCACATAAGCCATTGCGGCGCCTGGTCGCACAATTCGTCATAAAATCAGGGAAATATGAGTGGGCTTGAATTTGCCGCGGGGCATGTCCAATGTCGTTCCATGACAGATGCATCGACACTCTTTGACGCGGCCGTGATCGGCGGCGGACCGGCGGGACTGAGCGCCGCCATCGCATTGGCGCAGGCGGGCGCACGGACCGCGCTGGTGGCGCGTCGCATGCCTTATGCCGACAATCGAACCACGGCGCTACTCGGTGCCTCCGTCGATCTGCTGGAGAGCCTCGACGTCTGGCCGCGCTGCAAGGACAAGGCGGCCGCGCTCGAAATCATGCGGCTCGTCGACGACACCGGCCGGCTGTTTCGTGCGCCGGAGGTCCGGTTCTCCTGCCACGAAATCGGCCTCGATGCCTTCGGCTACAACATCGACAACCGCTCGCTGATGCTGGCGCTGGAAGCGCGCGCGGCCGAACTGCCCGATGTCGTCCGTTTCGACGACGAGGCCGAAACTGTCGTCATCGAAGCCGATGACGTCGCGATCCGCACGGCCGCTGCGCAATTTCTCTCGGCCCGCCTCGTGGTCGGGGCCGACGGCCGGCATTCGCTGTGCCGCGAAGCCTCCGGCATCGCGGTGACGCGGCGCGAGCTGACCCAGACGGCACTGACTTTCAACGTCGGGCACGCGCGGCCCCACCGCAACGTCTCGACCGAGTTCCACACCCCGCATGGTCCTTGCGTGTTCGTGCCCCTGCCCGGCGATCGTTCCAGCGTCGTCTGGGTCTCGGCGCCTGCGGACGCCGAGCGGCTTCGCGGCCTGAGCGATGAGGAATTGTCCGCCGCGATCGAGAAGCAGTCGCATTCGATCCTCGGGCGCATGACGGTGGAGCCGGGCCGCCATCTGTTCCCGCTGGCGATCGAACGTCCCAAATCCTTCGGCGGCGACCGCATTGCGCTGGTCGGCGAAGCCGCCCATGTGGTTCCCCCGATCGGCGCCCAGGGTCTCAATCTCGGCCTCCGCGATGCCGCCGACATTGCGAGGCTTGCAGGCGAGGCCATCGCATCAGGCCAAGATCCCGGCGCAGCAGACGTGCTCAAGCGTTATGACCGGGCGCGGCGTCCGGACATCCTGAGCCGGACCTTTGCGATCGACATCGCCAACCGCTCGCTGCTCAACGATTTCCTGCCACTCCAGCCCGTCCGCGCGGTCGGCATGCACCTGCTCGGCGCGATCGGCCCGCTCCGGCGTTTTGCGATGCGCGAGGGGCTCACGCCGACTTGGCGGAAGTAACCGCCGCTCAAGGAAACGCCAGCCGGCCAGTCTGGATCGCCCACATCACGCTGGTCAGCGTGACCACGGACGCAAACGTCCCGAGCAGCACCGCGACGGAGGCAGACTCGATCCAGGCGTCGTTCTGCCGGGCGATGACGAACACGTTTAGCGCCGGCGGCAGCGAGGCCATCAGCACGGCGGTCGCGGCCCAGGGCTGCGCAAACGGGCCGAGCGCCAGCATCAGGCCGAAAGCTGCAAGCGGATGGATCAGGAGCTTGATCGCGATCACGCCCGGCACTTCCCACGGGACCCGATCGAACGGGCGGAGCGCCACGGTCACGCCGAGCACGAACAGCGCGGTCGGAGCGGCTGCGTTCTGGAGGAAGGTGATGGTGCGATCGAGTGCGACGGGCATCTCGATATGCAGCGATGCGAAGGCCGCGCCAAAGCAGGCCGACATGATCAGCGGGTTGAGCACGATCTGCTTCAGCACGACGCCGAAGGCATGCACGATCGAGGGATGATCGCGGTCGGAGAGCTCGATCAGCAACGGCACGATCGTGAACAGGAAGATGCTGTCGCAGCAGAAGATCAGCGCAGTCGGCGCGGAGGCCTTCGGCCCGAGCACGGCGAGCGCCAGCCCCGGTCCCATGTAGCCGATATTGCCGTAGCCGCCGGAGAGCCCGGCGAGCGTCGCCTCGCGCAGCGTCAGCCCGCCCAAAACCTTGCCGACGACCAGCGCGAGTGTGAACGCCGCAACGGTCGACAGGGTGGTCGCGACCAGGAACGGCGGGTTGTTCAATTCCGAAAACGGCGTCTTCGACATGATCGCAAACAGCAGCGCCGGCAGCGACACATAGAGCAGGAAGAAGTTCATCCAGGCGAGGCCCGATTCCGGCAGGGATTTGACCTTGCCACAGGCGAATCCAACGAAGATCAAGCCGAAATATGGTAGAGCTAGATTGAGGATATCGACCATTGATGAAGTGTTTTCTGAAGATTGGGGGCCTATCTGCCCCGCAACCGCGGGTTAATTCCAGATCAGGGCACTAGCATCGGCCACAATCCTGGTCTATCGACGGGGAATGATTAAAGCGCGGACCGCCAAATTCCAGATCGGACAGGTCGTGCGCCACCGGATCTTCTCGTTCCGGGGCGTGATCTTCGACATCGATCCGGAATTCAACAACACCGAAGAGTGGTGGCTGTCGATCCCCGAGGAGGTGCGGCCCCACAAGGACCAGCCGTTCTATCACCTGCTCGCGGAGAACTCGGAGTCGGAATACGTCGCCTATGTCTCCGAGCAGAATCTCGTGCCGGACGATTCCGGCGAGCCGGTCCGGCATTCCCAGGTCGCCGAGATCTTCGTCAAGGACAAGACCGGCTATCGCCCGCGCAATCCTTCGCTGAACTGAGTTTCGAAGCCATCAACTGGCCAGCAAAAAAGGCGCTCGAACCGAGCGCCTTTTTCATGTGCGGGATTGATCCCTGATTACTTCTGTCCGGCCGGAGCGGCGCCAGGCGCTTGCTGCTGCTTCTTCTGCAGCTCTTCAGCCTTCTTCTGGAGCTCTTCCTGCAGCTTCCTCTGGGTTTCCTCGAACACCTTCGGATCGGTCGGCGGGCCGTCATAGGCCTTCTGGAATTCGCCGGCGAGCGGCAGCGGCAGCGTCAGCGGTGCGCCGTTGGCATTGATCGCCTGAACAACCAGGTTCTGGCCCTTCTTCATGTTGTTGATGAACTCGGGCGTGGCTTCGTAGTCGGACATGCAGCCGTTCTGGAAGCAGATCACATACGGGCTCTGCAACGGCGGATTGTTGTCCACGATGATGCGGGTGCCGTGCACCAACTGCATGCCGAGCGGCAGCGTCACGCGCAGGATCTTTTTCGGCTCGCCTTCTGGCTCGATGATGACGGCCGCGATGACCGGCTGGCCCGACTCGATACGGCCGTCCTTGCCGGTGAAGCAGACCTGCTTGGCATTGGCGTCCTGGCCCTTGAGGCAGAACTTGGTCCAGGGGGCGTAGATCAGCTGGATTTGCTGATCGGCCGGCTGGGCCGCGCCCTGCTGCGCTGGAGCGCCCTGCGCCGGAGCGCCCTGGGCGGGTGCCGGCTGGGCCGGTGCCTGAGCGGCCGGCGCCGGAGCCTTGGGGGCAGCCTTCGGAGCGGCCTTCGGGGTCGCCTTGGGCGCGGGCGTGCCCGGAGCTGGCGCGGGAGCCTGGGCCTCGGCGGCAAACGGGACGGCCAACGCCGTCGCCGTCAACAAGGCGAGAAGTCGCCCGCGCGGCCGGACGGACGCGGCCAAGTAACGGAAATTCATTGCGGAAAACCCTTTCTGAACGGGAAGTGCCCGAACCGCTTCGACGCACCGAGCCTGGCCGCGTTGGGCGCGGCTCTCTCCCCGTCAAATGAGGCAGATAAGTGACGGGCTCGGCGCTCTTGCGCGATTGCGTGCCTTCTTAACGTGGCCGACGAAAAGATCAATGCCGACAAGCGCCTTTGACCGCGCGTCGGCGTGCGCCCCCGGGAAAATCCCTGTGATAGGATTCAGGCCTGCGGTCCTCGAATCAACGTGTCCACATGTTCATGTTCCAGCGCCTTCTCGAGGGCCGTCCTGAAGGTCTTTGCGTCCGCCTCTGTGTCCTGGCGTTCGCCTTGGGGCTCCCGTTTTCCTTGGGGCTTCCGGCCAGCGGCGCAGAGGCCGAGGAAGCCCACGCCATCGCCATGCACGGCAAGCCGGCGATGCCTGCCGGTTTCACCCACATGCCTTACGTCAACCCTGACGCCCCCAAGGGCGGCCGGCTGACCTGGGGCGTTCTCGGCACCTTCGACAGCCTCAATCCCTTCATCGTCAAGGGACTGGCCGTTCAGCCGGTCCGGAACTACGTGGTCGAGAGTCTGCTCGCGCGCGGCAATGACGAGCCGTTCACGCTCTACGGACTGCTCGCCAGATCGGTCGAGACCGATGACGAGCGGAGCTTTGTCACGTTCCACATCGATCCCCGCGCGCGCTTCTCCGACGGCAAGCCGGTCCGCGCCGAGGACGTGCTGTTCTCCTGGCAGTTGCTGCGCGACCACGGCCGCCCAAACCACCGGCAATATTACGGCAAGGTGGCAAGGGCCGAGGCGCCGGATCCCCTCACCGTCCGCTTCGACCTTGCGGGAGCCAATGACCGCGAACTGCCGCTGATCCTCGGCCTGATGCCGATCCTGCCGAAACATGCGGTCGACGTCGCGGCTTTCGAGGAGACGACGCTGTCGGGCCCGGTCGGCTCCGGCCCCTATCGCGTCACCGCCGTGAGGCCCGGTGCCAGCGTGACGCTCACCCGCAATCCCGACTATTGGGGCCGTGACCTCGCCATCAATCGCGGGCTCTACAATTTCGAGGAGATCAGGCTCGACTATTTTCGCGAGGCCAACGGCCAGTTCGAAGCTTTCAAGCGCGGCCTCTATGATTTCCGCATCGAGCACGAGCCGCTGCGCTGGCACGACGGCTACGACTTTCCCGCGGCGAAGAATGGCGACGTGATCCGCGACACCTTCAAGCCGGGCGTGCCGCAACCTTCCGAATTTCTGGTGTTCAACACGAGGCGTCCCATATTCGCCGACATCCGCGTGCGCCAGGCCTTGACGCTGCTGTTCGATTTCGAGCTGGTGAACCGCAACTACTTCTTCAACCTCTACTCGCGCGTCGCCGGCTATTTTGCCGGCTCGGACCTCTCAGCGTATGGCAAGCCTGCGGATGCGCGCGAGCGCGAGTTGCTCAAGCCGTTCGCCGCGCAGATCCCGCCTGACATCATGGACGGCAGCTACCGCCTGCCGGTGACCGACGGTTCGGGCCGCGACCGGACCACGCTGCGCGCGGCGCTGAAGCTGTTGTCGGAGGCCGGCTACGATCTCGACGGCACCGTGCTGCGCAACCGTGCGACCAAGGCGCCCTTCACCTTCGAGATCCTGGTCACGACCCGCGACCAGGAACGCGTCGCGCTTGCCTTTCAGCGCGACCTCAGGCGCGCCGGCATCGAGCCCAGCGTGCGATCGGTCGATCCCGTGCAGTTCGACCAGCGCCGGCTCGCCTACGAATTCGACATGATCCAGAACCGCTGGGACCAGTCCCTGTCGCCCGGCAACGAGCAATATTTCTACTGGGGGAGCGCTGCCGCCGACAGTCCGGGCACCCGCAACTACATGGGGGCCCGGGATCCCGCGGTCGATGCGATGATCGCCGCACTGCTGGAAGCCCGTGAACACACGGATTTCGTATCCGCGGTGCGGGCGCTCGACCGCGCTTTGATCTCCGGTTTCTATACAATCCCCCTGTTTAACGTATCCGAGCAATGGATCGCGCGCTGGAATCGGATAGAACGGCCAGAGGCCACCTCGCTGTCCGGCTATTTGCTGGAGACCTGGTGGTCGAAGGGGCAGCCGCAAGCTCATCAAGCAAAGTGACGCCGTGAACCAGCCAGCCGTATCGCCGACGCTCGACACACTGTTTCAGCGCACGCTGATGCGGCAGCCGCACGCGACCGCTCTGCTCGACCCCCTGAACAAGTTCCGCGTGACCGGGCACGAGCCGCGGCGGATGAGCTATGCCGAGGCTGACACCGCCATCGAGGCGCTGTCCGCCTATTTCGTCGAATCAGGCCTGCCGGCCAATTCCGTCATCGCCATCCAACTGCCGAATACGGTCGAGTTCGTGCTCACCGTTCTCGCCGCCCATCGCGCCGGTCTTGTCGTCGCCGTGCTGCCGCTGCTCTGGCGCCATGCCGAACTGACCGCCGCTCTCAATCGTACCGCGGCGCGCGCCATCGTCACCATGAGCACGGTCGACGGCGTCAGCTATGCCGATCTCGCCATGCACGCGGCCGCGGAAGCCTTCTCGATTCGCCATGTCTGCGGCTTCGGCACCAACCTGCCCGAAGGCATGGCCTCGCTCGACGACGTGCAGGCCCGTCCGCCCGGCACAGCGCGCGCCGTGATTCAGGATGGCCGCAAGGCGGCGATGATCTCCTTCGACGTCACCGCGGAAGGCTTTCGTCCGGTGCCGCGGCCGCATTTCAGCCTGATCGCCGGGGGGCTCGCGATGTCGCTGGAAGCCGACATCAGGCAAGGCGCAACCGTGATGGCGGCGTTCACGCCGATGTCGTTCGCAGGGCTCGCCTCCTCGCTCGCGGTGTGGCTGCTGTGCGGCGGCACGCTGGCGCTGCATCACCCCTTCGAGAACGACGTGCTGGAGCAGCAGATCAATGCGCACGAATGCGACGTGCTGATCGCACCGGCACAGTTCGCCCAGCGGCTCGGCGATTCCGAGCTGGCGGCGCGGATGCCGAGCTTGCGCAACGTCATCGGCCTGTGGCGCGCCCCCGAGCAGGTGTCGGCGAGCGAGGCATGGATTGCGCCGCATGCGCCTTTCACGGACGTCTATCTGTTCGGCGAGGCCGGATTGTTCGGCGCCCGGCGTGGCGAGGACGGCATGCCGGTGCCGGTGATGCCGGGACCGCACGGCGCGCCGCGCGAGCAGTCGGGTTCGTCGATCGCCGGCGAGATTCTGCTGACGCCGAAGGGCACGCTCGGCCTGCGCGGCCCGATGGTGCCGATCGCGGCCTACGCTCCGCCGCCGCCGGCCGGCGACAGCCTGATCGCGCAGCCGCCACGCGACTATGTCGACACCGGCTACGCCGCGCGGCTCGATCGTCCCAGCGGCGCGATCTGTATCACCGCGCCGCCCTCCGGGATCATGGCCGTCGGCGGCTACCGCTTCCTCTCCAACGACCTGCAGGAATGGGCGCGCCGGCTCGGCCAGGGCGCCCTGCTGACCGCGCTGCCTGACCGACTCTCCGGTCACCGGCTCGCGGGCCGGGCTCAGGACAATGCCCGCGCCCGCGAGGCGCTCAGCGAACTCGGGCTTAACCCCCTGATGGTCGAAGCTTTTCGCGACCGTTCCGGGCCGGTCTAAGCGGAGTTTCGACTGTTCCATTGACGCTGCATTAAGGCGGCCGGACTAGATTGCGCAGCACCTGTTGCGTGACCAGAGTTTCTCGATGTCCCAGGCCGGCCCGATCCTGTTTGTGTCCAATGGCGAGCGGCCGACCTTCCTTGCGGCGCTGGACGAGGCGCGATTCTTTCCCGTGATCGACACCGGCTGGGCCGGCGCTGCGCGCGCGGTCGAAGAGGTACAGCCGGCCGCGGTTCTCGCCGCGATGCATGCCGGGCACGAGCCGCATCTGGCGCCGCTCGCCAGCAAGATCGCAGAGCAATCCCCTTACCTTCCCTTCGTGGCATTGGATGCGGCGGGCGCGCTCCCGCACAACGTCCTGCCCTTCTCTTCCTCGCGCGCCGGCCATTCCGAACGCCTGATCGCGCGGCTTCGCGCCGCTCTACGGATTCGCACGCTCCATGCCACGGTGCTGCGCCGGCTGCCGGAGGTCAAAGTCGCGCTGCCGGAGGCTGATCCCGTTCGCGATGCCACGGTGCTTCTGATCGGCCGCGGCGCGGCTTACCCCGCGCTTTCCGTCGCGCTCGGCGAGCGCGTCGGCGTGATCGGGGCGCTCTCGATCGAGGCAGCGGCCAAGCATCTCAACACCCGCGACCTCGACGGCGTCGTGCTCGCCGAAGGTTTTACCCCCCGCGTGACCGATGCCTTTCTCACGGTGCTTGCCGAGGACACCCGCTTCCGCAGCCTGCCCGTGGTCGTCACTGCGCATCAGCTCACGCAGACTTACGACCTGCCCAATCTCGAGCTGATCCCGGGCGAGCCGGCGAAGGTCGCCGCCAACGCGCTGCCCCTGATCCGCCAGCACGCCATGGAAGCCCAGCTGAGCCGTACGCTGCGCTCGATCGATGCCGGCGGCTGGCTCGACCCGCGCAGCGGCCTGCTCACGGCGGAAGCTTTTGCGCGCGATTTTGCCAAGGCGGTCGAGCAGACGCTGGCCCGCGGCGGCGGCCTCTCGGTCGCACGCTTCGCCTTCGATCCCGGCAATTCCCGAGCCCAGCTCGATGCCGCGCGCATTCTCAGCCGGCTGATGCGGCAGATGGATTTTGGCGTGGCGCAGAAGGACGGCTCGGTCGTCGTCGTGTTCGCGGAGACCGACTTCCGCACTGCGCACATGATCGCCCGCCGCCTCTCCGCGGTGATGCGGCACACGTCGAACGGCAAGCACGAGATGCGCAGCGATCCCGTCGTTTCGGTGGATTCGCTGTCGCCCTCGGATACGGCAAGGTCGCTGCTTGGGCGGCTGTCGGCCGAGGCATCGCGGGCGGCGTCGTAATCATCCGCGAGCGCTCGCTGCCGTCGGAGCTCGACTGCTCACATGTGGAAGCTTTACGCGAAACGCACCGTTCGCATTCTCATTCGCGAGGGCCGGCCGCTGGCGCAAAAAACCCGCGGCCGGTAAACGGTCGCGGGTCAAAATCCGAAGCTCTGCCAGTACATCCGTGGTCAAAGCAACGTCATTGGGATTGCGGCAGCCTATGCGGCGCGCAGATCTTCAGCAGCAGACTTGCCGGTCTTGCGATCTGCAACGATTTCAAAAGAAACCTTCTGCCCTTCGTTGAGGGTATTCATGCCGGCGCGTTCAACGGCGCTGATGTGAACGAAGACATCCTGGCTGCCCTCGTCCGGCTGAATGAATCCGAAGCCCTTTTGGCTGTTAAACCACTTCACAGTTCCCGTCGTCATGGGGATCGTCCTTTAAGATAGATAAACGTTTAGCCGCGCTCAGAAGCGCGGTGGGTGTCGTCGAGATCTGGAGGGAGGGTCGTCAGTCAGGCGCGCTTTTCAGCGGCGAGGCCAAGTCGTTCGGCCGAAACTCGATAGACTGAACCTAGCAACTGTTCGATCATTGCGCAAGTGATCATATGTCGCTGTTCGGGGATCCGAGTGCGGCGCGTCGTTTCGCGCCGCCTCCGGAAACCTCTACGCCGCCTTCTTGCTCTGCGCGAGCTGCGCCAGCTGGCGCATGATCTCGGTGGTGCCGGCAAGACGCTCTTCCGGCGTCTCCCAGTCCTGCAGGAACACCACCTTCATGTCGGGCCGCACCTTCGCGGCCTGGCCGTGGCTGCGGATGAAGCTCACCAGCCGGTCGGGATGGGCGAAGGAATTGTCGCGGAAGGCGATGACGGCGCCCTTCGGACCGGCATCGATCTTGCCGACATTGGCTTGGCGGCAGAACGCCTTGATCGCGGCGACCTTGAACAAATAGCGCACCTCGTCCGGCAACACGCCGAACCGGTCGCGCATCTCGGCGCCGAAGTTCTCGATCTCCTCCTCGCTGTCGAGGTCGGCGAGCCGGCGGTAGAGTGACAGCCGCACCGAGAGATCGCCGACATAATCCTCCGGAATCAGCACGGGCATGCCGATGGTGATCGTCGGCGACCAGCGGTCGGCCGCGGGCTCGGACACGCCAGCCTTGAGGTTGACGATCGCCTCCTCCAGCATCGATTGATAGAGCTCGAAGCCGACCTCCTTGATATGGCCGGACTGCTGCTCGCCCAGGATATTGCCCGCGCCGCGGATGTCGAGATCGTGCGAGGCGAGCTGGAAGCCCGCGCCCAGCGTCTCCAGCGATTGCAGCACGGTGAGCCGGCGCTCGGCCTGCGCCGTGATCTTCTGCTGCGCCGGCAGCGTGAACAGCGCATAGGCCCGCAGCTTGGACCGGCCGACGCGGCCGCGGAGCTGATACAGTTGGGCAAGGCCGAACATGTCGGCGCGATGCACGATCAGCGTGTTGGCGTTGGGGATGTCGAGGCCGGATTCCACGATCGTGGTCGACAGCAGGATATCGAACTTGCCGTCGTAGAACGCCGTCATGATATCCTCGATCACGGCGGGCGGCATCTGCCCGTGCGCAACCGCAACCTTCATCTCCGGCACGTTCTTGTCGAGGAAATCCCTGACCTCGGCGAGGTCGTCGATGCGCGGCACCACGTAGAACGCCTGGCCGCCGCGATAGCGCTCGCGCAGCAGCGCCTCGCGGATCATCAAGGGGTCGTGCGGGGCGACGAAGGTGCGGACCGCGAGGCGGTCGACCGGGGGCGAGGCAATGATCGAGAGCTCGCGCACGCCGGTGAGCGCCAATTGAAGTGTGCGTGGAATCGGCGTGGCCGACAGCGTCAGCACGTGCACCTCGGCGCGGAGCTGCTTCAGCCGCTCCTTGTGGGTCACGCCGAAATGCTGCTCCTCGTCGACGATCAGCAGGCCGAGATCCCGGAACTTGATCGACTTGCTGAGCAGCGCATGGGTGCCGACGACGATGTCGACCGAGCCGTCGGCGAGGCCCTTCTTGACCAGATTGAGCTGCTTGGCGGGCACCAGCCGGGAGGCCTGGGCGACCTGGACCGGGAAACCCTTGAAACGGTCGGTGAACGTCTTGTGATGCTGACGGGCGAGCAGCGTGGTCGGCACCACGACCGCGACCTGCTTGCCTTCGAGCGCCACCGCGAAGGCGGCGCGCAGCGCCACCTCGGTCTTGCCGAAGCCGACGTCGCCGCAGATCAGCCGGTCCATGGGACGGCCGAGCTCGAGGTCCTTCAGCGTGGACTCGATCGCACCAAGCTGATCCTCGGTCTCGTCATAGGGGAAGCGCGCGCAGAACTCGTCGTAGAGGCCCGGCTGCACCGGCAGCTTCGGCGCCTCATGGAGGTGGCGCTCGGCGGCGATCTTGATCAGCTCGCCCGCGATCTCACGGATGCGGTTCTTGAGCTTGGCCTTGCGCGTCTGCCAGCCCGAACCGCCGAGACGATCAAGTTCGACCGTGGTCTGGTCGGAGCCATAGCGCGACAGCAGCTCGATGTTCTCGACCGGCAGGAACAGCTTGGTCTCGGCGGCATAATGCAGCTCGAGGCAGTCATGGGGCGCGCCGGCGACGTCCAGCGTCTGCAGGCCGATGAAGCGGCCGATGCCGTGATCGACATGGACCACGATATCGCCGGCGGCGAGGCTCGTCACCTCCGAGATGAAATTGTCGAGCTTGCGGCTCGCCTTGCGCGGTCGGACCAGGCGATCGCCAAGGATATCCTGCTCGCTGATGACAGCGATCTCGTCGGTCTCGAATCCGCTTTCGAGGCCGAGCACGGCCAGCATGGTCTCGTTGCGCGGGGTCGCCTGCACCGTGCGCCAGCTGTTGACGCTGGTCACGGGGGTGAGCTTGTGATCGCGCAGCATCGAGGTCATGCGGTCGCGCGAGCCCTCCGTCCAGAGCGCGATGACCACCTTCTTGCGGTTTGTCAGTAGCCCATGCACATGTGCGACGACGGCTTCGAAGACATTGATCTTGTTATCGTTGCGCTCCGGGGCGAAGTCTCGTCCCTTGCGCGCGCCGGCATCGACCACGCTGGTACCATCAGCGGGCACCGAAAACTGGGTCAGCCGCACCAACGGCATCCCGCTCTCACGCTTGCCCCACTCCTCCTCGGTCAAATAGAGCCTGTCAGGCGGCAGCGGCTTGTAGATGGCACCGCCGCCCGGATGCTCCATGGCGTCGCGGCGGGCCTGGTAATAATCGAGGATCTGCTTGAAACGCTCGCGGATGGCGTCCTCGGCCTGCGGCTCGATCGCGACGCAAGCTCCTTGCAGATAGTCGAACAGCGTGTCCATCCGGTCCTGGAACAGCGGCAGCCAATGCTCCATGCCGGGATGGCGGCGGCCCTCGCTGACGGCCTCGTAGAGCGCATCGTCGCGCTCGGGCGCGCCGAACTCGGCGACGTAGCCCATGCGAAAGCGGCGGATGGTCTCGGTGACGAGCTGGAATTCGGAGATCGGCACGAGATCGAGCGCGCGCATGTCGAGCAGCGTGCGCTGGGTCTCGGCATCGAAGGTGCGGATCGATTCCAGGCTGTCGCCGAAGAAATCGAAACGGACGGGCTGGTCCAGGCCGGCCGGAAACAGGTCCAGAATGCCGCCGCGCACCGCGTATTCGCCGGGCTCGCGCACGGTCGAGGAGCGGTTGTAGCCGTTGTGCTCGAGCCAGGCGATGATGGTATCCATCGGCACGACGTTGCCGGGCGCGACCGACAGCGCCTGCGCCGCGACGAGCTCGCGCGCCGGCACGCGCTGTACCACGGCGTTCACCGTGGTCAGCACGATCAGCGGCTTGTCGCTACCGGTCAGTGACGCCAGCCGCGCCAGCGTCGTCAGGCGCTGCGCGAGGACGCCACCATGCGGCGAGACGCGGTCATAGGGCTGGCAGTCCCAGGCCGGGAAGGTCAGCACGGGCAAATCGGGCGCGAAGAATTGCAGGGCACGTTCGAGCTGCTGCATCCGCGGCCCGTCGCGACAGATCACCGCGAGGCTGACAGCCGGCTTCTTCGGCCGCGCCGCGATGGCGCGCGCGAGATCAGAGATGACGAGGCCCTCGGCACCCTCGGCAACATTGGCAAGCGTGAGCGCGCGGCCGGGCGTGAGCAGCTCGGCCGGCGATTTCATCCCCTGCTTCATACGTCGCGGTCCGCGATCGGAAACCCCTTGATGCGCGCAAACAGCGGGCCGATGACGTCGGCGGCAAGCACCTTGTCGCCGGTGATGGCGGCATAGAGGTCGGGATCGGCCTCTTCGAGCAGGGTCTCGAGCTGCGTCAGCTCGTCATCGGACAGATTGCCGATCTCGGCATCCGCGAACCGGCCGAGGATCAGGTCCATCTCGCGCGTGCCGCGGTGCCAGCAGCGGAACAGAAGCCGCTTGCGGCGGTCGTCCAGCCCGTTGCTCGATCGTGTCGTTCCCGTCATGTCTCAAATCCAGTCAAACGCCAAAAGCCCGGACGTGCCGGGCCGGGGTGATATAGCCACTCGGGCGAGCCCTGTCAGCCCTCGATTTGTCATGGCCCGCTGCCCCGCAGGGGCACGAAAAAACACGTGGATGCCGGGCATAAAGCCGGGCATGACGAGCGAAAACGGTCCTAGATTCGCCTGATGCGCCCCAGCCTGCTCAACCCGCTGTTTGCCCCCGTGACCAGCCTGCCCGGCGTCGGTCCGAAGCAGGACAAGCTGCTGCAATATCTGCTCAGCCGCAATGAGACGCCGCGGCTGGTCGATCTGTTGCTGCATTTGCCGAGCCAGGTGATCGACCGTCGCGCCCGGCCGAAGATCCGCGACGCCGTGCAGGGAACCATGGTGACGCTGGAGGTCACGGTCGACCGCCACCGCCCGCCCCCGCCGCGCAATGCGCGCGCGCCCTACCTCGTTTACGCCAGCGACGACACCGGCGACGTCGTGCTGACGTACTTCCGCGCAAAGCCCGGCTATGTCGAGAAGCTGCTGCCGATCGGCGAGAAGCGCTTCGTCTCCGGCACGCTCCAGATGTACGACGCCATCCCGCAGATCGTGCATCCCGACCGGGTGCTGGACGAGGAGGCGATTTCCAAACTCTCCGGCATCGATCCCGTCTATCCCTTGACCGAGGGCCTTGCACTCGGCTCGCTGCGCCGTGCGGTCGCGCAGGCGCTGCAGAAGCTCCCGGCACTGCCGGAATGGATCAGCCCGGAGGTGCTGCGCCGCTGCGGCTTCCCGCCGATCGCCGAGGCGCTCACCCGCGTGCACCAGCCGGTCGAGCTCACCGACATTCTGCCCGACCAGCCGTTCTGGTCGCGCCTCGCCTTCGACGAACTCCTGGCCGGGCAACTTGCGCTTGCCCTGATCCGCGCCCAATTGCGACGCCCGGCCGGTGTGCGCAACGCCGGCGACGGGCACCTCCGCAACAAAATCATCGATGCCCTGCCCTATGCGCTGACAACCTCCCAGCGCGACGCAGCAGCCGCCATCGCCAATGATCTACAACAGCCGGTGCGCATGTTGCGCCTGCTCCAGGGCGACGTCGGCTCCGGCAAGACCGTGGTCGCGCTGCTGGCCGCCGCTGCCGTCACTGAGGTCGGCAAGCAGGCCGCCTTGATGGCGCCGACCGAAATTCTGGCTCGTCAGCATATCAAGACCATCGCGCCGCTCGCCGAGCGCGCGGGCATGCGGGTCGCGATCCTCACCGGCCGCGAAAAGGGCAAGGAGCGGCGTGACCTGCTGGCACAACTCGAAGCCGGCGAGATCGACCTGCTCGTCGGCACCCATGCGCTGATCCAGGACGACGTGATCTTTAGCGATCTCGCCCTCGCCGTCGTCGACGAGCAGCATCGTTTTGGCGTGCGCGAGCGGCTGGCGCTGACGGCAAAGGGCGAGGCCGTCGACGTGCTGGTGCTGAGCGCCACGCCGATTCCGCGCACGCTGGTGCTGACCTATTTCGGCGACATGGACATCAGCGAGCTCAGGGAGAAGCCGGCCGGCCGCCAGCCGATCGAAACTCGCACCATATCGATGAGCCGCCTCGGCGAGGTCACCGACAGCATCGGCCGCGCGCTCGAATCCGGCAAGCTGGTCTACTGGATCTGCCCGCTGGTCGAGGAATCCGAGGCCGAGGGTACCGAGCACCTGACCAATGCGACCAGGCGCTTCGAAACCCTGCAAAAGCGTTTCGGCGACCGTGTCGGCCTCGTCCACGGCCAGATGAAGGGCACAGAGAAGGACCGCGTCATGGGCCAGTTCGCCGCCCACGAGATCGGTCTGCTGGTCGCGACCACCGTGGTCGAGGTCGGTGTCGACGTGCCGGCGGCGACCATCATGGTGATCGAGAACGCCGAACGCTTTGGCCTCGCTCAGCTTCATCAATTGCGCGGCCGCATCGGCCGCGGCTCGGAGGCCTCGACCTGTCTGCTGCTCTACTCCGAGCCGCTCGGCGAGATGTCGAGAGCACGGCTGAAGGTGATCCGCGAGACCACCGACGGCTTTCGGATCGCCGAGGAAGATCTGAAGCTGCGCGGCGAAGGCGATGTGCTCGGCGTGCGCCAGAGCGGCCTGCCCGGCTACCGCATCGCCCGCTCGGAGGTGCACGGCCAGCTCATCACGCAGGCCCGCGACGAGGCGCTGCGCATCCTGAAGGACGATCCAAAACTCAAGGGCGAGCGCGGCGAGGCACTGCGCTGCCTGCTGTATCTGTATGAGCGGGATGAAGCGATCCCGCTGATCGGAGCGGGTTAGCTGGCCGCTCGTTGCCGCCCAATCTCATAAGCCGCCACATGCGCCCGGGCGAGATCCAGCAGGGGCGTGTCGATGCCGAGTGCACGGGCCCGGTTGGCCATATCGCCGAGGATATGCTCCGCCTCGGTGACCGAGCCGCGCTCGATATCACGCAGCATCGAGGCCTTGAGCGGGGAATCCGGGGTCGTGAACAGCTTGCGGTCAAACTCGATGAAAGGCGCTCGCGGCTCAAAACCCGAGGCCGTGGCGACGGCGCAGCATTCGGCAAACAGGCGGAAGATGGATTGCTCGCCGTTCGGAACGGCCAGAATGTCTCCGATGCTTGCACGCATCAGGCAGGTGATGCCGGCGAGCGTCGAGAGCTGGACGAATTTCTCCCACATGTCCTGCATGATCGCTTCGCTGGCGCGCACGTCGATACCGGGCACGTGCAGCAGCGTCTCCAGGGCGAGCACACGCTCGCTCAACGACCCCCCGATTTCGCCGAAGACGATGGTCTGATTGGCCATGAACTGAACGACGCGACCATCCGCATCGAGCCCGGCACTGACGTTCGCGAGCCCGCCGAGAACCTGAGCGGCGCCGAACCGCGCCGTCAGGGCGTCGACATGTTTCAGCCCGTTGAGGATCGGCAAAATCATCGTGTGGGCGCCAACGGCCGGGGCAAACTGGTCCATCGCATCGTCGAGCGAGTAGGATTTCACCCCGACGAGCACGACGTCGAACGTTTCCTTGAGGTCGTTGGCCAGGATGATCTTCGGCTGCACGGCGAAATCGGCCTGCGGGCTCACGACCTGCAATCCATTCCGCCGCAATTGCTCCGCACGCCCGGCCCGCACCAGAAAGTTCACGTCGCCGCCGGCTCGGACCAGGCGCGCTCCGTAGTAGCCTCCGAGCGCTCCCGCGCCGATCACAAGCACTCTCATTCGAACTCCCATTGCGGAGTGACCGCTTTCGCAGAAACAATAACAGATGAGCCTCGCGACGTCTCCTCAACCGGCGTGCGCGCGCAAGAACCTGCCGTGCTCGGCTTCGGTCCCCTCGTTGGCGGGGAACATGCACTCGAGCCGCAGCTCCTCCGCCGTCACCGTCTGCGGCGTTCCAACCGTCGTGATCAGGGAGAAGTAGTCCAGCGTCACACCGTCCTTGACGAAGGACAACGGGATCATCGGCATCGCATCGGATGCCGACGGCGCACGCCATTCCGGCTTCACCCCGGGGTATTGCGACAGCTCCTCCAACAACGCCTTCGTCCTGATGTCAACCACGTGTCCGACTGCCTCGCGATACACCCGCGCCAGCAGCCCGCGTGCGGTCTGCGGCCAGTTCGCGATAAAAGGGCGCATGCCCTCCGGATCGAACATAAGATGCAGCAGGTTTCGTGGCGCCGGCCGTGCGGACATGTCGATGAAGCAATTGAACAGAAGCGGCGCGGCCTCATTGGTCATCAGCACGTTCCAGTACCGGTCCATGACGATGGCGGGAAACGGCTCGTGCTGACGCAGCATGCGTTGCAGGGCACGGTTGATGCTCGTCATGGCGGGCGCCTTGAGCGCGGGCTCGGAATAGGACGGCGCATAGCCGGCGGCCAGCAGCAGCTCGTTGCGTTCGCGCAAGGGCACGTCGAGGGCTTGCGCAAGGTCGAGCAGCATCTGGCGGCTCGGAACGCTGCGGCCGCTCTCGACGAAGCTGATGTGCTTCTGCGAGACGCCGGCGTCGAAGGACAGGTCGAGCTGCGTCTTGCCGCGAATGTCCCGCCATTGACGCAGCAGCGCGCCCGCGGAACTGGCGCGCGTCTTGAGGGCACTGGCCGTCGCTTTCATGGCCGACTGATCCTTCCTGTCGATGTGCGGCATCGTCAACGCGCATCGGCGGCGGTACGTCGGCTTGTCCGAGGCACCACCGCCGATGGTAGCAGGTTCGTGGCGATCAACCGAAGGCGACCGGCCCCACGGCACCGACCCAGTGCCGTACCTTGGTGTCGTTCCTCTCGTCCATGTAGAAGAAGTGCGTCATGGTGGGATGAACCGTCTTCATTGAGGGATCATCGGGTGTCATGTCCACGACACCCCGAAACACCTTCAGCGAGCCCGGGTCCCAATATTCGGTGATGTGATGGAGCGCGGTGAATCCGGTGTCGATGAAGGCCTTCAGATTGCCGCGGATCGCCTCGCGCCCCTTCCAATCGGCGACGCCGAGGTTGCAAACGGCATCTTCCGTAAAACAGTCGAAGCCTGGTCCGAAGGTCTTGTTGTCGATCTCCCGCCACATGTCGAGCAGCCATTGCGGCGGCTCCTTCTTCGTAAACACGACTTGCATAGCTCTCTCCTCATGCACCGACACACACGCGACAGGAGGCTTGATGGAATGCTTCCTGTCGGGTGAATGACCGGGACAGTAGCCAAGCTGCAGATGGGCTCAATTACATGCCAGGTAATAAGGCGCGTTCGGAGGCCTCCTCTTTCCCTTCGCCCGACTTTATGGAACCCTACGACGATGCGCCGGATCATCGTTGTAGGCTGTCAGGGTAGCGGAAAGACGAGCCTCTCCCGAAATCTCGGGCAAAAGCTCGCGCTGCCGGTGGTGCATCTCGACGTGCTCTACTGGCGGCCGGGATGGAAGCCATCCGACAAACCGAACTTCCGAGCACGGGTTACTGAGGCGATCGCGGGCGACGCATGGGTTGTCGACGGCAGCTTCTCGGGACTTGCCTTCGATCTCACGCTCGCGCGCGCCGATACGCTGGTCGTCATCGACCGCCCGCGCTGGCTCTGCCAGTGGCGCATTCTCCTGCGATCCGCCTTCGATCGCGACAAGGCCCGGCCTGATCTCCCGGAGGGGTGCCCCGAGCAGTTCGACTGGAAATTGATGCGCGAGGCGTGGCGCTACGACACCGAGCGCGCGCCTGTCATCGAGGCCGAGCGTATGCAGTATGGCGCTGACGTTCCGGTCGTGCGCTTGAGACGCGATCGAGACATCCAGGGGTTTCTGGATTCGCTGCACGGCACATGATGGATGGCGGTGACGTGAGACCGGACGATCAGGATTTCTTCTGCGCGATGCGCGCGGCGAATGCCTTCATCAGGTCGGTATCCGCCGCCTCGCCTTTCGCATCCTCGGCGAGGTGGTCGAACCAGCGCGCAAAGCCTTCGTAAACCTGGCTCGCCGGATGATCGGGGCCGAGGAAGCCGGAAATCTCCCGCATCTCCGCGACCCAGCGATAGGCTTTCGGAATCATGTCCGGCAGCGCGACTTCGAGCCGGGCCAGAACCGCGGGCTGGCTGAGTGCGAGTTCGTCGCGCAGCGCATCCGCAGCCCCCGCTTTCGTTGCCGCGACCACCATCGCCGCGCCGATCCCGGCGAGGCCCTTGACGATCCCGGCATAGGACATTTTCAGCGCGGACGCGGCACCGACCGGCCCTTCGACGATCCGCACGTCGAGCCCGAAATCCTTCAGCACGGCGACATCCTTGGCGTGCTCGCCCGACATGTAGAAGGCCGGGCTCTTGCCACCGGGCTGGGGCGGGAACCCGATGATGCCGGCATCGACGAACGGCGCCTGTGCCGAGCCGATGATCTCCTCGATCCTCATCACGGTATCGACGTTGACGGCATTGCAATCGACCACGACCGGCCTCTTCTCGCGCCGGACGATCAGCCCGGCCAGCCGCTCGGCGAGCGCCACGGCTTCGCCCGGCGGCACGATCGACAGGATGATGTCGGCGTCCGCGATCGCGTCGTCCTCGGCGCCGATCATGCCGGCATCCGTGGCGCGTTTGCGCGTCGCTTCGCTCCGCCCTCTCAACGACGTCAGCACACGCGCACCGTGCTCGCCGAGACGGCGGGCCACGGCACTGCCCATGGCACCGGGCGCGAGGATCGCAATAGTTTTGGACATCGTGCACTCCAGATCGAAGCCCGAGCAACGCGCTCAGTTCAATCGGAGACTAGCAGAGGACGAGACGCCCGCGTGAACGGCGGCCATCCCGCAGGGGAATGGCCCTACTCCACCTTCGCAGGCTGGGGCTGCACCGCCGCCGAGGCGTTGGCAATACGCGCGGCATTCGCCATGCCCGCCAGCGCCGCTGCCTTCTTCGAATCGGGCGCTGAGCCCGGCTGCACGACGCCGGCCGACATGATCAGCGTCGCGGCATCCTCGGTGCTCATGTCGACCTCGACGATCTTGCTCTTGGGCACATAGAAGAAGAAGCCGGTCGTCGGGTTCGGCGAGCACGGCAGGAACACCGAGACGTGCTCCTCCTGACCCGGCAGGCTGCGGGAGACGTCCTCGTTCGGCGCTTGCGAGATCAGCACGATCGACCACATGCCCGGCGAGGGAAACTCAACCAGGCCGACTTTGCGGAAGCTCGAGCCCTTGCCCGAGAACAGCGTCTCGAACACCTGCTTCAGGCCGCGGTAGATGGCGCGTACCGCCGGGATGCGGCCGAGGAAGGTCTCGCCGACATCGACCAGTGTCCGGCCGATCAAATTGGCCGCGAGGAAGCCGACCAGCGTCAACGTGAAGAATGCGACGATCAGCCCCCAGCCGGGAATGACATAGGGCAGATAAGTCTCGGGCCGATAGGCCAGCGGCACGAACGGCCGCACCACGCCATCGACCCAGGTGACGAACCACCAGACCAGATACAGCGTGATCGCAATCGGCCCCGTCACGATGAGACCGGTGAGGAAATAGTTACGGAAGCGGCCGATCAGGCCGGTATGCGGCTCGGGCACGGCATCAAGAGGCGCAGGCGCGTCGTCACGGGGGTTCATTCGGGTTCCAAGTCAGTCGCTTCGTCCAAGCTAGGGTCTTCTAGCAGGTTTTGGAAGACCACGAAGCGTCCCGCACTCGACCCCTCTGCCTATTCCACCGTCACGGATTTCGCGAGATTGCGCGGCTGGTCGACATCGGTCCCCATGATGACCGCCGTATGATAGGCGAGCAGCTGAACCGGGACCGCATAGACCATCGGCGTGAACGCCGCCGCCATATCGGGCATGACGATGGTGACGAGGGACTCGACGGTCGCCTCCTGCGCGCCTTTGGCGTCGGTCATCAGGATGATCTTGCCGCCGCGAGCGGCGACCTCCTGCATGTTGGAGACGGTCTTTTCGAACACCCGGTCGTAGGGCGCGATGACGACGACAGGCATGGTCTCGTCGATCAGCGCGATCGGGCCGTGCTTGAGCTCGCCGGCGGCATAGCCCTCGGCGTGGATGTAGGAGATCTCCTTCAGCTTCAACGCCCCTTCGAGGGCGAGCGGGAAGCTGGTGCCGCGACCGAGATAGAGCACGTCGCGAGATTTCGCGATCTCGCGCGCGAGCTTCTCGATCTGGAGCTCGGTGGTGAGCGCATCCGACATCAAACGCGGGATTTCGACGAGCCCGTGAACGAGCTTGGTCTCGTCCTCGTCGGTCAGTTCGCCGCGGGCCTTGCCGGCCGCGATCGCAAGATTTGCCAGCACCATGAGCTGACAGGTGAACGCCTTGGTCGAGGCGACGCCGATCTCTGGGCCGGCCAGCGTTTGCAGCACGGTCTCGCTTTCGCGCGCGATCGTCGAGGTCGGCACGTTGACGACGGCCACCGTGTGCACGCCTTGGGCCTTGGCGTAGCGCAGCGCGGCCAAGGTGTCGGCGGTCTCGCCCGACTGCGAGATGAAGATGGCGAGATCACCCTTGCGCAAGGGCGCCTCGCGGTAGCGGAATTCGGAGGCGACATCGACCTCGACCGGCACGCGCGCGAAACGCTCGAACCAGTATTTTGCGACGAAGCCGGCGTAGCTCGCAGTGCCGCAAGCCGTGATGTTGATGCGCTGGATGTTCTTGAAGTCGAACGGCAGCTTGACCGGCAGCGAGACCCGCTCGGTCGCCATGTCGACATAGCGTGCCAGCGTGTGGCCGACCACTTCCGGCTGCTCGTGGATCTCCTTGGCCATGAAGTGGCGGTAATTGGCCTTGTCGACCAGCGAGGTCGAGGCCGCGTGCTTGGTCTTCTCGCGCTGGACGGCATGGCCGTCCTTGTCGAAGATCGAAGCGCTTGTATGGGTCAGCACGACCCAGTCGCCGTCCTCGAGATAGCTGATCGTGTCGGTGAACGGCCCGAGCGCGATGGCGTCGGAGCCGAGATACATCTCGCCGTCACCATAGCCGATCGCGAGCGGCGGACCGTTGCGCGCGCCGATCATCAAATCGTCCTCGCCCGCGAAGATGAAGCCGAGTGCGAACGCGCCGCGCAGCCGCGCCAGCGTCAATTTCACCGCTTCCACCGGCTTGTTGCCGCGCGTGAGCAGGTCGTCGACGAGATGCAGCACGATCTCGGTGTCGGTCTGGGTGTGGAACACCGTGCCTTTCTTTTCGAGCTCCTCGCGCAGCTCGCGGAAATTCTCGATGATGCCGTTGTGAACGACGGCGACACGCTCGGTCGCGTGCGGGTGCGCATTGTTCACGGTCGGCTTTCCGTGGGTGGCCCAGCGGGTGTGACCGATTCCGGTCGTGCCCTTGAGCGGCTCGGCCTCCAGCCGCTTCTCCAGATTCTTCAGCTTGCCCTCGGCGCGGCGGCGCTCGAGATGCTTGCCCTCGAGCGTGGCGACGCCCGCGGAATCATAGCCGCGATATTCAAGACGTTTGAGCGAATCCACCAATTGCTCTGCAACCGGCTGGCGCCCGAGAATGCCGACAATCCCGCACATGCGGATCAATATCCCCCAAATCGTCGAAAAATCGCCTAAACGACCCGCTCGGTTTTTAGCGAAGTTCCTAAGGAACCAGATACTCAATAATTATTGCTGATTGAGACAGCACCGACGGCGACCGAGCCTCGCCTGCGTCGAACTGGCTGGGCCTTAAACCGCGCGCGTTAACTTGTTGTCAACAAATTTGGCCAACCCTTGCGTACCAAGGAGAGAGGCCATGAAAGGCTCATCCAACCGCAAAGGCCTGTCATCGATGGCGGTGCGCGCCAGCGAGACAACCGGCACGCACCTCGCGCATTGGCCGCCGCCCCAGCGCGGCAAGGAAAGCAAGCCCGTCTTCATCAAGCATGTCGCGGGCGAGCCGGCGAAGCGTGCCAAGCCGCGCGGCTGGCGCCTGACGCGCGCGATCTTCTCCGAATTCGCCGACGACGAATAGCGGCGTTCATTTCTCCGGCTTCTTGCCACCCGTCTTCAGCTCGCGATAGCGCACCGCCCCACCTTCGCGGATGGTCTGCGGGCTCCGCTCCAGCGCCATGGCGTCGTCGGGCACGTCGCGCGTGATCACGGAGCCCGAGCCGATATAGGCGCCGTTGCCGATTGTCACCGGTGCGACCAGCGAGGAGTTGGTGCCGACGAAGGCGCCCTGCCCGATGATCGTCTTGTGCTTCTTGAACCCATCGTAGTTGCAGGTGATGGTGCCGGCGCCGATGTTGGAATTGGCGCCGATGGTGGCGTCGCCGATGTAGGAGAGATGGTTGACCTTGACGCCGGCCTCCAGCGTCGCGGCCTTGGTCTCCACAAAATTGCCGATGCGCGCGCCGTCGCCGAGCGAGGTGCCGGGCCGCAGCCGCGCATAGGGGCCGATCGAGACCTTCTTGCCGAGCTTGGTCTCGACGATATGCGAGAAGGAATGGACCACCGTGCCGTCGCCGATCGAAACGCCGGGGCCGATCACCACGAAGGGCTCGATCGTCACGTCCTTGCCGAATACGGTATCCGCGGCGAGATAGACGGTTTCGGGCGCGATCAGCGTGACGCCGGACTCCATCGCCACTTTCCGCAACCGCGCCTGCATCACGCCTTCAGCCTCGGCGAGCTGCGCCTTGGTGTTGATGCCGCGCACTTCGTCCTCGCTGGTTTCGATCACCACGGCATCCCATCCCTGTTCGCTGATAATGCCGACCGCGTCGGTCAGATAATATTCGCCCTTGGAATTCGCATTGCCGATCTTGTCGAGGATCGCGAGCGCGCGGCGCCCGTCGATCGCCATGACCCCGGCATTGCACAGGTCGATCTTGCGCTCCTCGGCGCTGGCATCGGCCTGCTCGCGGATCGCGACCAGGCGGTCGCCCTCGACGATGAAGCGGCCATAGCCGGTGGGATCGGCGGCGCGGAAGCCGAGTGCGGCAATTGCGGCGCCTTTGGCCAGCGGCGCGCGCAGCCGCGCAAAGGTCTCGGCCGAGATCAGCGGCGTGTCGCCGAACGCAATCAGCAGATCATCCACGCCCCGCGCAATGGCATCACGCGCCGCCAGCACCGCATGTGCGGTGCCGAGCCGTTCCTGTTGCACGAAGGTGAGCGCGTCGGGACGGATGCGCCTTGCTTCGTCCGCCACCGCCTGATGGTCGGGTCCGATCACGACTGCGAGCGAGGTGCCGGTTCCCTTGGGCGCCGCGGCGAGCACGTGGGCGAGCAGGCTCTGGTGCGCGACAGGATGCAGCACTTTCGGCAGGTGTGAGCGCATACGCGTGCCTTCGCCGGCGGCGAGCACGATCGTGAGGCTGGAACGGGCGGTCATCGCAATCCTGTCAATCGGCCGAATCAATCGGCGCCAGCGGGCGACGGGCCGCCCTCATCAGCTATCGCCTTGCTACCCCCGCAAACGCCCGGAGTTCAAGTGCGACACGCTTTTCCTGTTAATGTTCCCTGATTGATTCGGGGAAGCCGGACAGGGGTTGGGCACTTAACGTTCATGGCAAAGGATTCCGACCCACTGGCGGATGCCTTCGGCGCCAAGGAGACCGGCGGGCTGTTCTCCGGACTTGTGGCCGAGGAGAGTTCGTTCGATCGCGGCATGATGTGGCGGCTGGGCTCATGGGGCGTGGCGGCCGTCGGCGCCGTGGTGCTTGCCGTGTTCGCCAACCAGGCCCAGCTCGGCTGGCGGCGCGACCAGGTCGCATCCGCCGATCTCGCGCGCCAGGCCGACCGGCTCCAGATCCTGACCAAGGAGAGCCAGAACGAGGCCCGCCGGCTCGCCTCCGCCATCGAGACGCTGAACACCGATCGCGACCGGCTCTATTCGCGCGTCACCGTGCTGGAGCAAGGGCTCGATTCCGTCACCGGCGCCATCGCCAAGCAGACGACAACGCCGCCGCAGGCGTCCGTTGCGAAGCCGCAGGACGCGCCGGCCTTGATCGGCCCGCCGGCGCCCGGCATCGCGCAGGTCGCCTCGACACCGGCTCCGGCCAACGACAAGCCGCGCGCCGAGGCCGCAAAGGAGCCGTGGAGTCCGCCGCCGCAGAGCGCGGCCGCGGCCTCGCTGGTCGCGCAGTTGCCGGCGACGAATTCGGCACTGCCGATGCTTCCGTTGGTCCCATCCAAATCGATCATGGCGCCGCCCGATCCGGCCGCCCCGAAACTGGTTCAGCCCGAAACCGCAGAGAAGGCGACCGAGAAGGCTGCCGAGACGAAGCCAGAACCGGTGCCCGCTCCGAGCGAAGTCGCCGCGGCACCTGCCAAGCCGCCGGAGGCCGCCGAAAGCGAGGCTCCCGCGATCGCGGTCCAGCAGACGCGCTTTGCGATTGATCTCGGTGGCGCCAACTCGCTCGATGGCCTGCGCGCGCTGTGGCGCGGGGTCACCAAATCCAATCCCGAAATCGCAGCGCTGCGGCCGATCATCATGATCAAGGAAGGCAACACCGGCCTTGGCATGCAGCTCCGCCTCGGCGCCGGTCCGCTGATCAATGCAGCGGCTGCAGCAAAACTCTGCGCCGGCCTCGCCGAGAACGACCGCCACTGCGAGACCACCGTGTTCGACGGCCAGCGGCTGTCAATGCGCGGCGGCCAAGAGAAGAAGCAGGACAAGGGGCAAGACAAGGGGCAAGACAAGACCCAAGACAAGACCCAAGACAAGACCCAAGACAGGGTTCAGGAGAAGGACTCCGACAAGCCCCAGGACTCGGTGCCGCAAGCCGAGACCGCCCCAGCGCCCGCGCCGGCCGCCAAGCCCGACAAGCGTCGCCGCAGCTATTCCTCAAAACGCTCATCGAAGCGCGAGGAGCCCGCGCCTGCTCCTGCGGCGCAGCCGGCCGCACAGCCGAAGCCCGAGACGGCGTCGGCGGGATCAACGCTGTCGTCGTTCTTCAGAAGGTAGCTTACCTCGCGGCAATTCATCAGCGTAATGGGTGAAGGATCTCACGCAGGTCGCGAGAAACTTGCGCCTCCCCTGTTGCCCCGTTCCACCATCCCGACCATATTGCCGCCATGACAAAAAAGCCCTTCCGCCTCACGCCCTACCAGGTGCAGTTCCTGATCGTCGTCGGCTTCGCCAGCGTCGGCTATGCGCTCTATCTGCGCTATCTCGGAATCGAAAACTCGCAGGTCGGTCTCGCCTGCGACGCCGGGCTTCAGACCCTGGTCTGCAAGGCGCGCTCGGTCTCGACCGTGCTGTTCAAGAATTCGGTGTTCGGCATCGTCGCGCTGGTGGTGGCAACGCTGAACCTGATGCGGCCGTCCATCGTGCTGCTCACCGCCGGCATCATCGCCGCGGGCCTTGGCATCGTGCTCTACAATGTCGTGCTGTCGGGCCTGGCGATCGGCCTGCTCATTCTTGGATTTGCTCGGCCCGCGCCCGCCACAGCGTGAGCGCGAACAAGAGATAGATCGCGCAGGTCCACAGCGACTGCCAATTGTCGCGGCCCTCGTTGAACAGCACATAGGCCGCCGACAGCGTCAGCACGCCGGCGAAGACCGATTCCGCGATCGGACGCTGGCCGATCTGCGGCCGGTTCAGCATCAACAGCGCAAACGGCACAACCGCCATCGTCAGCGCGGCGTAAGGGAAATCCTTGTAGCGCGGGTCGAACACGAATCCGAGCGCGGTCTGCGCCGCGATGACCGCCGTCACTGCCAGCGTCAAGCCGAGCACGGCGGTGAGCTTCGACCATTTCCGGCCCTCGCGCGGACCAAGCAGATCGAGGAAGGTCGGAAGGCTGCGGCCGATCACCATCGCCTGCGCGCAGAAGATCGGCGACAGGATGCCAGCCGCGAGCAGCGCGCCCCACAGCAGCCAGCCGCCGATGCCGTAGCTCTCGTAGTACATCTTGTCGGCGCCGATCCCGAGCAGAATGCCGGCCGAGGTTGCCGAGATCGCCACGCCGAGCCAGGACGAGAAGCGCGGCGTCCAGGGTCTGCGCCGCAACGTCAGGCCCGCGACCGCGAACACCAGCACGGAGAGGCCCATGCCGGCGGCCATGTACCATTTCCAGTACGGGAAATTGCTGATCGGCTCGCCCGGCGGATATTTCAGGCTCCGGCGCACCGAGTCATAGAGGCCCCAATAGCCGCCGACGGTGCCTTCCAGTTTGCGCTTCCACGGCTGGTCGTAGGACTCGATCAGATTGACGCGGAATTTCTGCGCTTTCGCCAGACTCAGGATCTCCGAGACCACGCGCGCCTGGTTGGTGCGCGACGGCAGCGCGCCATCTCGCATGCGCCCTTCGCTCGGCCAGCCGGTTTCGCCGATCAAAATCTCCTTGCCGGGAAATGCGACCGCCATGCGCTCGCGGATCTGTTCAACATGGGAGGCGGCGAACTTGGCCCGCACCGGATTGTCTTCCCAATAGGGCAGGATGTGGATCGTGACGAAGTCGACGGCGTCATAGATCTCGCGATTCCTGAGCCAGAACTCCCAGACATCGGCATAGGTGACGGGCACGCTGACCTGCGCCTTCACCGAGCGGATGATGGAGACGAGGTCCGCGGTCGTCATCTCGCCGCGCAGCAGCACTTCGTTGCCGACGATGATGCTGGTGATGATCCCGGGGAAATCCTTGGAAAGGCGAATGGCGAGCGCGGCCTGCTCGAAATTCTTGGTGCGGTTGCTGGAGAGCCAGATGCCCTGGAGCACCTTCAGCCCGCCGATCCGGGCCGCGATCGCCGGCACCTGGTCGAGCCCGTTCTCCATCGAATAGGTGCGGACGCAGTCGGTGATCTCCTTGAGCTGGCGCAGGTCCTGCTCGATCTGATCGGCCTCGATATGAGTCCATGCGTTCAGCGGCGACTGCTCGCCGCGGAACGGCGCGTAGGAGACGCATTGGACCTTGTCGGCGGGATCGATCGGGGCGCGCGCGAGCGAGATCGGCGTGGCAAGCCACCACCACACGGCAGCGATCGCACCCAATGAAACGAGCAGAAGCGCCAGTGGCGTACGAAGAGAAATCGGTTCCGTCCTCCGCGAAGGACCGTCGATTACCTGCTAGCACGCCGTCTGCCAAGGGGGTGACTCCGTTATGGATCCATCCCTCCCCTGAGGAATTTACCTGCGGCCGTTCGACCGAGGCCTAGGATCGTGACTTTGCTGGACAAAATTCCAGATTCAGGCCATGGACTCGGGAGGACTTTTCCGCCGCATTGGAGACCCATTTGGACGCCATCACCGGGCGCGTCCGCGAAGGTCCTGACGCGGACGGTCAGTGATATATTGGGGAATTCATGCGGCAACGGGTGTTCGAGTTACGAAATGCGGTCCTGCGGCAGTTCGCCGCCACCTTGGCCGTTTCTTCCCTTGTCATCCTGATGGGTATCGGCGCGGCCTCCGCCCAGAGCGGCACGCCCGCCCCCGACCAGAGCAAGGCAGCCGCCCAGCCCGCCGACACGGCCAAGGATGCCGCCCAGAATCAGCGCCGCACCGACGAATTCGCCGAAGCAGCCCAGGTCATCAGCGGCCCGGCCGGCAACCCCGAATGCGTCTGGCTCGGCCGCCGCGTGGTGCGGCTGATGTGGCGGGACGACCTCGATACCGCATTCCGCCATCTCGACCTCTATGACCGTTTCGGCTGCCCCGGCGGCCACATCCAGGCCGCCTTCCGCTGCCTGACCCGCTTCGGCGGCCAGATCGATCCCAAGGTCGCCGAGACCCTGGACAGCCGTGTGCACGCTTGCTGGATCAACCCGGCGTCGCAGCCACAGCAGGCGGCGGCCGCGGCCTCGCAGCCGGCCGCGCCCGCATCGGGCAATGCGCAGCCGCAGCCGGCCGCGAGCCCCTCGCCGGCGGCAAGCCCGTCACCGGCGCCCCCGAAATAGCCGCGATTGTTTCAGCCTCCGTTCAGGAACGATCGGCGATAGAAGCAATTGGCACTGCTGCGAATTTCGAAATGTGCATGCCCTCATTCGGTCATGAGGCGATGACAGTTGTGAAACCGCGCGGCAGAGGTATGCTCCATTTGCCGCGGACTTGGTCGGATCTCGGGGTCGGATCCGCTTCCCTGCCCCCTCAGCCCCTTTTGGTTTAGCCGCGATGCGGGTTGTCGCCGCCGTTCTGTTGCTTGTGTCCGCGCTCCACGCCGGCCTCTGGGGAGTCTCGCGCGACAAGGAACCCGCGCCCGACTTCAAGGGCCTGCTGCCCAGCGTCTCCTACGCCCCGTTCGAGGGCTCGGCTCATCCTGATATCGACAACATTCCGACGGTGGAGAAAATCCGCGCCGACCTGAAGACGCTGTCGACGATGACGCGCGCGATCCGCCTTTATTCGTCCACGGGCGGCGTGGAACTGGTGCCGCCGATCGCGGCGGAGTTCGGCCTCAAGGTCACCGTCGGCGCGTGGATCGACAAGGACAAGGATCGCAACGAGCGCGAGATCAAGGCCGCCATCGAGCTCGCGCGCAAGAACAGCAACGTCAACGGCGTCGTCGTCGGCAACGAGGTGATCTACCGCGGCGAGCAGAAGGTCGAAGACCTCATCGAGATGATCAAGAAGGTCAAGGGCTCGGTCCGCGTACCCGTCACGACCGGTGAGATCTGGAACATCTGGCGCGACAATCCCGACCTCGGCTCCAACGTCGACTTCATCGCCGCCCACGTGCTGCCCTATTGGGAAAACTTCCGCTCGGATCAGGCGGTCGACCAGGCCGTCGACCGCTACAATCTGTTACGCAACCTGTTCCCCGGCAAGCGCATCGTGATCGCCGAATTCGGCTGGCCGAGCGCGGGTTACAATTTACGCAACGCCGACCCCGGTCCGTTCCAGCAAGCACTGACCTTGCGCAACTTCGTCAGCCGCGCCGACGCCATCGGCATGGAATACAACATCGTCGAGGCCATCGATCAGCCCTGGAAATACTTCGAAGGCGGCGTCGGTCCGTACTGGGGCATCCTCAACGCCAGCCGTGAGCCGAAATTTGCCTGGACCGGCCCGGTGCAAAATCCCGATTATTGGAAGCTGATGGGTGTGGCGCTCCTCGTCGGTATCCTGCTGTCGCTGCCGATCCTGCGGCTGCAGCAGCCGACGGCGAAGCAGGCGTTCCTGCTGTCGGCCACCGCCAACGGCGTCGGCGCCTGGGCTGCCACCGTGTTCGCGTTCTGGAACGGGCACTATTTCATCTTCGGCTCGGCCTTCGCGCTCACGCTCGGCATGATCCTGCTTGTTCCCCTCGTGCTGATCGCGATGGCGCGCATCGACGAGATCGCGGCCGTCGCATTCGGCCGGCCGCCGCAGCGGCTGCTCACGAAAGGTAAGCCGGTCGAGGACGTGCCCGAGAATTATTGCCCGAAGGTCTCGATCCACATCCCCGCCTATTTCGAACCAGTCGAGATGCTCAAGCAGACGCTCGATGCGCTGTCGCGGCTGAACTATCCGAACTACGAATGCGTCGTCATCATCAACAACACGCCGGACCCTGCCTTCTGGCAGCCGATCCAGGATCATTGCCGCGCGCTCGGTGAGCGCTTTAAGTTCATCAACGCCGAGAAGGTGCAGGGCTTCAAGGCCGGGGCGCTGCGCATCGCGATGGACCGCACCGCCGTCGACGCCGAGATCATCGGCATCCTCGATGCCGACTACGTCGTCGATCCCGACTGGCTGAAGGACCTCGTGCCGGCGTTCGCCGATCCCAGCGTCGGCCTGGTGCAGGCGCCGCAGGAACATCGCGACGGCGACCTGTCGATCATGCACTACATCATGAACGGCGAATATGCCGGGTTCTTCGACATCGGCATGGTCCAGCGCAACGAGACCAACGCCATCATCGTGCACGGCACGATGTGCCTGATCCGCCGCGCCGCGATGGACATGGCCGGCGGCTGGTCGTCGGACACGATCTGCGAGGACTCGGATCTCGGCCTTTCGATTCAGCAGCTCGGCTGGACCACGCACTACACCAACCACCGCTACGGCCAGGGCCTGCTGCCCGATACCTACGAGGCCTTCAAGAAGCAGCGTCACCGCTGGGCCTATGGCGGCCTCCAGATCGTCAAGAAGCACTGGCGGAACTTCCTGCCCGGACGGAGCCGGCTGACGCCCGACCAGAAGCGCGAATATGGCCTGGGCTGGCTGAACTGGCTGGGTGCCGAAAGCCTCGGCGTCGTCGTGGCGCTGCTCAACCTCGTCTGGGTGCCGATCGTCGCCTTCGCCGACATCGCCATCCCCGACAAGATCCTGACGCTGCCGATCATCGGCGCCTTCATCGTCTCGCTCGTACACTTCTTGTCGATGTACCGCGCGCGCGTCGCGATCAAGCCCGGCCAGATGCTGGGCGCGATGATCGCGGCGATGAGCGTGCAGTGGACGGTGTCGCGCGCGGTGGCGCAGGGACTGATCACCGAGCACATTGCGTTCGCGCGCACCTCCAAGGGCGGCCTGTCCAGGATGTCGATCGAGTTCCAGGCGTTCTGGGAGGCCGTGATCGGCGCCCTGCTCCTGATCGGCGCCGGCGTGCTGGTGGCCTCCAACAGCTACCGCCAGATCACCGAGATCTACATCTTCGCCGGCGTGCTGGTGCTGCAGAGCCTGCCGTTCCTGGCCGCGGTCGCCATCGCCATCCTCGAGCTCAGCCGCATCAACTCGTTCCAGTTCTGGCGCGACAGCGCGATCCGCACCGCCGAGCTGATCGGCTTGCGCCCGGTCGCGCTACCCACCCCCGCCGGCACGCCGCAGCAAGTGCCGGTGCCGAGCGAGGTCCGGCGGGAAGCGAACTGACGGGGCTCCGAACGTGGCATCCTCCGTCCCGTGGGCGGACGTCGCGGCTTCTTCGGCGTGGATGACGGCCGCCATTCGGGTTGAAAATCCCGGCTCAAGCATTGGAAACGGCGAGCGAATTCCCGCTGTTGCCTTCAAGTTCGGCAACCACCCGAGCTATTGACCTCCGCGCCCCATCCCCCTACACAGCGCGGGCCGAAAGCATGATCCGGAAACAGCCGGTTTTTCCGCAACGCTTGCGTCGATGTGGCGGCAAGACATGCTTTTCCAAATGACCGAAGACGATGGCGATTTCTTTGAAGCCATCAGCGGCCATGGGAGCGCGTAGCTCAGCCGGTAGAGCACGTGACTTTTAATCACGGGGTCCTGGGTTCGAGCCCCAGCGCGCTCACCAACACAATGAAGCAGTAATCCCAAACGCAACTTCGACAGAAAGCTCCATGTCGGCACTGTGTCGGCAGCTGGAATTCCGCTGCCGACGCGTCCTGCCGCCGCAAATGAGCGGCGCTTTGATGTCGGCGCTTGCCGACGAGACTCTTCCGGAAAACTGGTGTGCCCAAAGCCATTCCGCCCCAAATAGGCCGCCTCAGTTGCCGCTCTCTCAGACGGTGCCGACGTCCCGCACGCCGGGCTCCGCCTCGTCACCGGAGCCAGAGAACAAGTAAAGTAAGGCGGCGCCGGTCGTCCCCGCCTTAAGCGCGCAATCTTGATTTGGGCTCTCTCCCCGGCGACAGGCCAATCCTATATGATAACCAACGGACCATCGGCAGGAGCCACTCCATGCTTGCCTCAATCATGTTTGGCTTGGTCATTGTCACCCTGATGATGTGGTGTGGGCGCGTGACCGCCAATTTCGCGGCACAGAGAGGCCGGTCTAGGCGCATTTGGTTCATCTGGGGAGCGCTGCTGTTTCCACTGTTTCCGGCTCAATGGTTCGTCTTGGGACTTCTGCCAAAGAAGTAAGGCCGCTTCTCAAACGTCCGCCTCTTTCATTTGCCTATCGGCCTGAGTTCCGGGCGGAACGAACGGACAGTCGAACGATTGCTCCTCTTGAGTAGGAGTTGCGTCATGCGTCATGCGCCGTCGATTGTGCCGCTGGATCGGCTCGACCGGGAGATTTACCTGGTACTGGAAGACTTCGGCGCGCGCGCCGGCTGCTCCTGGCGCGAGGCCGACGAGCAGGATACCGACGTCGAGACCATCATCCGCGACCTACTCTCCGGGCAGTACGCGTATCCCGTCCGTATCGTCGCCTTCAACGCCATCGAGGGCTGGTCTCGCGATGCCACCAGCGAGATCGCAGATGAGCTTGCCGAGCGTGTCACGAGTAGCGAGATCACGCCGGCCTTGCAGGGCTTCGTCCAAGCAAATGCTTCCCGACCTTTTGCTGTACAACTGGCGCTTCCTCTACGGGGGGCCGCCTGAGTTTCAATCTGTGATCGTGATGTTGCGTGGGGATTGCGGTGCCAGTGCACTAAACAGGCACAGCCGTCGGAAGTTCGCGCTTCCCTTCGGCATGATTTTTTGGTACCAAATAAAATGAAACCAGCAAAAAAGATTCGTGCCAAAAAGCATCGCGGCCGCCCCGCTACTGGTCAAGGCGTCCAGATCGGCACGCGCTGGCCGGAGGCGACTGTCGCTCAGATCGACGCATGGGCGTCGGGGCAGGAAGACACTCCGGCTCGCTCTGAATCCATCCGTCGGCTGGTCGATATTGGCTTGGGCAAACCCGCCTCCGCCCTCGCGGTTACGTCTGCAGCCAAGGCCTCGTCCGAGCGGGCTCGGGAAATGGCGCGTAATGCGATCGACAAGCTCAAAGACAACAAAGCGAGCCCGGATGACCAGGCCAGCCGCAAGCGGCGGCTCGTCAAGGGACCCGAGGAATTCCAGAATGTTCGACGCGACCGGCCAAATCGAAAATGAATTGACCGGCGCCCGCTTGGTCAATCTCGCCTGAAGGCAAAAAGCAAATGATCAAACCCAAACGGTCGGCCGCGCAACAAGTCGCGGACGAAGCCGATCGAAGGACCCTCAATCCGATAGGATCGAGACAGACAATAGCGGACAGCCAAGCCACTCCGGAGTTTCAGGAAAACCTCAAACGCCTGAAGTCCGAGCGGCTGGAGCGTGAGGCTAGACTGAATCCGAAGCGCAAGGTCTGATTTGAGCTTATCGACCCTTGGCCTCGCCTGGCTGGGCCGGTCAGGCGAACGGGCTGCGTCGGATGGAGGGTGCAGAAGGTCATGGGAATGTTGAACCGACGGTGGATGATCTTGCTGCTGGTTTCCGTGGTGATTGTTTGCTCGATCTTTGCAGGCGCTCGGTACTATCTGAGCAAATGTCATGGCATGGATGCGTGCGCGGCCGCCGAAGCCGAGAGCCATGAGCGAGACAAGCCAACCGAGCCACAATAGTTTTTGGGTGAAAAGCAGGCTGCGGAGGCGGATGAAGCCACCGGCGAGTTCGCGAACGAATGTCAGTCGACCCCGACGACGGCCTACACCACGCCGCCGAAGTCGATGCCTTCCTTGGCGAGCGCCTCGGCTTCCTCGGCGGACGCTGTCGGCTTCGTCTCGAGGTAGGGTAGCTCGGTCGCCGGCATTATCGTGCGGATGTTTTGGCCGTCTGTCCGCGTGATGCGAGCAACCCAGCGCTTGGGGCCGTGCTCGACTTGCTGGATATGGTACTGCTTATAGGTAATCATGACTCACGGACGCAACTGACGCTAACGGCGGCTCCCTTTATATCCAACGGCACGCCGCCGAACAACGATTTCCTAAAGTGAGGTTAAGATCGCCGGCGTGAACCCGTTCAGCGATCATTCAGCCGCTCAGGCGTAGGCATAGTGCGATTGGGAGAAGTTTGATGATCGGTGCAGTTGTGGCAACCTTGCTGGCTCTACAGCTCGGTGAGGTTCATCAGGTTCAATACCGTGTCCCTGTGCACCCACCGCCGTGCGGCCACGGCTGGGACGTCAGCGCCCGCGACGGCATGTGCTACCCCAACGGCTACTTGCCGCCGCAAGAACAGGCCGCACGGCAGTACTATGGTGGCGGTAGAGGCTATGGCCACTATCCCGTTCCTTGCGGAAACGGTGCCGATATCGATACCCGCGACGGCCAGTGTTACCCGACCGGAACGGTTCCGCCGCAGTTTCAACAGGGTCGGCAAGGCTATTACGGCGATGATTATTACGAGCGCCGTCCGAGGCGCCGCTACTATTGAAAGACCCTGAGGGCAAACGGGCGGGCCCCTGATCATCGCTTCTTAGGATTCGCGGTGACAGTGCCGGAGCGCACTGTCACCAGCATTCCGTAGTTCCAAGTCGGGTAAAAAGCCGCGCTCACGTGAGCCCGTCAAGTGAGCGCGGACAAAGTCCCAGATCACTTGCCCGACCTTATCTTCAGCTCTCCGGGCCCGAAACGGTGGCAGGCACGCTCAGCGGCGCTCCTCCAACTGAAACCGGACCTGCAGATTTCGACTGCCGAACGATGCGCTTGCGCATCGCGGCGGACAGTCCATAGCGCGCATGCGCTCTTCGAACGGAGGACGTGACGTCCGACATCATGGCATTTTGCAGCGAGTCGATCTTCGCAATCAGCGTGGACAGCTGCGAAGATACCTTCCTCACATCGACCCGTTCATCCGTGATGCTCTGCCGGAGCGAAAGCAGCACCATCGAATCCGCCTGCAGCACAGCCGCGTTTTGTTGCAATGCCTGATTGCTCTCCTGCAGCGAAGCCGTGTGTTGCTGCTGGGTCGACTGAATATCCTTCAAGGCCGCGACAACCGGATCCGGCTTTGGCGCTGAAGCCTCTTGGCGCGGGAGCAGATCAGCCAGGCTGCTCAGATTCAGCGATGGCAAGCCGGACGGCCATGTGTAGATCGCCGCGGCGCCGTTGATGGCCAGGGCACACACCGACAGCGCCATGACGGACGTCCGGCTGGATCGCTTGATCGGTTCCGGAGCGTCCAAACTTGCGGGTTCGCCGGCGGCGATGGCCGCAGCCAGTGCTGCAGGGTCGAGCTGTTCGACAAGGCCTTGCGTTTCGAAAGTCGCGGTCATGGCATTGACCCCAAATGAGCGAGCAACAGGAAGCCGTCGCCGGAACGTCCTCGCGACAGCTCCCTTACGCAGCACCCATCTACAACTGTCTAAAATTGTGGGCTTTTCAGCTTAATTCCACGTTAGCGGCCGCGGCCTGCTGCAGACCCCGCCACCCCCGGCCGACTACGGGATCGTGCGAGGGTCATGACAGGCAGGCCGGTGCGCGAGCTCCTCCCGATCCCGGGAAGCCGCCCTGGTCCGAAGCGGATTTTCCGAAGTTGGCAGACGACCCCTGTTTTGCCCGACGCGTCAACCCGGCGTCTCCGCCGGATGCAGGACCGCCATGTGCCAAAAAGAAAGCGTTGCGCCAGCGGGACTTAGCTACTGTGCATGGGGTTGTTTTCGCGATTTTGGCCATCGCCTGCTCGTGCGCCGGGCCCCTGTCCCAAAAGCCGCGAGACAACCCGCTCAAAAAGTGTAGGATTCGACAAAACAGGGAGGAGCGGCATGTTTGAAATCAGCGGTTTCGACACGGCAGGAATCGTCAGCCTCAAGCGGCTGTCACTCGCCGCCGCCCTCAAGAAGGCCAAGGAGCTCATCGCCGACGGGTGCTGGGGCGTTCAGGTGATCGGTCCAGGTGGCCAGGTCTACACCTCGTTCGAGGAGCAAGCCGCGTAGTCGCCCGCCTTCGGCACCAGCCTTCGGCATCATTCGAAAAGCACCCGACCGATCGCGCGCCGCGCGCTCTGGCCGTGGCGGTGATCGACGTGAAAACCCCAGCGCCTGGTGGAGCGCTGGGGCGTTTTCAAAATATCAATCGGTCAAGCAATGAGGCCTTCGTAGCAGCGATCTCGACCATCGCTTGTGAACTGCTTCACACGGCCTTCGATCTTTCCACATCTTGACGAGGCTCAACTGCCGCGCGCCGTGCCGTTGCCAATCAACTCGTTTGGGAGCACGCTCTCTCCAGGCGCGCAGACGCCGCTCAGGGAGAAAGCCATGAAGGACACGGGCCTGGATCATCGCCACCGCGACAAGGATGGCGCGATCAGCAAGAAGCACGGCAACACGCTGGTCGGTACGTTGCGCAAGATCTACGGCAAGGGTTTTGCTGCCGGTTATCCGGATACGACTGAACTCAGCGAGGTCTTGCATCAGTTGAACGAGACATCGCTCAGCCAGTTGCGGCGCGATCACGACACCGGGCATCTCGGCCACAAGATCGACCACGTCCCGAAGTGACGGACGTCACGAGTCCCAACTTCAGGTAGTTGAATCAACTGGGCTGCCGGGCGTCTCGGCGAACTTGCCGTTTGAGCCCTCGCCGCCCGAGCGCTAGGATGAGCCTTTTACGGAGGCTCATTTGAAACAGTTCATGATCATCACCGCCATTGCACTCGCCGTGACGGCTCCCGCCCGCTCGCAGGCTCTCGTCGATCCCAACAAGGTTGCTCCCGAATATCGCGAGGCGGCCGAGAAGCGGCGGGCCGAGCAGATGCGGCAGCGCGAATGCGCGCTGAAGGCGGATCTCGAGAAGGTGCTGCCCAGGGATCGCACCGTCTATCTCAACCATTGCCTGGACACGATGGCGGCCAAGCAATAGCGCCTGATCGAGCGGCTTGGTGTCGCCGACGCGTTCAAGCTTTCTTCAGACATTTGGGATCACCTGACGATCCATTTTCATCAGTCATTGTCGATCGACCGCGCATGAGTTTCGTCCAGATTCAGTGCACGCGCTGCAAGACCGTATTCCGCGACCGCGCGGGACGGTTGCAGGACGGCTATTCCAGGCAATGTCCGAGCTGCGAGGTGGTGCTGTTCTTCGCGGAGGATTCACCGAACCCTCAGGTCAAGCAGGCCATGAAGCGCGCGCGCAAGGCTCGCAAGGAGCAGCGCGAAGCCGAAATGGCCAGAATGTCCGCGCCGCAACCGCGCGCCAATTTTTCGCGGGCCCACACCGGACGGATACAGCTCTCGTCGGAGGACCACGAGGAGGCCTAGCTCACCCGCGCTTCCGCGGAAACAGGCGGTCGCGGATATAGCGCGAGGTCGGCGTTAGGCGGATGCCGCGCGGCTTCTGCCAGACGGCGCGGTCGATCTCGTGCTTGTCGCCGATCGCGAGCCTGCCCTTGGCGCCCTTGGCGATGAAGATCGCGTCGCTCATCTTGCGGCCGGAACGCTTGTTCCTGGCCGTCACTTCCTTCCAGAGGCTGATCCGGCCGAGCTTCAGCTTGGGCAGCTCTTCCTTGATCTCCCGCCGCAGGCAGTCCTTGTCGGACTCGCGCGCGCGCTTGCGGCCGCCCGGAAACATCCACAGGCCGTCCGACCGGCGTCTGACCAACAATACCTTGCCGCGCTTGGCGGCAACCAGTTTGGAAGACTTCGCCATGTCCGCCGTAATCGAAAATAGAATCGAGCCCATGGTAACTTGTCTAGTCGGATAGACAAGTTCCGGATGGATCTTGATCACCCGGGCCAAGGCCGTCAGATCTGATTAAACCCGGCAGGCCGATCCCGCCGTTCGAGGCGCCAGATCAGCCCTCGCCCGCCGCTGTGCCCGCCCTTGCCCCCGCCTCTGCCCGGTCCTCCGTCCTGATCCAGGCCATCATCATCTCCCAGGCCACCGACAGGATGATCGGGCCGATGAACAGGCCGACGATGCCGTGGGCGAGCGTGCCACCGATCACGCCGACGAAGATGACGATGGTCGGCGTGGTCAGGCCGCGCCCCATCACCAGCGGCTTCAACATGGTGTCGAGGAAACCGACGAGGACGAGAAACACGGTGAGCAGCAGCGCGGTGGTGACGTCCTTGGCGGTCCAGATCCAGATGATCACCGGCAGCAGCACCAGGAAGGCGCCGATCTGCACGATCGAGAGCAGCAGCACAATGAAGGCGAGCAGGCCGGCGCTCGGCACCGCGGCAAGCTTGAAGCCGATGCCGGCGAGCAATGCCTGCACGATCGCGACGCCGATCACGCCTTGCGCCACGGCGCGGATGGTCGCGCCCGCGAGCCCCAGGAAATGCTCGCTCTGTTCGGGCACGATGCGAAACAGGAAACCGCGGCCGGCCGCAACCAGCCGCGGCCCGTGCGGAAACAGGAAGCCGGCCACGAACACCGAGACCAGGAACTGGAGCGTGCCGACGCCGGCATCGCCCGCGAGCGACAAGAGCGGTCCCGCCAGCGGCTGGAGATACGGCGCCACCTCGCGGAGCACTGCGCGGATGTTGTTGTAGGCCTGCTCCCAGAGGTCGAATAACCAGGGGCCAACGACCGGCCACGACTTGAGCTGCTCCGGCGCCGATTGAAGCGCGAGGTCGCCGGTGCCGAGCTGGTGCGCCAGCTCGCGCACTCCGTCCACTGCGCTGATACCGAGCCAGGTCGCAGGACCGATGACGATGCCGAGCGTGATCAGGGTCAGGATCGCCGCTGCGGTCTTGGGCCGGCCGCCGAGGATCTTGGCGACCCAGCTGAAGGCCGGGTAGAACGCGACCGCGAGCACGCCGCTCCAGGCAAGGATCGGCACGAAGGGGCGGATGATCAGCAAGGTCCAGATGATCAGCAGGCCGAGCAGGCCGACGCGGATCACGAGCTGGATGATGTCCTCGCCCGTCAGGAGCTGACGCAGACTTTTCACGGGCACGGCTTTCCTTGCGGCATTGACGCGGGTTCCGGCACTTGCGCGGCCCCGCGTTATTGCCAGCCGCGCACCCGGCGTCAAGACGCCGGGCCGGCACGAGCCGGCGATTAGGAACGCATCGGGCCATTCTGCATTCCGAGACGATGGCACGCCGCCCCAGAGAGCCCGTCGCACACGCGGGAATTCACCGCGGCATCCGCTTTTCGCTGAAGCCAAACGGCGCACCGGGCTATTGGCGCTACGCCTATGCCGTCGGCGACAGGGCCCGCACCGGGCGCGTGCAAGGCAGGCTGCCGTTGCTCGCCATCAGGCGCGTGCAGATGTGCATCGACCGGGACATGCGAAGCATCCGGACCGGCGATTGATCTTGCGGCGGCGCCGTGGGCGAGCGCCGGCAAGGTGCGCGACGTGATGCCGGCTTGGCTAACGGTGATTAACCGGATTTCGGCCGACCGGTTTACGTCGATGCAAAGGCGTGCACCTACGCTTCCATCGAGGTCCCTCAAACCACTTCGGTGCAATGGCCAATACCATCTGGACGATCGAAGAATTCACCTGCGCGGGTTGCAGCATGAACTACACGGCGACAAGGGAGGAGCACGCCGAAGCGCATTCCGGCACCTTCAAGTGCAGCATCTGCAGCGGCGTGGTGCACACATGGTCCGGCAAACATCATTTCTTCGGCTGGGAAGCGGTGAAAACCAAGCCACCCGTGTTCGGAAGGCGTTGGGCCGGAGCCGGCGGGTAGACTGCTTCCACCGGACCCAGACCAGCTACTCCCGTCAACGCCCCCTGCCCGAACTGCGGCTTCTGCTACTCTGCGGCAACGGTTAAACTCTCCGCCCCGCAACTGAAGCCGACACGCAATGACCTCACCCTTCGTTCCCCAGATCGCCCTTTACCGCACCTGGCTCGCCGAGAAGCGCGGCCTCAACTTCGACAGCTACGAGGAGATGCGGCAATGGTCGGTGCGCGATCTCGACGGGTTCTGGCACGCCATCTGGGACTATTACGATCTGCAATCGCCGACGCCGTTTGCCGCCGTGATCACCGAGCGCAAGATGCCCGGCGCGGTCTGGTTTCCCGGCGCGCAGGTCAACTATGCCCGGCAGGTGTTCCGCCACGTGGACGCGGCTGACGCCGCCGGCCTGCCCGCAATCGTCAGCTGTGGCGAGGACGGCAGGCTTTGCGAGACGAGCTGGCCGGAGCTGCGGCGCAAGGCGGCTGCGCTCGCGCTGCATCTGAAAGAAAAAGGCATCAAGCCCGGCGACCGCGTCGCCGCCTATCTGCCCAACATCCCCGAGACCATCATCGCATTCCTGGCGAGCGCCAGCATCGGCGCGATCTGGAGCCTGTGCGCGCCCGACATGGCCGCGCCCGCCGTGATCGACCGCTTCAAGCAGATCGAACCGAAAGTACTGATTGCCTGCGACGCCGTCACCTATGCCGGCCGCCGGCACGATCGCAAAGACGTCCTCGCCGAGCTGCGGCGGTCGCTGCCGACGGTCGAGCACGTCATCCTGCACAGCGAGGCCGCCGCGCCCGCAGCGGCCGACGCCCTGCTCTCCGAAATTATCGCAACAACCGGCGCGGAGATCGACGCGTTCGAGCCGGCCTGGCTGCCGTTCGATCATCCGCTCTGGATCGTCTATTCCAGCGGTACCACCGGCCTGCCGAAGCCAATCGTGCACGGCCATGGCGGTATCATCATCGTGGTGCTGGCGCTGCTCGGCCTGCACAACGATCTTGGCTGCTCCTACCACGAGAACTCGTTCGGCGAGCGCTATCACTGGTACTCTTCGACGGGCTGGATCATGTGGAACAGCCAGGTCGGCGGCCTGCTCAGCGGCACCACCTGCTGCATCTTCGACGGCAGCCCCGGCGGCGCCAGGGACAAGCCAGACTGGACCACGCTGTGGCGCTTCGTCGCGCAGTCGAAAGCGACCTTCTTCGGCGCGGGCGCCGCGTTCTTCGCCAACTGCGCCAAGGCCGAGGTCGACCTCGTCGCCGCCGGTGATCTCTCACAGCTTCGATGTCTCGGCTCGACCGGCTCTCCGCTGAGCGCCGACACCCAAGCCTGGTTCAACAACCGCTTCGCTGGCCTGTCGAAGACCAACGGCAGCAAGGCGCAGGCCGATATCTGGTGGGCCAACATCTCCGGCGGCACCGATTTCGCCGGCGCGTTCATTGGCGGCAATCGCGAACTGCCGCAGACGCCGGGCGCGATGCAGTGCCGTCTGCTGGGTGCTGCCGTGGAAGCCTTTGACGAACAGGGCCGCGCCGTCATCGGCGAGGTCGGCGAGCTCGTCTGCACCGAGCCGATGCCGTCGATGCCGCTCTATTTCTGGAACGACAAGGGCGGTGCGCGCTATCGCGCGAGCTATTTCGAGACCTATCCGGACAATTTCGACGGCACCGGCCGTGGGCCGGTGTGGCGGCATGGCGACTGGCTCAAGGTCGACCCGGACGGCTCCTGCATCATCTATGGCCGCAGCGATGCCACCATCAACCGGCATGGCCTGCGCATGGGCACGAGCGAACTCTATTCCGCGATCGAGGCCTTGCCGGAGGTGCTGGATTCCCTCGTCGTCGATCTCGAATATCTCGGCCGTGACAGCTACATGCCCCTGTTCGTGGTGCTGCGCGAAGGCGTCGCCTTCGACGGCGCGATGCAGGCGAAGATCAACAAGGCGATCGAGGCCGGCCTCTCGCGCCGATTCCTGCCCAACGAGATTTTTGCGGTCGCCGAAATTCCCCGCACGCTCTCGGGCAAGAAGCAGGAGCTGCCGATCAAGAAGCTGCTGCTCAGCCAGCCCGTCGAGAAGGTCATCAACCGGGAGGCGATGGCCAATCCCGCCTGCCTCGACTGGTATCTCGCCTTCGCACGCGACTATCTGGCGCGGAGCGAGACTTGAGGGAGATCGCCGCAATTGCGCCGATGCCGTTTGGACTCCGTTCACCGATCGCCGCTAGAGCAGGATGCATCTTCCGCAACGAACGCGCGCCATGGCCGACCTCAACGCCGTCCTCTCCAGGCTGAACGACCGTCTGCTCCGCCTCGAGGGCGAGCTGTTCGTGCTGCGCTCGCTGGCCCGCGCGACGCTGACGGCGGGCGATGACCACGCGGCGCGAATGCGCAAGCTGGTCGAGGCCGCCAAAGTCGCGCTCGACGACGAGGCCACGCGTCCCCTCGACAAGCCGACGCGCAAATATGTCGATGCGGCGACCGCGCTGGTGGAGGAATTGCTGGTCGAGCCGACCCAGGCGCGGCCGTTATTCACCGTCATCGACGGTGGCCGGCGCGACTGAACGTCAAACTGGCCGTCCGTCGTCCGTCGCGGCGATATCGCCCGACTTGAACCGGCTGAGGCCGGCTTCGATGATCGCGATCTCCTCGTCGATCTGGCCGATCGGCAGGCTGAAGTCGTAGCCGGACCTGCTCTTCAGATCGACTGCAAGCCGTTGCCTGTGCATCATCAGTTCGTCGAGGCCGCGCCGGTTCTTCAGCCGGACATAGACGTCGACGATCTGCTCAATCGCGCTCGGCATGAAATAGGTCCCGGCGAAAAAGCCCGCACGGCGCACCCGCGCCGGCGCGACAATCTCGGTGTCGCGGTACGCAATACAAATCCGCGACGGATTCGTCGATACGCCAAGCTGGTTGAGATCACGTTACCGTCAGATGATTTCGTGATGGCCGAGCATGAAAAAGCCGCTGGCGATCACGCCAGCGGCCAAATCCGGGTTCGAAAACGGATGCGGGTTGAAATGTCGCCAGCCCCGGTCGGTCCACGTTCTAACGGCAAATCCTGGGTCTCTCTGTTAAAAACGAAACACAGGAACCGGCCGTCGGCACTCGCCGCACCACCGTGGCGGCGCGGCAACGCTAGTCTGTGACGCAGAAATATTTGCGCGGCAGCCTGCGGTAGGCGCTGTAGCGGTAATGCGGCCGGTACGCGTAGCCGCGATAGAGCGCCGGCGGCTCCTGGCCGTAATAGGCGCCGTGATAAAAATTGGTGACCGGCCCTTCCGCGCAGCGATAGGTGTACCAGGTCGGGCCGATGAAGGGCGCCACCCCGACCTCGGGCGGAACCACGGGATAGGGCGGTCCGCCAGCGCGCGCCGAAGTGGTTGCAACCAAGGCCGCGAGAAGGACAAACCACGCGCTCCGCATGCGTTCACTCCGAGCCGATGCCATGCGCATGGAAGCACCGGACCGGCCGACACCGCAATCGCGGAATTCATCGCGCAGCCTCGCCCGGCGCGTTGTTGATAACCGGCGCAAACCCAGCGCGGGTGGTGACAGGACGTCCGGACGTGTTATCGGGAGATGACGCAGTTGCGAGACGGATCGGACACCCATGCGCATTACTCTTGTCGGCTCCCGCCATTTCGGCGTGACCACCCTGAACATGCTCCGGGAGCATGGTGTCTCGATCGTGCGCGTCGTGGTGGCCGACGCTGAGGATCGTCTCGCCGCAACAGCCAAGGCGGCGGGCATCGACGTCGTGGTCCAGGCCAATCCCAAACTGGTGGTGGCCTCCGAGATCGCCCCCGACACCGATCTGATCGTCACCGCGCACAGCCACGCCCGGATCGGCAAGGACGCGCTTGAGGCAGCGAAGCTGGGCGGGATCGGCTATCATCCCTCGCTGCTGCCGCGTCACCGCGGCAAGGCGGCCGTGGAATGGACCATCAAGGAAGGCGATCCGATCGCCGGCGGCACGATCTATCACCTCGCCGACCGCATGGACGCTGGCGCCATTGCGGCCCAGGAGTGGTGCTTCGTCAAGAAGGGCGAGACGGCGCGGGAACTGTGGGAGCGCGCGCTCGCCCCGCTCGGGCTCAAATTGCTGGCCGACGTGATCGACTATGCCAAGGTCCACAAGGCGCTGCCGTCCAAGACTCAAGACGAGCAGTTCGCGACTTCAGCGCCAAGTCTTTCCTGAGGCCCTTTTCCTGAGTCGATCTCCTGACGTTTACTCTTAACGTGACGGGGCATTGATTTTGCTTCAAGAATCCCAGCCTGAACCCCAAATAAACCATTGTTCCCACAGGAACAATTTTCGATTTGGCACTGCACCAAATTTCCGTCACATTTGGCCCGAATAAGGGTCAGCATATCAGACAAATTCAAGGACGGATTTTATGCGTTTTGCTCGCATTGCGGCGTTCTGTGCCGCCTCAGTTACCACCCTCGCCGCGCCCGCCTTTGCCCAGACCCCCTATGACGGCAACTGGCACGTCACCATCGTCACCAAGAGCGGCACCTGCGAGCCGACCGCGAGCTCCTTGCTGACGGTTGCCGACGGCAAGATCACCGCGCCCGGCGCTAACGTTTCCGGCACCATCGGCAGCGGGGGACTTGTGAAAGTTTCGATCAATGGTGCATATGCCAACGGTCAACTCAGCGGCAACGCCGGATCGGGGAAGTGGAATGGAGCATCTGCAGGCATACCGTGCAGCGGGCGGTGGGAAGCATCGCGCCAATAGAAAAATCGTGACGAGCGGTGTGGGCCGGCGGCTGCTGATCGCGGCCGCCGTTATGTTTGCCGCCGGAATTGCAAACTCCGAGAGCAAGGCCCAGTCCGGCCCGTTCGCCCCGCTGGCCGGCAACTGGAGCGGCTCAGGCACGGTCACCCTGGATGACGGCTCGACCGAACGGATCCGCTGCCGGGCGAAATACGCTCCGATCGGACCGACCATGGAGTTGTCTCTGACCTGCGCCAGCGACGCCTACAAGTTCAACCTCGGCGCCAACGTCAAGGCTGAAGGCAGCGCCATCGCGGGCAGCTGGTCCGAGGCCAGCCGCAATATCAGCGGCTCCCTTTCGGGTCGCGGGGCCGGCGGAAACTATGAGCTGCTCGCCTCCACTGCCGGCTTCAACGCCAACATTTCGCTGAAGACGTCCGGCAACAAGCAGAACGTCACGATGCGCGCCGACAGCCAGTTCCGCGGCGCCAACATCTCGCTGTCGCGCTAAGCCGATACGAGTAGATTGACAATCGACCCGGCGATCTCGCCGGGTCGATTTTTTATGTGTCCGGCACGAACGCCGTGACCTCGATCTCGACCTTGGCCCGGTCATCCACGAGGCCGCCGATGTAGAGCAAGGTCGAGGGCGGGAAATTGCGCCCCAGCGTTTCCTTCCAGGCCGCGCCGATGCCGGCCCCGGCTGCCTCATATTCGCTGCGGCTGGTCAGGTACCAGGTCAGGCGGACGATATGCTCGGGGCTGGCGCCGGCCTCGCCCAGGAGCTTGATGATCCGCTTCAGCGCGGTCCCGACCTGCGCTGCCATGTCAGGCGCGTAATTGCCGGTCTCGTCGCCGCCCGTCTGCCCGGCCAGCACCACCCAGCGGCCCGGCCCCTCGACCACGACACCATGGGAAAAGCCGCGCGGTTTTTTCCACTCGGCCGGCTGCAAGATGTGCATGAGCGAAGATCTCCCGATTGTTCTCGTTGTTCACTGATGCCTTAGCACGGCGCCCTGCATCGCTGCACCGGCAGATTTGACCGTTGCAAACGGCGAGGATGTCGCCGATACCGGCCTTCCCTCAAGACCTCGCCTCTCACACCCGCGCCGATGAACACGACACCGTCCAAAACGATGGCTGCCCTGTGGATGGCCGGCTGGCTGTCGCTGATGCTGGTCATGGCGGTCGCCGGACGCGAGACCACGCGCGAGCTGAATGTATTTCAGATCATGGAAGTGCGTTCGCTGCTAGGATTCCTGTTGCTTTCGCCGTTCATCTATGGGGCCGGCGGCTTCAAAGTGCTCAGGACGTCGCGCCTGCCGCAGCACATCGGGCGCAATTTGGTGCACTATGTTGCGCAGCTCGGCTGGTTCTTCGCGCTGACGCTGATCCCGATCGGCCAGGTGGTGGCAATCGAGTTCACCATGCCAATCTGGACGGCGCTGCTCGCAGCGAGCCTTCTCTCCGAGCGCATGACGCCGTGGAAGATCGCCGCCATCGCGCTTGGCCTTTTCGGTGTGATCGTCATCGTCCGACCCGCCACCGGCGAGATCAATCCCGGTCAACTCATCGCACTCGGCGCCGCGATGGGCTTTGGGGTGTCCATGGTGCTCGTCAAATCGCTGACCCGCACCGAAAGCGCGCTGTCGATCCTGTTCTGGATGCTGGTGGTGCAATCGGTCGCAGGCTTCATTCCGACGCTGTTCGTCTGGACGTGGCCCTCAGCCTATGTCTGGGCGTGGGTCGGCGTGATCGGCGTCTGCGGCACGTTTTCGCACTACTGCCTCGCCAGCGCGATGCGCTATGCGGATGCGACCATCGTTGTTCCCATGGACTTCCTGCGAGTTCCATTGACCGCGACCGCTGGCTGGCTGCTGTATTCGGAGCGGCTTGACACCTGGACGGTGGTCGGCGCCGCGCTGATCCTGTTCGGCAATCTCCTGAATCTAAAGCGAGCTCCGGCAGATCCTGCTCCCGCGCGCTGAACCTCGCGCCGCCTCGCGCGACAAAACCAAGTGGCCGTGTGATTTGGATCACGTTGGAAGGGTATTCCATCGTGCACATTCTGCCACACAGCAGCGGGTTGAACGCGACGAACTGCCGTTTTGGTGGCGCCGAGGCGGGCACTTCATGTAAGTTCGTTGCCAATTCGTTGCTGCCTGCAATTTCGATTCTGTTGGGGATTCCAGATGCGCACTCTCACCCTCCTCGCGTCGCTGATGTGCATGGCACTGTCGGTCAGTGCCGCGAAGGCCGACCGCCGCGTTGCTTTCGTCGTCGGCAACGGCACCTACAAGAACGTCGCACAATTGCCGAACCCGCCGATCGACGCCAAGGCGATGGCGGCAACGCTGCGCAATGTCGGCTTCGAGGTGATCGAAGGTTCGAACCTCTCGCGCGACCAGATGACGGAGAAGCTGCTGGACTTCGGCCGCAAGGCGCAGGGCTCCGACGTCGCAGTGTTCTATTATGCCGGTCACGGCATCGCGGTCGGCGGCTCCAATTATCTTCTGCCTGTCGACGCCGACATCAAGTCGGAGATGGACGTCAAGCTCGGTGCCGCCATCAACATCGATCTGACGCTCGAGCAGACCATGGGCGACGCCAAGGTCAAGCTGGTGTTCCTTGACGCCTGCCGCGACAATCCGTTCGCCGCCAAGATCAAATCGAACTCCGCGACCCGCAGCGTCAACGTGCAGAGCGGTCTTGCTGAGATGAAATCCGGCGAAGGCACGCTGATCGCGTTCGCCACCGGCCCGGGCCAGACCGCGCTCGACGGCCAAGAGGGCAACAACAGCCCGTTCACCCGTGCGCTCATCGACAACATCACCAAGCCTGGTGTCGAGATCCAGCAGGCGATGACGTCGGTCCGCGCCCAGGTCAACGAGGAGACCCACAAGGGGCAGCTGCCCTGGGGCCACACCAATTTGACCGGCGCGGTCTATCTCAACCAGGCTCCGACGACGCAAGTCGCCAATGCGGCACCGACGGCTGCTGGCAGCGTGCCAATGGCGACGGGCGGCAGCTCGGACGGTGTCGAGCTCGAATACTGGCGTTCGGTCAAGGAGAGCAATAAGTCGGAAGAGCTCAACGCTTACCTCTCCGCCTACCCGAACGGTCAGTTCAAGGCGCTTGCGCTGGCACGCCTCGCGGCCATCAAGAGCGGCCCCTCGACCGCGACGCGCACCCTCACCGCTGGCGTCGATCCCGCGACCTTCACCGAAGAGGCCACCCAGCTTACCGAGGACCAAATCGGCCTCGACAAGAACCAGCGCCGCGACGTTCAGCGTCGCCTGGGCGGGCTCGGCTTCGACAACAAACAGACAGGCGTCTTCGGCGACGAGACCCGGTCGGTGCTCAAGCGCTGGCAGGCGGCGCGCGGCTATCCCGCGTCTGGCTACCTGAACAAGCTCCAGCACAAGGCTCTGCTTTCGGAAGTCGTGGCCGGCCCGCCGACCGCGAGCGACAACAGCCAGAAGGCAGCCCGCCGGGCCGCCGCCCCCGCGGCCAGCAGCGCGCCCGCACCGGCTCCCCATCGCAGCAGCGGCGGCGATCCTGCCGGCGCAGCCTTCGTCGGCGGTGTCGTCGGCGGCATGATGGGCGGCATGTTCCGCCGCTGAGGCGAGGCCAATCGCAGATACAAAAGCCCGGCTCGCGCCGGGCTTTTTCGTTGCGAAAAACCAAAGCTTTGGCGTCTACTTCCCCGCGGCCTTTCGCAGCGCCTCGTTGATGCGGTCCTGCCAGCCGGGCCCGCCGGACTGGAAATGCTCCAGCACGTCCTGGTCGATCCGCAGCGTGACCTGCTCCTTGACCCCCGGCGCCACGTTCTGCTTTGGCGGCGCCGCAGCGACCTTCGCCGTCACCTTCTTGAACGCCGCCTCGGCCTCCGTCCTGGCGTCGCCCAACGTCCGCGGCCGCCTCGGTGGTTGATCCGCCATGTCCTAGATTCCCTCAAACAGAGCCGTCGAAAGATACCGCTCGGAGAAGGACGGCACTATAGCCAGGATGGTCTTTCCCGCAGCTTCGGGTCGCTTGCCGATCTCGACGGCCGCGGCAATCGCGGCGCCCGAGGAGATGCCGCCCGGAATGCCCTCATGCCGCGCCAGTGCCCGCGAGGTCTCGATCGCCGTCGTCGAGTTGACCTTGACGATCTCGTCGATCACCGAGCAATCGAGAATGTCAGGGACGAAGCCCGCACCGATGCCCTGGATCTTGTGCGGCGTGTGCTGGCCACCCGACAGCACCGGGCTCTCCTCCGGCTCGACCGCAACCACGCGCAGCGAGGGCTTGCGCGGCTTCAGCACCTGGCCGACGCCGGTGATGGTGCCCCCGGTGCCGACGCCGGCGACGAAGAAGTCGATGTTGCCGGCGGTGTCATTCCAGATCTCCTCCGCGGTGGTGCGGCGGTGCACCTCGGGATTGGCGAGATTCTTGAACTGCTGCGGCATCACCGAATTCGGCGTCGTCTTCAACAGCTCTTCGGCCGTCGCGATCGCGCCCTTCATGCCTTGCGCGGCCGGTGTCAGCACCAGCTCCGCGCCGAGAAAGGCCAGCATCTTGCGGCGTTCGATCGACATCGACTCCGGCATGACCAGCTTGAGCCTATAGCCGCGCGACGCCGCGACGAAGGCCAGCGCGATGCCGGTATTGCCGGAGGTCGGTTCGATCAGCACGGTGTCGGGCTTGACGATTCCGGCCTTCTCCATGGCGATGATCATGGCCGCGCCGATGCGATCCTTCACGCTTGCGGCGGGATTGAAATATTCAAGCTTTGCCAAAATGGTCGCGTTCACGCCATGCATGCCCGGCAGCCGGCGCAAGCGCACGATCGGCGTGTCGCCAAAAGCATCGACGATCGAGTCATAGATCCGGCCGCGGCCGGGTTGGTGCGCTGCACCCGTGGTGGACGATGCGTCCATGATGAACTCCCTGTGGCGACGATTGTGCTTCTAGACAGCCTGCGGCGACACGCAAGCGAGATTGCGTTACATGCTAAATACGCTGCATCGCAAAATCGCGTGAGCAATAATTATCAGAAAACCAACGCATTTGTGTTGCGACCTCGTCAACTGATTCTGCTTATGTTAGACTTAGGTCTCAAGCTGGGAGGTCACCACGATGTCAGCAGTCGCTGAAGTGTTGTCGACCGTCGCACCGAACCGCGCTCCGCGTTGCAGTGAGTTGCCGGCCTGTCCCGTCTGCGCCGACTCCATGATCGCCGCCGAAGGTTCTGCGTATCTGTCGGAACACGTGATCAGCTATCTCTGGACCTGCGACAATTGCGGCTACGGCTTCGTGACCAAGCACTCCGTCAAGCAGCGCCTCGTCTGCAACTGACGTTTTGCACTTGACCTAGCGCGGGGCGATGTCGCCCCTCCCCCAGTCTTCGCGCGTACGCCGATAGAACTCCTCGAACGTTCCCTGTGCGATCGCGTCCCTGATGCCCTGCATCAGGAACTGGTAATAAGCGATATTGATCTCGGACAGCAGCATCGCACCTAGCGTCTCGCCCGCCTTGACGAGATGGTGCAAATAGGCGCGCGCGTAGCTGCGCGCCGACGGCCAGGAGCTCTCTTCGTCGAGCGGACGGGGATCGTCGGCGTGGCGCGCGTTGCGCAAATTCACCTGGCCGAAGCGTGTGAAGGCAACGCCATGCCGGCCATTGCGCGTCGGCATCACGCAGTCGAACATGTCGATGCCGCGCTTGACCGCCTCGAGGATGTCGTCGGGTGTGCCGACGCCCATCAGGTAGCGCGGCCGCTCTCTCGGCAGCAGCGGCGCTGTCTCGTCGATCATCGCCAGCATCACCGCCTGCGGCTCACCGACGGCGAGGCCGCCAATGGCATAACCATGGAAACCGATCTCGATGAGGCCTTGCGCGCTGGCATGGCGAAGCTGGGGTATGTCGCCGCCCTGCACGATGCCGAACAGCATGTAGCCGTCGGGCGCGCTCTCGAAGGCACGCTTGCTTCGCTCGGCCCAGCGCAGCGACAATTGCATCGCGCGGTCGATGTCGGCGCGCTCGGTGGGCAGTCGCACGCATTCGTCCATCTGCATGGCGATATCGGAGCCGAGCAAACGCTGCACCTCGATCGAGCGCTCCGGCGACAGCTCGACCTTGGCGCCGTCGATATGCGAACGGAAGGTCACGGCCTGCTCGCTGACCTTGCGCAGATCCGCCAGCGACATCACCTGGAAGCCGCCGGAATCCGTCAGCATCGGCCCGTTCCAGCCGGTGAATGTCTGCAAGCCGCCAAGCGCCGCGATCCGCTCGGCGCCGGGACGCAGCATCAGATGATAGGTGTTGCCGAGCACGATGTCGGCACCGGCCTCACGCACCTCGCGCCAGTGCATGCCCTTCATCGCGCCGGCGGTACCGACCGGCATGAAGGCGGGCGTGCGCACCACGCCGTGCGGCGTGGTCAGGCGCCCGGTGCGCGCGGCGCCATCGGTGGCGAGCAGTTCGAAATGATTGGGCAGACAGGTGTCAGGACGATTCATGACGGTGCTTATTGCGTGTCGGAGCAGGCCGATCAACCCGCTCGGGCGATGCCTCGGCCGGCTTATGCATCAGACTGGGACAATGGGTGCAAATATTGGGGGACACGGAATTGTGCGCCTGCGACGCTTGTTAAACAAAACGATACAGTGTAGTTTTACCTTGGGCTGGGACGAGATGCCGCGGCGATGTTGCCGGCGGCGGTAGATGCGTGATCGCCAGCCACCGCAATGCCCCTCCCTTCAAGTTCGACTGACCCAGCCGGCCGTTCGCATGGCTGGACGAGGTGGACCGGCGCCCGCCTGTTCGGATTGCTGGTCCTGACGTGCAGCTTGGCGCTCGGCGCCTGCACCTCCCTGCCCCGCACGCCCTATACGGCCACCGAAGCCAGCACATCGCGCGTGCTCGATATCGATGGCCTGCGGCGCTACGCCGACGAACCCATCACGAAATTCAATTTCGAGAAGGACACCAGCACCGCGACGAAGTCCTACCTGGCGCTCTCAGGCGGCGGCGCAGATGGCGCCTACGGCGTCGGTGTGCTCAACGGCTGGACCGCGGCCAAAACCCGTCCCACCTTCTCGGTGGTCTCGGGCGTGAGCACCGGCGGCCTGATTGCGCCCTTTGCGTTTCTCGGCTCGCGATATGACGACACGTTGAAGGAGGTCTACACCAGCGGTGTCGCGGAGAGCCTGTTGAGTGATCCTAGCATCATGCGCGTGCTGTTCGGGTCCGGCCTGTTCGGCAACACGCGGCTGCGCGAGCTCGTCGCCCGCTATGTCGGCCCCGAAATCATGGCGCAAGTCGCTCGTGAAAACGCCAAGGGCCGAAGGCTGCTGGTGGTGACGACCGATCTCGACACCCAGCGCACCGCGATCTGGGACATGGGCAAGATCGCCGAGGTCGGCACGTCCGAGGCGCTCAAGCTGTTTCGCGACGTGATGGCGGCCTCCGCCAGCATCCCGCTGGTGTTTCCGCCGATCATGATCGACGCCGAAGGCGAGGGCCTCAGATTTCAGGAGATGCATGTCGACGGCGGCGTGACGGCCCCGGTGCTGACACTGCCGGAAGCCCTGCTTTTCCAGGGCAGTCGCCTGCCCGGCCCCGCGAAGCTGGACATCTACATCCTCGTCAACAAGAAGATCGAACGCAATTTCGAGCTCGTCTCCAACAGCACCATCGACGTTGCCTCCCGCAGCCTGTCGTCGATCACCCAGTCGCAGACCCGCTCGATCATCTTCTCGACTTATGATTTTGCGAAGCGCAACCGCCTGGGCTTCCATCTCTCCTATATCGCGCGCGATTATCCGGCCGCCCCCTCGGAAGGGTTCGACACCGCTTATATGCGGGCGCTGTATCAGTACGGATATGAGAAGGCGGCTTCGGGCGAGGCCTGGACTTCGACGCTTCCGTGAGCGCTCGGTGAGGAACGGGGCCGTGCCGAGACGGTTGACGATGCGGTCATTCGGCCAGATTAGCCATGACGCACTCGTTGCCGCGCGTTATAGAGCAATGACTGATGTCACGACCGCGCAGGAATCATTGGGCATGGGATTGACTGCGACCAGGACAAGACCGGCGGCGCCGCGGCGCGAGGTGCCGAAATCGCGCGGCGGCCGGCCGACGAAAAGCGCCGCGATCGAACGCGATCAGCGGCTGATCGAGGTCGCCACCCGCCTGTTCCTGGATCGCGGCTTTGATGCGACCTCGCTCGATGCGGTCGCGGAAGCCGCGCGAGTGAGCAAGCCCACCGTCTATGCCCGTTACGGCGACAAGCGCGGCCTGTTTGCAGCCGTGCTGAGACGCGAGATCGCGCGATGGCTGGCACCGCTGTCCGCGGCCGCCGAGACGCAGCTCGGCAGCGCCTCGGATATCTCGGTCGAGCAACGGCTGGTCGAGATCGGGCGCGAGATGCTGACATTCACCTGCGGACCCGATGCCGTCGCCTTCAGCCGCATGATGACGTCGCAGGCCATCAACTTTCCCGACATCGCCAAGCTCGGCAAGGAGGAAGGCTGGCTCAAGGCCGTCGCCACCACGGCACGCTTCTTCGACCATCTGGTGGCGCAAGGCGCGCTCGACGTCGACGACACCACCATCGCGGCGGAAGTGTTTCTCGACGTCGTCGTCGGTCATAACCATCGTCTGGCGACGTTTGGAACGCCGCCGGAGATGAAGGCCGCGGAAAAGCGCATGCGCGCTGCGATCAAGCTCTTCCTGGCAGGCGCGCTGGGATCAGCGGACGGCAGCCAGAGTGCCGCCAAGGGCACGCAGCGGCGGCGCCCATCGCGCTGACAATTCCGTGAGCTTGCGAACTTTCCAGGAGATCCCGTGGCCGCGCCGTTGACCAAAACAAAACGATACGGTATGGTTTAATTATAGGGCGATGCGGATCGCTTTTTCACCAGCCCCAAGAGGTCCGCACCGCTTCGATCGTCGCGGCGGTACAGCCCGTGGCGACGTTCAGCGGCCGAACGATGCCCAAGGTCGGCCGCAAATTCTTGACGATCATCCGGCATACTCGCTGGCCGAGGGTTCGAGCATGACGACGGCCAAACGACGGATCTCGGGACTGCTCGCGATCGCCCTGTCCGCACTCCTCCTCGCAGCGCCGGCGCGGGCGATCGTGAGCACGGGCACGCCGACCACCCTTCACAGCGACACAGATGGTGACGCCGAGGCCGATCGCCAAGCGGTCAGCCGCGAGATCGAGCGCTTCCGCAGCTCGTCGATCTCGATCAACCAGGCCATGGCGATTGCGGAAGCCCGCCACGTCGGTGCCACCACGGCAGATGTGAGTTTCGACGGATCCTCCGGCGTGCCGGTCTACCGGGTGAAGACCCTGCACAACGACCGGATCTGGCGCCACACCATCAATGCCGCGACCGGCGAGCTCGTCGGCGGGGAAGCCGCCCTCCCTCTCGCCGAGCTCGACCTCGACGATCGCAGCAATCTCGCAGCGCTCGGTGCCATCAAGCACCGACTTGCGGATGCCGTCCACGTCGCCGAACGCGCGGCCTCCGGCAAAGCCATCAGCGGCGGACTGGTGCGCGAACGCGGCCGGCTGAATTTCGCGATCGTCGTCATCAGTGGCGACAACCTCAAGGAGGTCATCCTTGAACCGCCGGGCGCCCGGATCAAATAGCGGCAGCCCAATCCCGCCGAAAAGCGATTGACGGGCGCAAAACTCTCCCGCATAAGCTCTCGCCATGTTCACGACCACCAAACGCACGACTAAAACCACCACGGCCTTCGGGGCCCGGGGAGGCGTGCGCGTGTAGTCGTCGACTAGAACGCAATCCACTCTACCGAAGCCCCGCCCATGATGGTCCGGGGCTTTTTTGTTGTCTGAATTCTCAAATCAATGGAGGACAAAGTGAGTAACGATCCCGTCGTCGCGATT
>NZ_JBVVOU010000014.1:0-187282 GCF_055807635.1 Bradyrhizobium sp. Kon56 | reverse complement strand
AACAACGATCTGGTCGTTGCCAACGGCGAGACCGACATCTTCGGTAAGGACCCTAAGAGCGGCGACGCCACCAAGGTCACAGTGTTCTGGGGCGGCATCGACATACGTGAAGGCGGCGCTTTAAAAATCCGCCAGTTGACCGTGGGCATGAAGCCGCCTCCAGCTAAGGAAGCCAGCGCCGAGAAGAAGTAGGACGTCATCCTGTCGTAAGTCACCACGCGCCCATCCTCTTTGAGGGTGGGCGTTTGATCTTGCTGCACGTCGCTCCGAAAGCGAAATACGGTTGCCTCGAAACGCACACCGCTCGCGCGATGTCTGCAAGTGGCCCCATAGCTGCCTCTCTACGCCGGCATCCTCACGTCCGCTTGCAGGGTGCAAACGGACCAAAGAACGATATTGCCCCGACGCCCGCGGAGAACGAATGAGAAGTTACCCGGCGACAGATCACGAACGCGGGGCGCCCGCGGCATCTTCCCGCTCATCCGCCCCAAACGTCAGGGTGCATCGATTTAGCGGGGGTGGGCGCCTGGTCCGCTGAGCACCGCCATCGATTCAGGTTAGCGATTTCTATCCCCGGCGCGCCTAATGCGCTCCTCGATCTCACTGGCTAGCTCGCCGTACTCCGCCAAACGTTGCCACTGCTCCCGCCGGTCCCGGTCCGTGGCCGCCCCTGCCTTCAGTCGGCACTCGGCCGCTTGCCTGCGAATGTGATTAAGGTAGCTCATGACGAGTCAATTACCGTGCGAGGCGCGGAAACGGACCCTGAGAACTTTCCCAGGGTCCGGAGCAAGAACGCTCAGCGCGCGCCGATGCCGAGCTGGTGCTCCTCCTCCGCCAGCGGCGCCGCAAAAGCAACTCAAGCGAATGCGGAGCTTGACTGCCGCGAATATGCCTTCGGCCGGCCAACTTCTCGACTGTGTACGGAGCAAGTCTTAGACCACCTCTTCCGTCGCGCTACGCTCGCCTGACACGCGCAGGCGAGTGAGTTCGGTCCACGCGAGTGCAGCGTAGATCCATCGCTGCCGTTCGGCACCATCGGCCTCCGCGGCGAGCTTCATCGCCGCAATTGCCTCGCGCTCGGGGTCGTACTCCATGTCCATCGGATGGAACCGTAGTCGCATATCGTAAACGATCACTTTTCGATGTCACCGTAGGAATCCGGTATGGCCCATACAGATGCCGCAGCCCTAGTCCTCCGAAGTGCCAAGCTCTTCAGCTCTTCCAATCTGGCGATGACTTGGTGCTGGTTTCGGGATCACTCGTCTCGCTGGCCGGCGGCTCCTGCCGTTGTGACACCAGTAGCGGCCGCCCCTGCCCCTCGCTCATTGCCAGCCAGGTTTGAGTTCGCTGTCTAATCGCTCGACTGATCCATCTAGCAGGGTGGAATGGCGACACCGTCGAAACTCCTCTGAAGAATTATTGCTCCAAGTTCAAAAAGGGCAGCTTTGCAGCGCTGACGCCTGGCTCTTCCGGATCACAAAGTGCTCCAATGGGCTTCTCAAAGAGCCACAAGATTGCTCCAAAACAGCTGGACTTCTGCACGGGCCAGAGCGTGCATTCGCCGATTCACATCTGTCAGTGGAGCCCGACGGGTCTCCATGGTTATTGAGCAGCTCATCTACGATGCCGGTTTGGCTCCACGATGCCGCAACGCTCCTGGCACGTATGACAGGCGATTGAATAAGCTCAGGTCTCTCCGGCTCTTCGTGCCGTCGCACCTGGCCGAAAGCGTTCCCGGCCGGCGAACCTGTCCCGCAGCAACAAGGTCGTTTATGCCTTCTTCAACCAGCGTCTAAGGACACGCCGTTGGGAAGCCCGGATCGGCCTCTCATAACGCTCCAGCCCTGCCAGACGCTTCAGCTGGTTATGGCGGGGGTAGTCCAAAAACGCCGCCAGAATGGCCTGGCGAGCCGCTCGAATTTCAGCCAACCCTAGATTGGCAAGACGATATCATGCACAGGCGGGGCGCTCGGCTGCTGCCCGAGGCGCACCACGATCGCATTGGCCAATTCTGAATGATCGGAATTTTTACGTAATCCTAGGCACGAGAGCCCGTGTTGACGGCGGTTGCGGCTCGACCGCGCCTTACCGGCCTCCGTCTTCGGTCCCGTGCTTCGCTTCGCGTTCACTCGGTTCGCTGCGATCTTTCGCTCTGATGCCATGCGGTCTTCTTGGGTACGGCCTGCCTGCCGCTAGACATCGCTCCATTCGGCCATGAATTCAAGCTTGCCTTGAACGCCATATTGCGTCTTTTGCCGAAGCTGCGGGTTCTATGCTCGTAGCGATCCGAGAGAAAGAAGAATCAGATCTAGAGCCCCTTCGGCCGAGGCCGCAGCACGCTTGCCCGAGCTATTTTTGGTGCCGACTGAAGAACCGTTTGATGGCGTCCATTCCCCGGACAAACAGCCTTGCTGGCGATCGCGGCCTACGAGGCGGGATCACAATCAACAGAAAGACCAGGTTCACCAGCAGCCAAAGGCCGAAGACAATAAAAAGAACCCGCATCAAACATCCGAAACCGGTCAAATAAGAGAGCTGAGCAACATTTCCAGTAACCGCATCGGCGAAGCGATCTCAGTCTCGCTCCGAGGGACCCACATACGCCGAGTCTTTAACGGAGCCTGGCCGATGCACCGCGACATTGCCGACACTCGAGAAGCCCAGCTCAGCCCCCGCACGCGAGCGATGGCGGAGTCTCGAAGATTAAAGAACGATTCTCGCGGACACGCTCGCCGGCACCGACCGGCGCGTGCAAGGCAAGCCTCAGACCGCCAATCTGATCTGAGGCCCTCACTTCCACCCGCCGCCTATCGTCCCTAGGCCAGCAAAAAATTGCCGTTGTGCAGCGTGCCCGTGACGTTTTGCATGCTGATCTCCATATCGCTCGTCCCGTCACCATCGACGTCGATCTGGAGAGCGTCATTACCCGGCCCGATATTCAGCAGATGAGCGGATGCCTGATTGCCTCCGAGCAAGTTTGCGCTATCCACGTACTCGATGTGACCTCCGGCCACAGTCATACCCGAGAAGGTGAAGCTGTCGTTGGCTGCGTCGAAATTGTGGATTGTGTCACCGGCGCTTTGGGCTGAATCCGCGATGCTGACAAAGCGGAAGTTATCCTGGCCTGCACTGGCGTAGATCTCATCCGCGCCGGTGCCGGCGGTCACCGTGGTGTTGCCGCTCGCATTCCCGATCGTGATCCTGTCGAAATTCGCGGCCAAATTGATGTTTTCGACGTTGGTGACCGTGATGTCGTAGACATTCGCGTTGAAATTCAACGTGTCGTTGCCCCCACCGAGATCGATCACATTAGCGGGATTGGCATTCAGCGTCAGAACGTCGTCCGACGCGCTGCCGTTGATCAGGTTCACGTTGAAGAGATTGTCGAACGAGTTGCTGCCTGCCGCGAGGTTCAACACGTTGGCCGTGCCTTCACCGAGGTTCACCGACAAGCCAGAAACCTCGTTCAGGAGCGTGACCGAATCGTCCGATGGATGCAGATTGCCGGTGAAGTCGCTACCGTTCAGATTTTCCACACCGGCGATACTGAGCGAGTTAATGCCATTGGCAAGAGATACAAAGTCCTGTCCGTCGCCCATATCGATGGTGATACCGTCGACATTGCCCGTGAAATTCAGGGAATTGTTGCCTGAATTTCCAGTGATGTGCTCGATGCCGATGGCGGAAAAGCTTGCGTAATCTCCACCCAAGACGACGGTGTCGTCGCCGTCGCCGAGGTCAATCGTAACGCCGTTTGCTGCCGCGATCGCGCCGGTCACGGTCAAGATGTCGTTGCCCCCGGTCCCATTGACGTGGTTGACATCGTAGATGTTCACGAACGAATTCGCGCCGGCGGCAAGATTCATCGTGTTGTCGCCATTACCGAGGCTGATGTTCAGGCCCGTGACTGTTGTCGACAGGGTGAGCACGTCGTTGACTCCGGGCGTTGGGCCGAAGTCGGATCCGTAGATGCCTTCAACGCCAATCAGGCTGAGCTTGTTGACGCCACCTGCGAGATTGAGCTGATCATTGCCGCCACCGAGGTTGACCACCAGTCCGTCGGCGTTCGTCGTGAGGTTGACGAATTCGTCGTTGCTATTTCCGATCAGGTTCTCGACACCCGTGAGCTTAAGCGTGTACCCGTTGCCGAAGACGCCATTGAGCAGGACGGTGTCCCCCGTCCCCGCTCCCAGATTGAGTTCGTGTCCGAAGATGTTGGCTCCGACGCGAAGGTAATCGTCACCGGCAGTTCCGATCACGGGTGCAGCGCTAGAGAATTGCTGCGTGGAGAGATCGATTGGGCTACCCGAAGCGCCTGAAGACAGCAGAACGATAGCGTCACTGAACTGCAGCACTTCGACATTGGTCAGCATGTCGGTGCCATCACGGCCCGCAATCTTATCGTGAACCTGGATCGTTCCCGCTATCGTTATGTCGTACTGCGATTGCGTACCCGTGAAGGTTACCATATCGGTGCCGGCGCCACCGTCGATCGTATCGTCGCCGCCCTGGCCGGTGATGCCGTCGTTCCCGCCACCTGCGTTGATGATGTCGCCACCGCCACCGCCAAAGAAGAACTCGTCATTTGAGCTGCCGACCAGCGTGTCCGCCTGATTCGAACCCTGCACGCTGTTGACGCCGCCGGTGATGAAATCGGCGCCGGCCGCACCGCTCACGATCCCCATCGAAAGGTCGACGGAAACGCCGCCTCCACTCGCCTGGGAGTACGAGATCCGCGTGTTGCCATTGCCGGTAATGTTATCGTTGCCGCCGAGACCCTCGAATAGGTTGAAGGTCCCGCTGTTGAACACTCCCACTCCGCCGACGAAGCCGGATGCGTCATAGATGTCAGCAGACTGGCTTCCAGTGGCACTGTTGACCCCGGTGAAGCTGTCGGCCCCCACGGACGCATCGCCAGTTACGGTGCCTGCGGCCATATGGATGGTCACGCCAGCGGTAGCGCTGCTGTAGATTAGACGGGTGTTGCCGTTGCCCGTTATGGTGTCGTTGCCGCCAAGGCCTTCGAATTGGTTGAATGTGCCGTTATTGCCGGCGTTGAGGGCACCGGAGCTGCCGAAGGTAGAGGCATCGTAGACGTCATTGAAATTTGTGCCCTGGATAGCCTCGATCGCGCGCAAAGTGTCGTTCCCGACGGAAGCGTCTCCAGTTGCCGTGCCTGCCCCCATGTTGACGGTCACGGCACCGGTCGAGAAGTAGCTGTTGCTGTAGGTCGCGAGGTCGAAGCCGCCGCGGCCATCGATGAAGTCATTGCCGGCCCCTCCGTAGAAGGTTTCCGTGGTGGTGGTATTGCCGCTGCCGCGCAATATGTCGTCGAACATCGAACCCTGGACGGCATTGACGCCGCTGAAGGTGTCGTGCCCCGTCGAGGCGTCACCGTCGGCGACTCCGGTGCCCGGCGTGGAGCCGGTTTGCATATCGACGGTCACCCCGCCGGTCGCATTGATGTAGGAAATCCGGGTGTTGCTATTCCCGGTGATCGTGTCATCTCCTCCCATACCGGCGAATTCGTTGAACGTACCATTTGAGCCGACATTAAAGTTGGCCGGATTGGTGAACCCCGGCTGCCCGAAATTGGCCGCCGTGTAGCTGTCGTCGAAGTTCGTGCCGCGTACGGACTCGATAGAAATCAGGGTATCGCTGCCGACCGTAGTGTCCCCCAGCGATTGCCTGTCACCGACCACTGTACCCAGGGTGAGGTTCACCGCAATTCCAGATATGGTCGACGGATCGAGTGCGTAATCGGCGCGATCAAAGCCGCCTCTGCCGTTGATAGTATCGTTGCCTGCGCGGCCCTCGAATACCTCCACGGTACCGGCGGCGTTGTTGCTGCCGAGCAGCGTGTCGTCGAATCCGGATCCGACGACACCAGCAAATCCAGAGCCGATGAGGGTGTCAGTGCCGACATTCGCCGCGTCACCCGCCGCAGTCCCGTGGGCGGTTCCGGCCGCCAAATCCACAATTACCCCCGCGGTGGCGGTGACATAGGAAATCCTAGTGAGCAATGCTCCTTGGCTGTTGAGGGCCCCGGTGATGCTGTCGTTACCGCCGCGACCTTCGAACTCGTTGAACCCGACGTTGGTTCCGGCAATGCCGGTATCGCCGGAAAAGCCGCTCGCGTCGAATGTATCGGCGTAGTCGCTGCCCACAATGCCTTCGACATTGATGAGCGTATCGGATCCGGATCCGCCGGTGATTGTTCCGGCAGCGAGGTGAGCGGTGATGGCAGACATCGCATCGGCATAGATCGCACGGTCGAAGCCTTGGCCACCATCAAGGATATCGTTGCCCCCGAAACCTTGCAGGCGGTCGTTGCCCGCCAGTCCGCTCAGGATATCAGCGTAGGCCGTACCGACCAGCGTGTTCGCAGCCGCATTGCCGGTGAGATGCACGCCTTGGCCCAGGATGAAGTCAGCCGCCGTGAGGTTCGACAGCGTCACATTGTTGAGCGTCAGGATGTCGCCATTGCCGAAAGTGATGACCGTGTTGGATCCCACCTGCGCGGAAAGCGCTTGTACCTCGGCAAAGCTGGAGACGCCCGCAACACCGGTAAGGTCTATTTTGTCGACCTCCCCCTGCGAGAAATCGCCGATGGTGTCGTCGCTGCCGCTGGAAGCATAGATGAACGTGTCGGCGCCGACGCCTCCACTGAGGAAGTCGTTGCCGACGCCGCCGTTGAGTACATCGTTGCCGGCATTGCCCGCAATCTGGTCGTTGCCGCTCGATCCCGTGATCGTATCGTCGAAGTTAGAGCCTGCGACGTTAGTAACGCCTCCGCTAATGGTGTCGTGACCCACGGAGCCGTCACCGTCCACCGTACCTGCTGCGAGATTTACGATGACGCCCGAGGTGGCGCTACCATATTGGATCTGGGTCGAGCCGTTACCGATGATGGTATCGTCGCCGCCCTGGCCCTGGAACGCGTTAAAGACGCCGGCAGCGAGGCCGCTCGCATCGAACATATCTGCAAAATTACTTCCAGTCGCACTGTTGACGCCGGCGAAGCTGTCGTGCCCCACAGAGGCGTTGCCGCTGGTTGTGCCGGCTGCAAGGTTGATGACGACGCTACCGGTCGCATTGGCATAAACAATACGCGTGTTGCCGTTCCCGGTGATTTGGTCGTCGCCACCGAGACCTTCGAACTGGTTGAAGTTGCCGTTGTTGCCGACGTTGGCTGCGCCGGCCAGACCAAAGCCTGTCGCGTTGTAGGTATCGGCGAAGATCGTGCCCTGAATGCCTTCGATCGAAAGTAAAGTATCCGTCCCTGTCGAGGCATCGCCCGTCACGATACCGCTTGCCATATTCACGCTGACGCCGCCGGTGGTATAAGTCAGGTTGTTATACTGGACCGTGTCGAAGCCGCCGCGGCCGTTGATGATGTCATTACCAGCCAGCCCCTGGAAAGTCTCGTTGGCGCCACTGCCGAGAATGACATCGTCGAACAAAGAGCCCATGACCGCGTTGACGCCAGTGAACGTGTCGGTGCCGACTTGGGCCACGTCCCCAGCAGCTGTGCCATGCGATGTGCCCGAAGCAATGTCGACCGTAACACCGTCTGATGCCTGGCTGAACTGCAGCCGGGTGAAGCCGTTGCCGGTGATGTGATCGTCGCCGGCCATGCCTTCGAAATTGTTGAAGGTGCCGAGCGAGCCGGCGTTGCTGCTCGATCCGCCGAAACCTGTGGCGTCATAACTATCGGCAAAGGCGGTGCCGCGCACGCCTTCGACGGAACGCAAAGTGTCGGTGCCGACCGAGGCGTCACCGATAACCGTACCAGCGGCAAGACTAACCGAGATGCCGGAGGACGTCGTCGGGTCGCTGTTGTAAGTCGCGAAGTCGTAGCCGCCGCGGCCGTCGATGAGATCATTGCCGCCGCGACCGTCATATTGCTCATAGGTTCCGTTGGGATTGTCGCTGCCAAGCAATGTGTCGGCGTAGGCGGAGCCAACGATGGCATTGACGGCGCTGAAGGTGTCGTGTCCCACGGACGCATCGCCGCTGGCGGTCCCAGCTGCGATATCGACAGTCACGCCTGCCGAGGCGCTGACATACGAGACGCGACCGAGGATTTGCCCGGACGGATTGATCGATCCGATGATAATGTCGTCCCCACCTCTGCCCTCGAAGTCCGCTAACCCGACTGAGGCGCCCGGGATACCACTTGCACCCATGAAACCGGTGGCGATGAAGGTGTCAGCAAAGTCGCTGCCAACGGCGCCCTCGATGTTGACGAGCGTGTCGGTACCTACTCCCGGTCCTGATGCTGTCCCGGCTGTAAGATTGATGGTGACGCCGCCGACCGCATCGGTGTAGATGGCCCGATCAAAGCCGAGCCCGCCGTCGAGGTAGTCGCTCCCACCCAAGCCTTGGAGCCGGTCGTTGCCGCCGAGACCGCTGATGAACTCGCCATTGGCCGTGCCGACGAGGTCGTTCGCGTTGCCATCACCGACGATCGGCGCAGCCGGCGTGCCGAACAGGAAATCGCTCGCCGTCAAGCTGCTGAGATTGACGTTCTGAAGCGTCAGGGCGTCGCCCGAGCTGAACGTGATGACGGTGTTGGAGCCGCTCTGCACCGCATGCGATTGCAGATCGGAGAGGCTATAAATGCCGTACACCCCCGTTAGATCGATCTTGTCGTTTTGGCCGTGGTTGAAATCTTGCACGGTGTCGAAGCCACCGCCGCTTGCGTAGACGAAGGTATCTGCGCCGGCACCGCCGCTGAGGAAGTCGTTGCCGCCGCGGCCATCTAGGATGTCGTTGCCGCCGCTGCCGAGCAGACTATCGTTGCTGGAGCTACCGATGATGGTGTCGTTGAAGTTCGACCCGAAGACGTTGGTCACGCCGCCAACAATCGTGTCATGACCGACCGAAGCGTCACCGTCGGCCTTGCCCGTGGTGAGATTGATCGTTACGCCGCTAGTAGCATTACCGTACTGAATTTGGGTATTGCCGCTGCCCGTGATGGTATCGTTTCCGGCGTTGCCCTGGAACGCGTTGAACCCCACGAACCATGTCGCATCGTAGACATCGTTGAAGTTGCTGCCGATCGCGCTGTTCACGCCGCTGAAAATATCGTGACCGACCGAGGCGTCGCCGCTGGCGGTACCTCCAGCAAGATTGATTGCGACGCCGCCGGTGGCATTGTTGTACTGAATCTGCGTCGTGCCATTTCCGATGATCTGATCATCGCCGCCCTGACCTTGGAATGAAGTACCGTTCGGACCAGAGAACCCGCTCGCGTCGAAGATGTCAGCGAAATTGCTGCCCAACGCGCTGTTGACACCGGTGAAGGTATCGTGACCGGTCGAGCTGTCTCCTAGGGCGGAGCCGCCCACGAGATTGATTGTGACCCCGCCAGTGGCGTTGGTGAAAATGAGACGCGTGTTGCCGTTCCCGGTCACGACATCATCGCCGCCGAGCCCTTCGAACTGGTTGAATGTCCCGTTATTGCCGACATTGGCTCCAGTTACCCCGTAACCAGTCGCTACATAACTATCCGCGAAATTGGTGCCTTGGATGCCCTCGATCGATCGCAGCGTGTCATGCCCCGACGATGCATCGCCATCGACGGTACCCGCTGCCATGTTTATGGCGACGCCTCCCGTCGTGAAGAAAATGTTGTTGTAGGACGCAGTATCGAATCCGCCGCGACCGTCGATATAGTCGTTGCCGGCAAGTCCGGTGAAAGTGTCGTTGGTCGCGCCGCCGAGCAGGGTGTCGTCAAACATCGACGCCTGCACGGCATTGACCGCCGTGAAGTGGTCAGTGCCTACTGATGAATCCCCGCTCGCGATGCCGGTGACGAAATCGACGTTGACGCCTCCCGTTGCATTGTTGAATCCGAGCCGGGTATTGCCGTTTCCGATGATGCTGTCGTCGCCGCCGCTGCCGGTGAACTCGTTGAACGTGCCGAGTGAGCCGGCATTGGTGCTTCCCGGGCCGAACCCGGTCGCATCGTAAGTGTCGGCAAAGTTGGTTCCACGGACCGCCTCCACAGAGCGCACCGTGTCGGTTCCTACGGTCGCGTCGCCGATGACTATACCGGCAGCCAGATTGACGGAAATTCCTGCGGTGGTCTTCGGATCGACATTGTAGTCGACTCGGTCAAAGCCGCCACGGCCATCAATCAGGTCATTGCCGGCGAAGCCGGAGAATACCTCGGCAGTACCAAATCCGTTGTTGGTCCCTCTGATTGTATCGTCAAAGGCGGATCCCCAGGCGCCGATGAAGCCGGTCCCGATCAACGTGTCGTGGCCGACCGATGCATCGCCTTGCGCGTACCCCGCCGCGAGATCGACAGTAACCGCCGATGTCGCGCTTACATACGACACGCGCGTCAGCTCAGCGCCCTGGCTGTTGACGTTGCTGGTGATGATGTCGTCGCCGCCGCGCCCTTCGAACTCCGAAAAGCCGATCGGGGTCCCCGGAACGCCGCTATCACCGGTAAATCCCGCGGCACTCAACACGTCGGCGAAGTCGCTGCCGACGATCGATTCGATACCAATCAAGCTATCCGTGCCGACGCCCGGGCCGGAGGCAGTGCCTGCGGCAAGATCGACCGTAATGCCGCCGGTCGCATCGGCGTAAACGGCCCGGTCAAAACCGGCTCCGCCGTCGAGCAGGTCGTTGCCGCTACCGCCAATCAATGTATCCTTGCCGCCGCCGGCAAGGATGGTGTCGTTCCCGGCACCGCCGTCAAGCGTATCTGCCCCGCTGGTTCCGATAAGGGTATTGTCGCCTGCCGGGCCCAACAATGCGTTGGTGTCGACGCCGGCGGTCGCGACATCCACGGCGGCCTGAAGGTTTGCTTGGGTGAAGCTCTCCACAGCTGTCGACGCATCGCCGCTCTGACCCGCCTGAAGCAAAGCATCAGCTGCTGCGCCCTGTGCAACAGTCGCCGTTCCCGCAATCGACTGCAAGAGATCTGCGCCGGTAAGCCCGCTGTCGGGGTCGAGCGCGTTGCCAATGAGCGTGTTGGAGCCTGCGATTACGCTGGCGGCGTCTGTGGCAGTCGCGCTCACGTCCGTCGCACTGCTGCTCGCCGCGGCTACAATGACCGTCTGCAATGTTGACGGGTCGGAAAAGTCGACCGGTCCACCTGCAATCTGGTTGACAATTGCGCCAAGCACCGCGGTTGCGGCCGATTGCACATCCACGGCGCCCTGGCTGGCTCCCGAAATCAGCGAGGCGCCTTGGACCATGGTGTTGTAGACCTGTACCCCGGCAGCGAACAGCTGCGCTCCGGCCGCCTGGTCGTCTGGGTTGCTGGATAGCGCAGCGGCAATCGGATCGAACGTGTTCAGCTCCAGGCCGGCAGGAAGGTTGAGTGCTGCAAGGACCGCGCTTGTGGCCAGAGCCACATCGCCGCCGTTCTGATCGGCGATTGCTGCGACCAATGTCGTCAGCGGCGAAAGCACGGTCGAACCTGGTGCTGCGCGCAGAATGCCATCAAATGACAGGCCGGTCGCCGTATCGATCGCACCGTTGCCGCCCAGCAGATAAATGGCACCCGCATGTGTGCCGGTGATATGGAAATTGCCCGCGGAATCGCTGTGGGTAACGAAGTCACCTGCACTGAGAACGCCGTTGCTATCATCGTCGACGAAGATTGTCGCGTTTGCAATATAGCCTTCGATTGCGGAGGCGGTGATCTCCGGCAGGTCGCCGACCGCAACAGAAAATACCGTGTCGCTGTGTAGATTGCCCTGATCGGTCGTTCGCACGATGGTCGTGATCAGGCCGTCGGTGGATTCGAAATCGATCTCGCCATTAACAGTGACGGCACCGCTGTGAGCATCGATCGCAAGTGGCCCGGTATAGGGCGCCCCATTTTCACCCACGAGGCTGTAGGTTAACTGGTTCGCGGAGGAGTCGACGTCAGATCCGGTCACGGTCCCAACCAAGGTGCCGATGATACTGGCTTCGGGAAGTACCGCGCTCGCTGGCGCAAAGGTCGCCGTGCCAGGCCCATCATTGGCACCGGTGATGTCAACCACGACGTCATGCGTCGTGCCGTCGGCCGACGTCACGGTCAGGGTATCGGAGACGTGTTGGCCGCCGGCGAGAGATTCCGACTTGTTCTGGTCTAATATGTAGGTCCAGGCTCCAGAACTGGCATTGAACGTGAAATTGCCGTAGGTGCCGGCCAACGAAGCAGGTACAGCGAAATGGCTTTCGCCGTTGTCGACGTCGTGGACGCTCAGCAGACCGGCGGCGTGCGGATCCCCGCCGACGCCATTGCCAAAGCCGCCGGCTTCGGTCACCGCTATGTCGTCGCTTGACGAGCCGGTGATGACAGCCGCGTCATTGGCGCCCGTGATGTTGACGACGATGTCTTGAACGGCGGTCCCGTCAGCCGAGCTCACGGTGAGCTTGTCGGTGACGTGCTGGCCCGCGGTGAGCGCATCCGACTTGCTCTGATCCAGCGTGTAGGTCCAGGCCCCCGAAGCTGGATCGAAGCTGAAATTGCCGTAAGTGCCGGCCAGGGAGGCCGGGGCCGCGGAATGGGCTTGACCGGCATCAACGTCATGGACCGTCAGTCGGCCCCCAGCTTGCGGATCCCCGCCGATGCTATTGCCAAAGCCGCCGGCCTCCGCGACCGACGTATCTTCATTCGAGGACGCCGTAATGGTCGCCGTATCGTTGGCGCCCGTGATGTTGACGATGATGTCTTGAACGGCGGTCCCGTCAGCCGAGCTCACTGTGAGCTTGTCGGTGACGTGCTGGCCCGCGATGAGCGAATCCGACTTGCTCTGATCCAGCGTGTAGGTCCAGGCCCCGGAAATCGGGTCGAAGGTGAAGTTGCCATAGTTGCCCGCCAGCGAGGCCGGTGTAGCGAAATGGCTCTGGCCGCTGTCGGCGTCGTGCACGGTCAATTGACCCGCAGCGTGCGGATCGCCCGCACTAGCGTTGACGAGGCCGCCGGCCTCGGTAACTGCGGTGTCTTCACTCGCCGACGCGGTAATGGTGGCCACGTCGTTATGGCCGATGATGGTTAATGTGAGCGTCGATGAGCTGGTGCCGCCGTGATTGTCCGCATTGGTATATGTGAATTGATCAGTGACCTGCTGACCCTGCCCAAGAGCCTGAACCGCCGACGAGGAGTTATTCAGAACATAGCTGTATGCTCCGGTGGCTTTTGTGACGACAAGCGTCCCATAGGTGGTGGTGAAGGTGATCGTCGTGCCATTGTCGATACCTCCCGCAATCGAGGGCACGGTGTGGGTATCGCTAGGGTCCGAGTCGGTGTCATTTGCCAGCAGATTGCCAGTTGCGCTCGTCGTGACATCTTCCTGAACCGACGCCAGGTCGGCAAACGCGACCGGCACGTGGTTGGTTGCCCCCTCAACGACGACCTGCACCTTCTCGATCGAATCGACGGTCAGATGGAAGCTCTTGAAAACGTAGTCCGCGCTGCCGTAGCGGGCGATCATTGCACGCAGCGCAGCGAGATCCGACATGAACGCAGCAGAATTCGCAAAATCCTGGGTGACTACAAGCCGGAGCGTGTCTTGGCCTCTGCCGCCGTCGTAAAGGTCGATCGAACCGATGTTCTCAGAAACCCTGTAGATGAGAACGTCATCGCCGTTCCCACCGCTGACAATATCGTTGCCCGCTCCGCCGTCGATCACATCATCGCCGTTGCCGCCGTCGATCAGATCGTTGCCCGCCCCACCCGAAATCGAGTCGTTTCCATTTCCGCCCGAGATCAAATCATTGCCGGCGCCACCATCAATGGTGTCGTTGCCATTGCTGCCCGCAATGACATCGTTTCCGGCCCCCCCGTTGATGACGTCGTTTCCGTTCCTCGCGTTGATCATATCCGCCGAACTCGTGCCGGAAATCTGATCGTTCGCATTGGTGCCGTTGATGATCATGGCGGTTCATCTTTCTCGATAGGGCAAAAGGTATTGCTCGCGAGCGCGCGGAAGCGGCTTGCGTTGTGCGGATGGATAAATCTTCAATCGTCAAATGAGGAACGCGATCTAGACGCGACGCGTGACGTCGTCCGGTCGCTCATGGTGAGCCCCCTCCGTAACCTTCTTGATTTTTCAGGTTCGCCGTCAGCCCAACGGCGCGAGTTTGAAATGACGTGGTCTTGTTATTGTTCGACGCCTTGCGTCGTTGCTCGGCGTCGTCCGAATTTTCGCAGTTGAAATTCCAAGCCGTCGAAAGAACTTTTCCGACAATTCTAAATTAATTCCACTGTTGCGCGACTGGGTCAAGACGGTAGAGCGGCTAACCTTAAGCCGGATACGAACCAATGGTGCAGCTGCAAAAGCGTGCGCGTCCAACGTGTCATCGTGTCGGATCCCAGCGTACTCAGACACCGGCGCTCCGCGGGACCGCCGTCCGGTCCAGGCTGGAACGAAACGATTGGACCCCTCCGCCCCGTAGCGCCGTCGCGTCTTGACGCATGACCCGAATGGGTCATCAGGCCCTGGCCGAGCCATCTCTCCCGCCGCAACCTGTTAGACTTTCGTCGGGCGCTTTCTCCAGAAAAAAATACGCCGACGCCCACCACCAATCAAAGCTTGTCAGCCTCGTTTCTCAGCTCGTTTGAGGCCCAGGGGAATCTCAGAGCGTCCTGCCTGAAGGGGCGCAAAGTAACTTTGAATGCGCAATCGAACGCAGAATGGGATTGCTTGCGGGCGGCGCCGCCCTGTCGCTTTCTTTTTCATGCTCCCGCCTTTGGCTTTGATTTGTCAGTTTCGGGTTAGCGGCAGGCCGGGCGTACCGACCCGGTCATTCCCCATTTTGTTAGTCACTGGTCGGCGGGCTCAATTTCTCGGAAATTGAGCAACAAGATTGCTGCAGAAACGACCGGCATTCCCTTGCGCAGCGCCGGTATCTCACCTCGCGAAAGCGGGGCTTCGGGCAGTGCGGCGAGGAGCGCCGCTGTTCTTGGAGTAGGAGATACCCGTGCGTAGCGTACAGAGTGAAGGCCCCGACGGGCCACAGCATCAGATTATCAGATTCAACCCGAACGACCGGCGGCATTTCACCGGTGGTTCGGATGCCGCATCATAATGGGAGATGACCAGGAGAACCTCGTCCGCCTTTGGCGAGAAAAGCGCGGCGAAATCTAATCGCAGGATCTCTCGGACAATTTGATCGTCCAGCTCGGCACCGTGACGGAGGTCTTGAACCGCTCCTGGTACCAGCGCGCGAGCGGTCACACAGTCAAAGACATCCAGAAGCGCGTTCGTCATCCCATCCACAAATGCTTGATGGGACTGCCGCCGTCTTCGAAGCCAAGTTCATGCTGCCTTGCGCCTTCACTGAGGAAGCCGCGGCCGAGAAGCACATGGCCCAGTTGCAGCACAACATGTGGGTCACGGCGTCTCGCAGCGCGGTGCTATCGATCATCACCGGTGGCGGCAAATGGGTCGAGATCAAGATTCACGCCGATCCGCTCTATCAGCACCTCCTGCTCACGGCCGAAAAGAAGTTCTGGCGCTGCGTTCAAAGCGGCGAACCGCCCATCCTCTTCAATATCGAGACACCCCGCCCCAGACTCGAGGCGGTGAAGGTCGTCAATATGTCGACCTCCAACCAATGGTCTGAGCTGGCGGCGATCTACCTGCGGACGCGAGAGGCCCACGGCGAGCACGAGACGGCCAAAACTGATCGGAAAAAGCTGATGCCGGAGGGGAGAGGCGCCGCGTCGCGTTCGAAAGGTGCTTGGAATACGGGCTGAAGTGGTTGGCTTACTGGCACGGGCGACCGATAAACCTCCCAACACTCTCATAGACGAAGCCAGCTGCGACCATCTCCTCGGGGCGGTAGATGTTGCGCAAGTCGACGATGACAGGCTGAGCCATGGTCGCCTTCAGCCGGTCGAGGTCGAGCGCCTGGAACTGCACCCATTCGGTGACGATGACGATTGCATCGGCACCTTCCGCGCAGGAAAGGCGCGTCCCGCATGTCGTCGGTCTCGGGCTTGAAGGTGAGGCCGAGCACGGCGACTGCCTCGCCGCAGCGAGGCGCCGACAGAGTTAATTGAGTTTGCGCTGCAGATTGAGGCATCTACTGCCTCACATTTGATATGGCGTTTTCATTATTGCGTCGCAATATACATGGATCGTCCAGCCCATCATGAGGCCGATGCGATGATCCGACATGCTGCACGCATGCTGGTGCTGGCGTGTTGCGTTAGCAGCCGGCCCGCCTACTCCAATTTCGACACACAGGAGGTCGTTCCTCCGCTTTCGTTCACGGTGTTCTGCACAAAGTACCCTGAAGATTGCCAGGAACAGCAGGACCGTCGGATAACAGGCTTCCGCTTCCGAGGGCAGCGCTGGCGCGAGCTCAATCAAATCAATTCAATTGTCAATTCTAGCATCGCGCCCGAGAGTCTGTTGGTAAGCCGGAATGACTATGAATGGCAAATCTTTCCCTATGATGGAAACTGTGGCGATTATGCCGTTACAAAACGCCATTTGCTGCTCCAAGCGGGCTGGCCAACCTCGTCTCTCCTTTTGGCAGAAGTTGTTATTCGCAACACAGGAGAGCATCACCTCATTTTGCTCGTACGAGAAGGAAGAGTCAGTTTCGTTCTCGACAATCTGAGCGGGGCGGTCGTCCAGCTCAACGAAGCCTCGGATCAATACGTCTTCCTGCGCACCCAATCGGGTCTGAACCCTCAACTCTGGATGCGCGGTCTTGCGAGATCTTAGCTGCTCGCCTGCGGTTCGAATTCTGCCACGTTCGGGAATTCAGTCATCCCGAGAGCTTGGGGTATTAGGCTTAGCCGGCCCTCCGAAGTTGATACGGCTGGCTCGTTAATAATAGCGCCCAATCAGCTCAAAAATACTCTGCCGCGGGTAGCAACGGGACAGGCTATTGGGTAAGAACACGCATCCAGTCTGTGAGAATTTGCATGACCAAAAAGCGCGCATTAATTACCGGTGTTACGGGCCAGGACGGGGCCTACCTGGCCGAGCTGCTTCTAGGGAAGGGCTACGAAGTCCATGGCATCAAGCGCCGGACCTCCCTCTTCAATACCGACCGCATCGATCATCTGTATCTCGATCCGCACGAGCCCGATCCGCCGTTCCGGCTGCACTACGGCGATCTGACGGACTCCTCCAGCCTCATCCGGATCGTTGCCCAGGTACAGCCTGACGAAATTTACAATCTGGCTGCGCAGAGCCATGTGGCCGTCTCGTTTGAAGAACCCGAATACACTGCGAATTCCGATGGGCTGGGGACGCTGCGGATTCTCGAAGCCATGCGCATCGTGGGGCTCGAGAAGACGGCCCGCTTTTACCAGGCGTCGACTTCCGAACTATACGGACTGGTTCAGGAAATTCCGCAGAAGGAGACCACTCCTTTTTACCCGCGCTCTCCTTACGCAGTCGCCAAGCTCTACGCCTACTGGATCACGGTGAACTATCGCGAAGCGTACGGCATGTATGCTTGCAACGGCATCCTGTTCAATCACGAGTCTCCTGTTCGCGGTGAGACCTTCGTTACCCGAAAGATCACGCGAGCACTCGCGCGAATCCATTTAGGTCTTCAGGAGCGCCTGTATTTGGGCAATCTCGACGCGCTGCGCGACTGGGGCCACGCCCGCGACTACGTCGAGATGCAGTGGTTGATGCTGCAGCAGGAGAAGCCGGAGGATTTCGTCATCGCCACTGGTGTGCAGCATTCCGTGAGAGACTTCGTTAATATTGCGGCCAGCGAAGTCGGAATAAGCATTCGCTGGGAAGGCAGCGACGTCGATGAGAAGGGCTATGACGTCTCTACCGGCAAATGTATCGTCTCGGTCGACCCCCGCTACTTCCGCCCCACCGAGGTCGCGACTCTCTTGGGAGATCCCGCGAAAGCGAAGCAGAAACTCGGATGGGAGCCAACGACCTCCTTCGAGTCTCTGGTTCAGGAAATGATGAAGGAAGATCTCGAATCGGCAAAGCGGGACGAACTGATCAAGCAGCACGGATTCAGATACTTTCCGCGTCACGAGTGATCCTGAGTTAGATCAGCGCCGTCACAACGAACGGCGCTCACCTTTGGCTGGCTGCTCTTGCTTCTCAGCCGACGTCATCTCTCCGCAGTCGCGGCCAGACGCCTCAGGGCAAGCGAACCGCATCCTCCACTGGAAGTCCAATGTTGTCGTTAGCGCTTGTCGGTCCGATACCCTTCGGCCCTGTCGACTTGCGCTCGTCGGCCATGACTTCCGACCACCGACGAACAATTGTTTGTCGGTCCCACCGATCCAGGGCGCGCTTTCTTCCTTCCTCCCCGTAATGCTCGCGGAGGGCGGATGCCTCACTAAGCTCGCAAATTGCGGCTTGAAGAGCGGACGAATCTCCCGGTGGAATCACAAGGCCCGCGCCGATGACTTCCGCCGCAAGCCCCGTCCCCTCTTCGGCCATGGCGATGACTGGCCGAGCGGACGCGAAGATCGCGCCAAGCTTGGAAGGCAACACCAGATCGGCCGCCTCCGCCTTCTGCGGAATCAAGTGAAAATCTGCGGTTGCCAACAACTCGTTGAAGCTTTCCTTGGGCTGAAGCCCGAAAAAATGAATGTTGCGATGCCCGACGGCCATTTGCTCGAGCCTCGTCTTATCTGGTCCGTCGCCGGCAAGAATAAAGCGAATATGTGGATGGCTTTGCTCCAACCCGATCGCGGCCTCGATCACGAATTCAAGCCCTTGCTTTCTCGACATCGTTCCGGAGTAGAGCGCAACGATGTCGGTCTCGCCAAGCTTGAGCTGCTCGCGATATTTCGTCATCCGCGAAGCGGGGCAGATCGCCCGGGTATCAATCCAATTTCTGACCTCAACTGCTTTATCGAAGTCCACGCCTTTGAGGATCAGGCGATCCATCATCGGCTGAGAGATGGTCGAAACATGATCGAAGGATTTGAGGATCGCCGCTTCAGTTCTAAGCATCCATTTGCGCAAGAAACCGTTGCGCAGCAGACCAAGATCGAACGCTGCATCGACCTCGAAATCCTGAATGTGGAGCCACGATTTCGCGCCGACGCGACGAGCCACGAACGAGACGAAGGCAGCCGACATCAGAGACGGGGCTACCGCGATCATGACGTCTGGTCGCCACGAGAGCGCATTCACGAGGGCCGGCACTGCGCTCGAGAGTGCGAAAGAGGCATGATGGATAAGTCGCTTCGCCCCTGACGGATGTTCAGGCACATAGATCGGCGTACGCGTGACCCGAACGCCATCGATATGCCTCGTTCTAAAGTAAGAACTACTGAAGCGGTGCGGAATCTTCCAGGCGGGATAATACGGCGGAGCCGTGATCACCCTGACCTCGTGACCTTCGGCGACGAGGCTTTCGCAGAGCTCGCTATTGTATTTAGCCACTCCGATCAGATCGGGGGCATAATTGATGCCGACCAAAAGAACACGCATAAAGGCGCAATCCAAGTAAGTTTTCAGAGATTAAAACTATTGCAGCAGAATAGCTGAGCTCAGCTGGTGGCGCTAACCTCCAAATGACGACCGTAGCCTTTTAGAAAATCCGCATACGCAGCAGCGAGACCGGCGCGCAGAGAAGTATTTGGGTGCCAACCAAGCGCCCGCACCCGCGAGCTATCGAGCAGCTTACGCGGCGTACCGTCCGGCTTGGACGTATCGAAGACCAGCTTGCCCCGATAGCCCACCACGTCTGCAACCGTTGCCGCAAAATCTCCAATCGACAATTCGTCGCCGCTACCGACATTGATCGGCAGGTCGCTTGAATAATTCTTCAGAAGGAAGATACAGGCGTCGGCGAAATCTTCGACATTGAGAAACTCGCGGAGCGGCGTCCCCGTGCCCCAGACAGTCACGGTCGGCGCCTGTGCGAGCTTTGCTTCATGGAAGCGGCGAATCAGTGCGGCTGGTACGTGGCTGTGATCGGGATGATAGTTATCGCCGCGGCCGTACAAGTTGGTGGGCATCGCCGAAATGTAATCGTCTCCGTATTGACGACGATAGGCCTGGCACATCTTGAGACCGGCAATTTTCGCGATGGCGTACCATTCGTTGGTCGGCTCAAGCGGTCCGGTCAGCAATTCGCTCTCGGCTATCGGCTGTTTGGCATGCTTGGGGTAAATGCAAGACGAGCCCAGAAACAACAGGCGCTGAACGCCGACGGCGTGGCTTGCGCGGATCACGTTGAGTTCGATAGCGAGATTCTCGCAGAGAAAGTCGACGGGAAAGCTGCTATTCGCAGCGATCCCCCCGACTTTCGCGGCAGCGTGCACCACCGCGTCAGGACGGTTGGATTCCAGCCACCGCAGCGTCGGCTCCTCCTTGGTCAGGTCCAACTCGCGGCGATCGGCAGAAAGCACTGTACAATTTTCTGAAGCAAGACGCCGCACGACGGCAGAACCGACCATGCCTCGATGACCGGCGACGAAGATCCGCTTGCCCGAAAGGTCGTAGGTTGAAGTCCCCATCATCCGTTACCCCTACTCGGTCTTCCGATTACGAAAGCCGAAAGCTCAGCCCTTTCGCGTGCCACGGAGTGCCGGCAGCCGGGCTCGTGCGCGCTCCCAGTTGCTAACACAATCTTCACCGTTGAGCAGCCTGCCCAGGCGGGCCAGGCTATTAATGGTGAACTGCAACAGGGTGCGTAAACTTAAAGCAGGCCATTGGCAGTAAAATAGGCGGAGCAGCCGCGCGAGCCGCACGGCTGCCTTCTCGACTAAACATCAGCTAGTCCAGCTGGCGCGAGATCAGTAAGCGCGTCGGAGGACGGGCCCCTCGGGCGCGCAGACGCGGTCCATATACCAGCCATACGGGGTCTCAACCCGAACCAGCGGGCAGTGACGCGACGGCACATAACGGTACGGGTAAGGCTGTGCCCAAAAGGTAACCGGCGTTACCTGAGGGACGGCTGTGAGCAGCGCCGCGCTTGCGGACATCTGCATGCCGGCATTTGCACTGCTCGCTGCCCCCAAGGAAGCGGCCAATGCCAAAAGACTGACCCGCGCAAACGACTTGAACATTCGTAAAGCTCCTTTGCCCCAACAGAATTCACCGGTGAAGCCACTCAGCCCGTCGCGGGGACCGTCTCGGCAGCACTGAGACCCATCAACCAACCCTAGAAATCGCCCTAAAATCGTTGGGCTAGATTACCAAGGCCTGACGGAGGAACGCAACCGTTCCGAGGCACCGGATTCAAACTCGGAGCGATATGGTGCAGAACTGTGGCTTCTTGGCCCTAGTTCTCTCCGTTCCAGGCGCCCGGTGCGCCCAGGTCCGGCGAGCGACGATAAACATCGCGAAGGAATTGATAGTTGACTGCTTGGGCGAGCGGTACCTCCTCCTCGCCCAGCTTCGCGAATATCAGGATGTCCCGAAGGGTCCTCCAGCGGCTTTCATCATAGTCGGCAATGCGCCCGCCGGTCGGCAAGATGAGGCTGCGTTGCTGCTGCAACTCGGCTTTCAGGCGATCCGGGATCAGCGTTTCGGGAGCAATGCTGGCGAGAACAGGCACGCTCCGTGCATAATCGCTATAAGCGAACTGCCAGCCTCGGATAAGGCCTTGGAGCACGTCGGTGATCACGGATGGACGGTCATGAATAAGATCGTTGCTGGCGAAATAGACGAGCCCCGGGACATGGATGCCATAGTCCTGTGGCTTTATGATATTCAGCCGGACGTAACCCGCGCCGGACGGGCTCGGCTGGTCATCGATGGCGGCAATGATGGCGTCGACCTCACCGGCGCGGAGCGCATCGAAGCTGTCGCGATCGGCAACCTTTGTCACCTGACTGCGTGGCAGGCCCAACTGCGCCATCATCGCATCGAAGATCACGTCTCCTTCGCTCGCTCTGCGGTAACCGACGCGCTTGCCAACCAAGTCGGGGGGCCGGCGCAAGCCGGATCCTTCCAGGGTAAAGATCGCAATCGAGGTGTCGAGGAAGCTTGCAGCGAACGCCGTTACGGGGACGCCGCGCCAGGCGGCCAGCAGAAACTTTTGGCCGCTGGTCACGCCGATGGCATGTTCGCGTGCGATCGTTTCAACAAAGTTCGGGTCGTCCGGCTGGGGCCGCAGCGCAATCCGGGAAGTGAAAAAGCCCTGCTTGAGCGCGATCAATTCGCCGGCAAAACGCGCCGCGTAGGGTCCGTCGAGGAGCAGACTCGCCACAGCCGCGGGGTTCGCCTCCTGCCGCAGCGGCAACGAATCCGGGCGCAGCGCGATCAGGGCCAAGCCCAGCAGGGCAACGGTCGCAAGGCCAATCGCCACATACCGGCTGAACCTTCGCCTGGATCGCCGCCGGGACCGGGTCTGAGGCACTGAAGGCTTCCTAACGGGCTGTGAAATTTAACATATCGGGTAAGGGCAAATGCGCTACAATCAATCCATTGGGGTAAGGTTACTTTTTCCTTCGCCTTGTTTTAATTGCGATTCTGCCCGATAGCACGGTGTATTCGGATAGTGAATTGATCGTAAGTGAGCTTTTAGCGCGATGACAATTCTATCACCACGATCGGCCTCTGTGCCTGATTCTGTTGCGGAAATTCGTGTGCTCGAGCAGGCCCCGGCGGCACCTCAAGGTTTAGCCTGGAGCTTTCTTCGCCCTCTGGTGGTGGAACGTCTGGTGATGGTCGGCGACGCCGTGCTGGTGGTGCTGAGCGGCATCGGCTGCGCGGTCGCCTATCATCTCTACACCCAATCGGCGCTCGGCAAGGCCAATGTCTATGCCGCGGCGAGCGTCCTCGTCGCCATCAACTTCATCCTGCTGACCACGGTCCAGCACGGTTACCGGCTCAAGAACATTACCAACCTGTCGCGCGCGTTCCGCACCGCGGTGACGACGTGGACCGGGCTGTTCGGGGCGCTGCTGGCGCTCGCCTTCACCATGAAGGTCAGCGAGGAGTTTTCCCGCGGCACCACGCTCTCGTTCTACCTGGTCGGCCTCACGGTGCTGCTGGCCTGGAAGCTGGCGGCCGGGCGCTGGACCGCCAGGGCGCTCGCGACCGGCGCGTTCGCCAACAGCCGCGCGGTGATGATCGCCGAATTCGGGCTGCCGGCGGCCTCCAACACCATGATGGACCTCGCCCAGCACGGCTATCGCCTGATGCGGATCATGGAGATCCGCTCCGCCGACCTCGCCTCGCCGCTGCTGCTGTCGGCGATCGCGCCGCGCTTTGACGAGCTGATCGCCTATGCGCGCGAGAACCGGATCGAGCACATCTTCCTGCTGATGAACTGGAGCCGGCAGCACGCGATCGACAGCATCCTGGACGCGCTGAAGATCCTGCCCGTTCCCGTGCATCTGGTGCCCGATGCCCACGCCGCGCGCTTCCTGCGCTATCCGCTGCAATCGACCGGCAACACCTTCACCGCGGAGCTGCGCCGCGCCCCGCTGTCGCGGAACGAACGCGCGCTCAAGCGCACGCTCGACCTCGCCGGCACGGCCCTGGCGCTGATCGTGTTCGCCCCCGTGATGCTGGTGACCGCCATGCTGATCAAGGCGACCTCGAAGGGGCCGGTGTTCTTCCGCCAGACCCGCAACGGCTTCAACGGCCGCGCCTTCAAGATCTACAAGTTCCGCACCATGCGCGTGCTCGAGGACGGCCCGAAGATCGTGCAGGCGCAGAAGAACGACCCGCGCGTGACGGCAATCGGCAAATGGCTGCGCAAGACCTCGATCGACGAGCTGCCGCAGCTCTTCAACGTGCTCAAGGGAGACATGTCGCTGGTCGGCCCCCGCCCGCACGCGGCCGCCCACAACACCGAATATGAGCAGATCATCGGCAACTACGCCTTCCGCCACCACGTCAAGCCCGGCATCACCGGCTGGGCCCAGGTTAATGGTTACCGCGGAGAAACCCGCGCGCTCGAGATGATGGAGAAGCGCGTGGAGCATGATCTGTGGTACATCAATAACTGGAGCTTGGGCATGGATGTTAAGATAATTCTGAAAACTGGTCTTTTGTCATTTTGCAAACCGAGCGCGTACTGAGCTGTTCTCCAACTTCACCCTATAAATTTGTATACTGGAAGGATGTAACAGACGCATGACAACTGTGATCACGTACGGCACCTTTGATCTATTTCACATCGGGCATTTGAACGTGCTCGAACGCCTTCGAGCCCTCGGCGATAGACTAGTCGTCGCTGTTTCAACCGATGAGTTCAATGCCGAGAAGGGAAAGAACGCTTGCTTCTCATTTGAAGAGCGACGGAGGATTGTTGCGGGTCTGAGGTGTGTAGACTTGGTCATACCGGAAAATAACTGGGACCAAAAGGTGATGGATGTGAAGACACATAATGTCGACATCTTCGGGATGGGCGACGATTGGGTCGGCAAGTTCGATTTCTTGAAGCCTCACTGCCAAGTTATTTATTTGCCGCGAACCCCCGCGGTATCCTCAACTTCAATTAAGCTGGACATCTTCGAAACACACAAAGAGATGCGAAAGGACGTCCAACCAATAGAAGGTGTTAAGGCACTTGCAGATTAAACGGTCGGCGGTTGATTTCGCGGCGAGATGCCTAACTGAACTGCTTTCTCTTGTTCCTGCGAAATCTAAGCAGGTATGCTTTATTAGCAGTCCCGACTTGGGCGACAACGCGTGGGCGTTTTTTCGGTATTTGGCGGAACATACCTCGCCTAATACTGAATGGGTTTGGCTCGTCGCGAACGTACAAGCGTCGAAGGACAAATTGCTCCATGTGCTTGGAAACGAACACAAGGTCCAGGTTGCCGGCAAGCGCACCTTAGCGGGGCTTTTTCTATTTCTTAGAAGCAAGTACGTTTTTCACACCCATGGACATTACCATTTTTTTAGAGGCTCGAAGAACAGAACAATCGTATGCCTCTGGCACGGTATGCCGCTCAAAACGATTGAATTGTTAGATCCGAGCGCGAGACGCTCGCCTTTTCATTCCGATTATGCAATCGCAACATCCGAGTTTTTTCGAAAAGTGATGGCGCAGGCGTTTGGGATGCCAGAGTCTCGCGTTCTCGTGACCGGCCTGCCGCGAAATGATGCTCTGAGACTCAAGAAGGAGATACCAACCGACTTTGCTCAGCAGGGGTACCGGCGCATGGCCGTATGGATGCCTACTTTTCGCAGGTCTTTCTTTGGGGACGTTCGAGCTGACTCAAACGTCGACGTTGTAACGCCCGAGCTTCTGGCCGAGATCGATCAGCACCTGGGCCAAACACAAACTGTTTGCGTTTTAAAACTCCATCCCATGGACCATCTGAACGCAAATTTGAACGGCTCATACGCGAACATTCGAATCTTGCGCTCTAGTGACGACGGCGAAAAATACGATACTTACGAGGATTTGCTAGCAGCTGCTGACTGTCTCCTGACCGACTTTTCTTCCGTGTATATCGATTTTGCTCTTACGCGCCGCCCAATCGGATTTTATGTACCTGACCAGCATCAGTACATTCGAGGCTTTATAGGCGACGTTATTCGGAATGTTGGATTCCCAGGCGCTCGATTAAATACACCGACTGAGATCGCAGCATTTCTGTCCGGAGCGATTTCTAGAGAAGCTCCTGCCGCATCATTCGCTTGTATGCATTCAGACATAGGGGAGGCATCTTGTAGCGCTCTCCGCCTAAGTCTGCTTGAACGAGGACACTTGAGCGAGCTCAGTTAGCTCACACGACGCGGCCCGAGAAAGTACTCCGAAATGTTATCGAGACGACGTTTTCTCTACCGCAGCGCGGTGCTAGCTTCTGCGGTTTCCGAAATAGCCCTGCACAGGACAGCAATCGCAAAGGAGACCCGAGCGGGTTGGATGAGAGGCCGCTGGGGCATAATGGTTCATTGGATTGCTCCGGGACCTGCGGCACGAGCTGGTGAATACCGGAAAAACCTAAACGAGGCAGTGAATTCGTTCGATGTCGGAAAATTCGTAGATCAAATATCACAGACTAAGGCCGCTTGGCTAATCTTCACAATAGGCCAAAACACTGGCTATTACGCCAGCCCAAACAGGTATTTGGACAGCCTTGCCGGAGCGGGCCATGCCTCCCAACGGGACCTACCATTAGAGCTGGCTATGGCGTTAGCCAAAAGAGGTGTCCGCTTCATCGCTTATCTTCCCGGAGAGATTAAGGCAGTAACAGCCCTTCACAAGGCATTCGCCTGGAATCCAGACAACCAGCGCGAGTTTCAGCTAAGGTACACCGCCTTCATTCGCGAATACTCCGAGCGGTACGGGCGGTTATGCAGTGGCTGGTGGATAGACGGCTGTTACAACTGGAAAGATTTTCCCAATTCTGATCGCGACTGGTCTGTATGGACTTCCGCTATGCGGGCCGGCAATCCTGAAGCAGCACTTGCCTTTAACGACGGCTGCTTCCTCGTAAGGCATCCATTTCCGCCGGCGCCCGACCAGGACTTCCTGTCAGGTGAAGCCGACGGAATCCACCCAACGGGACCCTTGGTCAACAACAAGGGAAGGTTGGAACCTATTCCTCTGACTACAGCCTACATCGACCAACTATCGTGCTTGCCGCATGTACTTGCTCCTATTGATAGCTACGGCCGCTGGGGACATCGCGGTCCAGGCGACATAGGCCCTCCGCTGTATACACGTGATCAGCTGATATCGGTTTTGAGCAGCTATTCGAAACTCGGCATAGGGCTGACAATGAATGTTGGGATCTACCAAGAAGGATCACTAGGGGACGAGACGGCCAAACTATTAAGCCAGCTTCCTTGATTTGAGAAAGTGCCATGTGCGCGAAATATATCCTGTCACACAACTATGCCTACGTGCAAAATCCGGGCGGTGTCGCGGATATGGCAAATAATTTAGCAGCCGCACTTCGGGCCCGCAGTCGTGATGTTGCTGAAGTATTTCCACACACCGGTGTTTTAAAAGGAAGAACTATTCGTCGTTTCCTTTCGGAGATTTTCCTGAGCCTTCGCTATTATTCCTCTCAGGTCGTAATTCTTTTTCCGAATTATTTCGCCGTTCCGCTGCCCGGATCGAGAGCAAGGTCAGTTGTGGTAATTCACGATCTGCAATTCAAATACTATCCGGGCTTTCATTCGATGTTGAAGCGACTCACCTTGGAATTTTCGTACCAATTGGCGCGCAGAGCAGATGGAATAATATTTATCAGCGAGGGCACTAGAAATGACTTCATCAAGTTCTACGGGCGACCCAGCCGATCAAGAGTGATCCTTACCCCTATTGACGTGTCGCAAACCCGTGAAAATCACGACAAGGTCAGTAACGAGACGCACTCGCCGTACGCGATCGCTAATTTTCACTCCTATCCGCACAAGAACATGGAGAAGGTTTTTGAAGTTTTCCGGAAGGTCCAGCTCGTTATACCGCACCTAAAACTGATCATAACAGGGCGCCAACCCATGCGAGACGACCTGATCGCAAGGTTCAACTTGGCTCCAGGGTCGGTGATCTTTACCGGCTTCATCGAAAAGCAGCAGGTCCTTCGCCTAATTGCGGGCTCCGACTTTTTTATTTCGATGTCACTGTTTGAAGGCTTCAACATGTCCGCTGCCGAAGCTGCGAAGTTGGGACGACCGCTGCTTCTCTCCGACATACCAGTCCACCGCGAGTTATTTGGCGACTATGCCTTTCTCAGCAACCCGAGTGCGGAGACGTTTGAAACGAAGCAATTTATGGCCTATTTGTCGGAGTTTTCGGCTCGGCCGAAGTGGAAGTTTGCGAAAGAGACCGAGCCGGACGTCGCAGCGGATCACTACCTTCAGTTCTTTGATGAGATATTTGATCGCGAGGCGGTCCGCAGTTGACTTGGCTTCAACGCCCGAAAATAGCTGTCCCATAGACATCGGGTAGGGGAATGAACGGGGCCCCTCTGAGTTCCGAAAATTTCTGCACCGCTTGCTTTGCGCCTGGAAATTGCACGTTGTTGTAATCATGAACAAAGATGTAACCGCCGGGACTTAAGCGGTCATAGAAAAATTGGAGGCCGGCTAGAATTGGATCATACAGATCCGTGTCGATAGAAACGAAGCAGAATCGCTCCCGCTCCAACCCTTCTGCGGTTGCCGGAAATAAACCCTTCCGTACTACGCATTGAGACGGCGACACCATCCTGCGCAAAACATCTTGCTCATTTGTATCGGAAAAATCTCGCTTGTGAATAAGGCCTCGTTCACGGTCGGCTTGCTCTTCCGTTACATCGAACCCAGTAAACGTATCAAACAAATAAAGGCTTCTACCTGGAAACGCCTGATTTATGCGGCGCGCAAAATGGCCTTTGTAGACGCCAAGTTCGGCGACGGATCCCTCTACCTGTTTACGAGCGATCTCTTCCGCGATCAGTTCGAGAGTGGAGAGCCGGATGTATTCATTCGTGTAGACATTTTCAAAAACGTCAATGTGCCGCGCCCGCCCAAGGTTGGGCATTGTGGCAATAAGCGTACGATTTCTCTTATTCAACTGGCGACGGAACATCGCCACGATGGACTTCTTAAAGGACACGAAAATCTCCATGCATAAGTCCGGGCACAACAATCTGTTGATTGGCTTAAGTTAAGCAGGACTGAGTACTAGGAGCAACTACTCTCGGTCGCCCCCTTGAAGCGTCACCACTTCCGAGAGGTCTCGCTCGTGGCAATGAATCGTAGAACTACGTTCAAGTCGCCAAGTTTGATCCCCCGCCCATGTCAAGGTGATCCGCTGCCCAATATAAGGGTGCAAGTCGGCATCCGTCTTGGAGGGGTCAACTGGCGAGACTGTAGCAGAAATTCTCATTCCCCGCATTTCGGGTCTTTCCTTGCAACGTTCTCCCCTTCCCGTGCCGCTCTACCTTGGCTCAGTGAAGGGGGCGCGCTTACTTAAGGCCTTAAAAGAATCTAATCGCTCCAATCCTAAGACACAGATGCTCCAGCCCAAGATGAAGAAGATGAGAACGGGGCTATTGCCTAAGAAGGGACCGCGGTTGAGCGACAGCCAGTTCGCACTAATGATGGCAGACACGCCTACCGTCCAAAGGCTTGGCGATCCATAGTAGACTTTCTCTTGAAGTTTTCGCAAAGCTGCGAAAAGAGCGTAGGTCATCACGACTACGCCGATCCAACCGAAATCTACAAAGAACTCCACAAATATCGGAAGAGAGATATTGGTCTGGCTATAGATTGCCTTGAGGCGACCTGAAGCTAGTAGATGCTCGGCCTGAAATAATTTCAAATCGGACGGTAGAATGGTCGATAGGGATGCGAGGAGATGGCGCCCCAGCCTATGTCCTTCGATGTCGACCAACTGCATCGCTAGCGCGATATTCTGGTGAACATCAAAGTCGGGGGCAAACGGAAAGACGTCATTCCTCTCTTCGTACCTGGTTATGTTGGAAATGGCTGGAGCGACGATCACCGAGACGAGCGGAAGACATACGAGGATCCATTTCCGATCAAGGACGCGGAAGCGAGATGAAACAAAGACTACTGCCAAAAAACCCGTCAGCAGTAATTGGCGGGAAATGGCGATAGGATTAAAAAAGATGAGGCTCGGCAGCGCCAATACAAATTCGGCGATTGGCAAGCTTCTTTGACGGACTAACCTTCCGCAAGCGGAGATCGCGAGAGCAATCAGGTAGCCACCAGCTAGACCGCGGGGCGCTGTGACCAGCAATAGTTGGCGAAGCGCTCCACCCTCCTGACCTACCTCGGTGCGCACCTCAGCCCTCGTTTGCAGCAGTAGATTTGGAAAAGCCGCTGCGAAAGCAAGGAGACTAAGGGCAACCAACCCAAAGAGTGGAATGCGCAGTCGCACGATCGGGAGTTCGGTAAACCCCTGCGAACCTTGATTAGACCGCAGCGTAACCGCCGCGCCGGTGGCCAAAAATGCGCCGCACATCATTAATACAGAACCATTTGGATTATTGAAGTCCGACGGTGCGTTCCAAAAATAATAATGAGCATCGGCCAGCATCGGCTCTGGAAGCAAGACATAGAAGGCGATGAACATTACTGAAAGCGCTAAAAAGTCTTCAGTCACATCTCCTTGGACGAGCCACACACCCAAGGTGGTCAAATACATCGCAAATAATGCATAGTAGGTGATCGCGTCGACACCGAATGCGACCAATATTGAGACCCCCCCCAAGCTTACAATGAGCACGCTAAGTGAGAACGGCGCCAAGCCTCGGGCGTGTTTCGCCGCGGTGGAATATGGGTTTCGTTGTCGATGACGCTTCATCGAACTAGCCAGCTTACGTAAGACATCTTCATGTACTTGCGGACGACAACCTCAACTATGAGGAGATCGAGCAGGCCCAAAATTGGATAGATCACAACGACTCGGTCGCCGAAGCCCCCAGACCCAGCCAAGAGCAGACCAATTTTTAAGAGAGCCGAAGTTGCATAAGCCATGGTTAGCAGCTTCGTCTTTCCGTGTAGGACGAACGCTTGGTCCAGTGGCAACCAGAACATCCTCAGGAGGTAATAACTCAGGAGGAACGGCATTTCGGTCGAGAACTGGTATTTTCCAAAGTAGTAGGCCTGAAATATAATCGCAGCGCACAGTGCTCCGACGCTTAGTGATAGGCCCAACAAACCCAAGTTTCTGACAAGTTTTCTGCGGCCGTCTTTGTTGCCAAACTCGAATGTAGCTGAATATTTGTACATCACCGCTTGGACAAACTGCATGGGAGCTTCTGAGAGAACAAATGCGATCTTCAAGCTACCAAGCTCAGTATCAGCGAGATACACAGAGAGAAGCAAGATATCGCTCTTGCGCACAACAAAGCTGAGCAGCGCTGAAAAAACTAGCCAACCTTGGTCTTGGCTGATCCTCACGGTCTTCCAGGGAGCATTTCTGCGGTTTAGGCCGACCAACAGATATACAGTCAATATCAAGCAATTGGCGGCGATTACAGCCAAGCTGAGGGTCTGCAAGCTCTGTGTGGAACAAATCCACAAAGCAATGGCGAACGCTACATATAGGAAAAATCGAATCGCCGGATCCAGGGTAAAGAGCGTTACAAATCCAAACCCACGAAAGGCGCTGACCATTAGCTGCGAGGCACCGAGGGCGAGCGCAATACAGAACGCAAAGAGAATCTGTTCCGATGAGAATCTTGAGATGAAAGACAGAAGGAGAATTGTAACTAGAGCAAGAGCAGTTCCAACTCCAAGATTTAATGCGATCTGGGCGAGCGGCAGTTTTCCCTCGCCTCGCGCCTCGCGATAGATCAGCAATCCGCTGGCCAGCGTTACCGGAACCAAAAGCAGTTCGGCGATAGCCATCGTCGTGGCGAAAACACCGAACTCTGCGGGTCGAAGAAGATAAGAGAATACCAGATTATAAAGAAATCCTGAGATATAGACCGATGCACGGCCAATTAGTAACAGGACATTTTCTATGACCTTGATGTGCTTCGACAAATTGAGCACGTTCATCACTGTCCGGTGGAACGATAGCCTGATGCTTGCCACTGGCGTGCTTGAAGCAGAGTTGCTCTTCCTGCCCTGAGTAAGCTGATGGCTTGTGCGGTTACAATGGGAGCAAAGGTCCTTCTGTTGAGCGTGTCCCCCATTATCATCTTGTATTTTCCCTGAAAATGAATGGCGTACGGATAAATCAACTGGGCATCCCGTGTCCGGAACAACAATATGCTCTCGTCTCGGATCAGTCGCTTGGCGCCCCATCGCATTTGGAACTGATCCGCGATTTGATGAGAGGACATACCAAGATTGTGATCGATCGTTCTTCCGGCCTTTACCGTCGCACTATTCCCTACATTAAGGCCGGATTGTCTCGCCCACATTGCTAGTAGGGTCATATCAGAAACGCCGGCACGTGGAGATATCTGGCGGTTCCGATCATGGGTTGCTTCTATGAGAGCCCTTCCATTTGGAGTGCTGTATGTTTGCACGACGTAATCCAAGAAAGACTCAAGCGAGCTTTTGCGCCAAAAAGAAAAGTGAGGCGACATCTCCGAATATTTCAAAGGATCTCGGGTGGCTGTCGTTGGCGCACTCAAGAGCGCATCGACGCCTCCTACAAAGTCGCCAATCTCAAGGTAGCCGGGCTGAATAAGCACGTCCGTGTCGGACAAGAAGAACGAATCATCAGAAGAGCGCTTCAAGTAGTCAGCGATCGCAAAATAGCGGGCGAAGCAAGCAATCTCAAAGGCTGGCGGATTGACGGACCGGTGAACATAATTCCGGAGGAAAAGCGAGTATTCTGAGTTGTTCGTGTCTGGTGGTGTTGATAGCAGCGTAATGTGCGCGCCTGCGCGTTTGCCGCTCTCTAAGAAAGCATCAACGTGACGGGCAGATCGAGTTTCGTAGGCGAATACGACTGGCAAGGCGCGCTCTCTTGGCTATTACTTTTGAATTATGACGTATCTGAATATCTTGACGCCGGTCATTGTGCCAAGGATCGTATCTATCCTCTTGTAGCCAGGAAGATCGAGTGCGTTGCACCTTTCCGAACCATAATAGCAGACTTTGACATTTATCTTACGTGGGCAGTTATTCTTGATGCTGACCACGTGATCGAGAACGTTGGGATTTACGACATGGCTACGAGCCGCTGCTTCGACGTCAAGACAAGGACGACCTAAACCATCTCGCGTTACTGGCTGATTGGAATGTTCAGCAGGACCTTGCAAGGTTATTGTCGAGCTGGATTGCGCCTTGGCTTCCGAAAGGAAGGAAGGAGCAGATAAGAACAAGCAACAGAGTAAAAGTGCAGACCGCAAACAAAGGCGAATCACCAAGGCCTATCCTCCACCCGGACTCCGGGTAACCGGAGTTTCACACCTTCCCGGGCTAGCCGACGATTGAGCATCTCTCTTGAGAGGACATCCGCCTGTTCGAGGCCCGCTACCAGCTGGTCTCGATGCGCCCAACCGATACCCATCAGTATTAGCGCAGCATTGTCGATGAGATCTGCATCTGTGATTTTTGCGAATTCGGAGACAACCTGTTTTCGGACAGTTTCCGCCAGGGAGTCAAAAACAGATAGTGCAACCGGACTGCGCCGCAAGGCAATCCAACCCTCGTAAGGCCCACGATCGTACGAGTAATTGAGATGTCTCAACGAACTCTGATCGTAGCCGTTGCGGGTTATCTCCGCGGAGTAAAGCATCAGCCACAGAAAGGAATCGGAGGGGCTAAGCGACAAAGACCGTTTTATTGTATTTTCAACAGCGTCGTTTTGCCTGTCGACCTCCTCGTTGCTCGCCCGCTGCTTAGAATTTTCTGCAGAAACAAGTAGGACTAACGCTTCCGCACGCGTGAAAGCTGATTGCAAAATAGCCGGCAGAGGTGCCCCAGTCATGCTACGTAGAAGATCGCTTAATGCGCTCGGCTTGAAGCGCTGATCAGCCAAAATGCGAGCAGTCACATCTGCTACTGGTACGGAGAGGCGAAACGACGGCAGGGCCACTAAAACCCAAAGTACCGCGGCTACTCCCGACAGAAGAAGCGCGCATCTCGGTAAGATACGCAGCATAGACGTTATTCCACGTATCCGTAACGAGCATAGTATTTCTGGTAGTAATACCTGCCGTGGTAGGATTCGTAGCGAGCGAGCGCCTTAGTGTCGGCCTTGTTCAGCACCACGCCAAGCAGCTTGTCCTGGATCTCCGGGGAGCCGCGCAGATTGTGCCGGACTACGTCGATCTTGGTCTTGCCCCACTCGACCACGAACACGTAGGAATCGACGAACGACGAGGTGACGCGCACGTCGACAACGGGCGCCATCGGAGGCATGTCCAGCACTACATAATCGAACTGTGAGCGGAGCTGGGTGACCAGCGCGTGCATAGCCTTGGAGGCCAGGATCTCGTTGGTGTGCAGCAGCTTCGAGGTCGTGCCAGCGGGGAGGATCGAGAGCTTGGTCTGGGGATCGACGACCAGCGCATCCTCGAGCCGGGTCTTCTGCGCGACGACGTCGACCAGGCCCATCTTCGCATCCGGCACCAGCGTACGCGACAGCGAGGGGTTGCGCAGATCGGCATCAACGAGGATGACGCGCGCGCCGCCATGGGCCATCAGCTGCGCGAGGTTGGTCGAGAGCGTGCTCTTGCCCTCATTCGGCAGGGTCGAGGTGGTCGCCAGCACGCGGTTCTCGCGCACGATTGAGTTGAGGTCGATCGCGACCTTCACCGAGCGCACGGCTTCGGCGAAGCGCGACAGCGGGTTGTCGACCACGTAGCGCAGCAGGTCGGGCTGCGGGTTGCCCTTGCTGGTGAGCTTGCCGCTCCGCATTCTTTCACCAAGTCCCGGAGCCGCGGCCGGGCCGAGCGCTGGCAGGATGGCAATGCAGTTCGCGCCCAGCACTTCCTCGACCTGGCCGGTGGTGCGGAACACCTTGTCAGTGAACTCCCGCGCCAACGCCGCGCCAAAGGCCAGGATCAGGCCGCCGAGCAGGCTCGCCGCCAGAACGATCAGCGACTTCGGGAAACTCTTCTTCAGCGGCGTCGTCGCCGCGCTGATCACCCTTGCCTCGGTGATCGGGAACGATTGCTGCTGCACGCTTTCCATGTAGCGCTGCAGGAAATTGTCGTACATCGCCTGGTAGGATTGCGCATTGCTCTCAAGTTCGCGCAGAGCTACCTGTGCCTGGTTAGTGAGCTGCGATTCCGAGACGACGTTGGCGAGGCTTCCCTTGATGCTCTCCTCGCGCGTCAGTGCGATGTCGTAGTCGCTCTTGTAGGATTCCTGGATGCGCTTGAGCTCGTCGACGATGTTCTTCTTGATCTCGGCCATCTGGCGGCGAAGGTTGACTGCGGCCAAGTGATCCGAGCCATATTTCATCGCCCAGATCGATTCCTTGGAGGCCATGTCGACATATTGGCCGCGAAGCTTGACGATGGTGTCGTTCTTCAGTGCGTCGGCGACACTGGCGTCCGGAATCTCCTGCTTGAGGATATCGTTGATGCGGTCCATCCGCGCCTTGGCTTCAGCGGTGGCTGCATGCGCCATGATGAGCTGGCTGTTGACCTCGGCGAGTTGCTGTTCGGTCATCAGCCGGCCGCCGGTGTCGACGATGTTGTTGGCGGTCTTGAAATCGACGACCGACTTCTGCGCGGCGGAGGCCTGGGTGCGCAGCTCCTTGATGCGGTCCTGCAACCAGACGCTGGCGCGTCGGGTGGCCTGATACTTCGCCTCGAGCTGATCGACGATATAGGCATCGGCGATCGAATTGGCGATCTTCGCGGCTTTCGCCGGATCGAGTGAAGTGAAGCCAATTTCCATCACGTAAGTGAGGCCGAGTCGCTTGATGGTGCGGTTCTTTTCGAAGCGCTCGAGGGCCTTGCGCGTCAGCTCGAACTCGGACGCCGGGTGGTCGTCCGAGAACAGTCCAGACACGAATTCGAGCACCGCGCCCAGCGGACCGCCGCCGCGGCCGGTGAATTCAGGGTCCTCGATCAGGTGCAGGTCGCGGATCACCGCGAGGCTGATGTTCTCGGATTTCAGGATCTCGACCTGGGTCTCCACCGTCGCCGAATCCACCGCGATGTCGCCGAGCACCGATTGCTGCTGGAACAGCTGCACCTTGCGGGTGTCGATCACCATCGACGCGGTGGAGGTGAATTGCGGCGCCGCGGTGAAGAGATAGAGCAGCCCGAGGATCACGCAGGCCGCGACGATTGCGACGATGGTCGGAAACTGCCGCCTGACAATCTCGACATAGGAGGTGAGCGTTTGCGCCGGCGAGCTTTCGGCCTCAGCATAGCCGCGGTTGATCTCCGACGAAGGCTTATTCACCTGCAGCATTGTGCAATTCCCAAAAGCAATCCGTTAAATACACAGGGATTGGAAGTCCGGCATCGCGGGCTCAGCGTTTCGCAAAGCGCTCGCACAGGAAAGAGACCGTACGCCAGAATAGCACGGCCTCAATGCAACCAGAACCGGTTTGATGCAGCGCAATGCGCCAAGCCCCTGCCAATTCACATGAAGCTTAACGGTCGAAATGCAAAACGGCGCGATGAAGCGCCGCTCTGACTGGATCGCGAATAAGGCAGCCGGGAGGCTTTCGGCCTCCGGGCAAATACGGTCAGCGCGTGCTGACGCGATTGGCGGCGTTGGTGGTGCCGGTCACGCCGCCCGAGGCGCCGCCACTGACCTGCGTCGCGTAGTGCAGGCCGCCGAACGTGCTGGTGGTGCCGCCCTGTCCGCCGTTCGCAAAACCGCCCGCGCCCGTGGGGCCGCCCGCGCCGGAGCCGCCGCCGCCCGCGCCACCGCCAGCCGCCGCGATCGCGACGTCGCCGGTTGCGGCCTGGTAGGCTGCGATCACGTCGGGGTTGTTGGTGGCGGCGATCGCCGCCTGGATCTCATTGGCGAAAGCCTGATCGGCGACCGCGGCCATGCGTGCAAGCTGGGCGAGGCCGGCGGTGATCGCGCGGATCTGGTCCTTGGTGGTCGCGGGGTCCTTGAGCAGCGCGATCAGGGCCGGAACCGTGGTCGGATCAGACGCGCCGAGGTCGCGCACGCGCGAGATCAGCTGCGCACCGGCCGGAAATTGCGTCAACAGCGTGCCTGGTGTCGCCTTGAACTCCGAAATGACCGTGGCCGGCAGCTGGCGCTGCGGCGGATAGACGGCAGCGCTTGCGGCGCTCGAAATCGTCGCGGCCAGGGCCGCGGCCGCAGCCATGCGAAGCGCAATCTTGATAACGCTCATAATAAACCTCCAAAAAACGTCTGCCCACTTTACGTCTCGGCCCGGGCAAGTGGCTGTGTAGTGTCGGAACCTAGCGGAAGAGCAAATCGCTGTCCACTTATTCTAAAGACTTCGTAAACGGCGCAACTGCTTCAAAACTAGACAGTTTTGTGAAGCTCGCGGGCGCGGCGCAGGCCGCGCGCAGGCTGCGTCCGGCGCCCCTTCTCGTCCGGTGCGGCGATCGCCTCGCCTTGCGCCCGCGCCGCCTCGCTCGAGCGGAACGATTGCGCTAGCCCCGCGCCGAAAAGCGCAAAGAACGGAATGGAATAGCCGGGGATCTGGAGCGTGAAGTCCAGGCAGGAATGCAGCAGCGACAGGCTCGCGGTCGCCGCCGCTGCCAGCGGGATGATGGCGTCGCGCCGCCTGGCGAACACGCCGCGGCCCAGGATGACGAACATGACCGCCCATGCGGCCGCCACCAAAAGCGCCATGGGGATGCCGACGTCGGAGGCGAGCTCCAGCGGTGTGGAATGCGCGATATCCCAGATTCCGCGAATCGAGATGTTGGGGCTGCGGTAGGGCGGGAAGGCCCATTGGAAGGTGCCCATGCCGGTCCCGAACCAGGGATTGTCGGCGATGATCTTCAGCGTGGATTTCCAGGCCTCGATGCGGCCCTCGTCGACCAGGCCCTGGCTGTCGAACCGGCTGGAGACGCGGCCGCCGAGCAGCTGCATCAGGCCGAGCGCTACCACCACGCCGGAGCCGAGCGAGATCCAGATTCCGGTCCGCGGCGGCAGGTCGTTGCGCAGGAACACCGTGAAGGAGGCGATCATCGCGAGCAGCGACAGGCTGACGCCGGCGCGCGATCCGGTCATGAACATCGCCATCAGGCAAATCAGAAGCGCTCCGAGATGCGGCAGGATCTGGCGCGGCGGGATCTCGGCCACGTCGCGCGACACGCGCTTCCATTCGACGTGCCGCTCAGGCAAGCGCCGGCGGACATCCTCCAGGATCAAGAGCATCCAGATCACCGCGCAGGAACCGAAATAGGCCGCGGCCGTGTTGCGGTTGATGAAGGTGCCGGTGACGCTGCCCATATAGGCCGTCTTGTCCCGCCACAGGATCATGGTGGGCTCGATCAGGAACGAAGCGACGCCATAAAGCGCATAAAGGCTGCCGGAGACGGCGATGACCCAAAGCAGACGGCGGGCGCGCTCACGCTCGGCACCGACGGTGATGCCGAGGAGGATCGCCAGAATATTGCCGAGTGGCGCACCCAATGCGAAGAACGCCTCGTTCTTGACGATGGATGCCGACGGCGCAATCGGCACGCCCAGGAGTTCGGACGCCTGCTTCCAGATCGGATTGAACGGCGCGATCCAGGGATGATCGGACAGCTGCTCATGCAGCACGAAGGCGTATCCGGCCACGATCACCCCGATGCCCGCGATCATCCAGAAATGGGGGCGGCGCAAGTCGCGCGTCGGCGCCACGACCAAGGCGAGGCCCAGGCACAGGCACCAGAACGCGATCGAGAGGTCGTTGGTCGAGCCGAACGGGAACGGCGCCCCGGCGACGACGAAGAACAGGATGAAGGTCGCAGGCCAGCTCCACGACCAACGTATACGGGGAAGCGGAAAGCGCATCGTCGGTTGGCCGGCCTTGGCTCTAGCTCTAGAGGAAGCAATCGATCGGATAGATCTTCAGATCCACGTTCAAGCGGCTGATCCGGGTCTGCGCCCGGAAGCCGTAGAATAGCCCAAGATTATCACTCCCCGAGTCGAGTTTTATTCCGGGGGTTAATTCATCCGGCGGGACCAGCAGCCCGATGTGGCGGTTGATGCCGGATATCTCGACTCGCCCGTCCCCCTCGCCGAAATGTCCCGCGAGCTGGGTCACCGTCACCTTCGGCAGCCCGCGGCGCTGATGGCAGACCTCCTCTTCCCATAGCTTGGTCTGCCGAACGAGAGGTTTGCCCGCGCCGTCGGGAACAACAATGTCTGAGAAGTTGGGGTGCAGCATTCCGAAGAAGCGACTCTCCTTGGCGTTTGCTGAAAGCCGGACGGTGAAGGAGAGCTCGCCCTTGGCCTCGCGCAAGTGCCGAAAAATTGGTGCATCAGGCTCAGCCGAGACCACCACGTCGATCCGGTGGCGGACACCGAGCTGTTGGGTTTCGCCGGCAGCCTTGCCCATCAGAGACGGCCCCGCGATGACGAGAGCCAATAAGCACCGAGCTGCTTGCCGTCCAAAGCACATGAAGACCTTGTAACCTGCGGGGTGACCGATCGGCGATAAATCTGGCTCGGTGAAGCCTTGATCCACCCCGAACAGAACCGCTGTGATTTCTAAACGAAAATGGCACCGGGACGAAGCCCCGGTGCCATCGTTTCGTGGATCAGGTTGGCTCCGGCCTTACGGCGCCAGCTTGATGTTGTTGCGGAAGATCAGGGCGTCGTTGGAGAGGTTCACGGCATCGCTGCCGGTCGCCATGATCACTCGCAGGAACTGCAGGAACTTGGCAGTTTCGACGTTGCGCGAGTTCGAGACATAGAGCACGTCGCCATTCTTCATCATGACCTTGGTGGCCAGGAAGAAGCCACCCGGGTCGCGGAAGTTCACGTTGAAGATGACCGGGATCGTCTCAGAGGTGTACTTGCTGACGTCGACGCCAAGCTGGGCAGCAACCTCACGCGGCTCGCGGCGATAGAGATAAACGGCTGCCGGATCGGCCTGGCCATCCAGGAGACCACCGGCCTTGCCCACGGCTTCGCCAAGGTTGATGCGCCATGCGTCGAAGTTGAACTCGCCGCTCTGACCGCTGGCACCGAACGCCAGGAACTTCTGCTGTTCGCGGTAGACGTAGATGCTGTCCTCAGGCCGAACATAGACGTTGTTCTCAGGCGCCATGACGAGATTCTCGAAAGGCACGGTTGCCCTACGCCCGCCGCGCTCCAGCATGACCCAGGTCTCGAAACCCTGGCCCTTGATGCCGCCAGCGCGGGTGATCGCGTCGAGCACCTTGTCCTTGGCACCCGCCGCACTCGCCGGATAACGCGCCGGCGCGTTGACCTCGCCGAGCACGCTGATGAGCTGTGTCCGCTGCGAGGACATCGCAACCACGACCTGAGGCTCAATGGCGCGGTTGGAGATCTTCTCAACGATAGAGCGCTGAATTTGTACCGCAGTGAGACCCGCCGCCTTGACCTGGCCGGCGTAGGGCACAGTGATGAAGCCGTCATTGTCGACCGACTGATCCGGGATGGTGACGAAGTTGCCCGGACGGACGCCGGCTTCTGCCGGGATGAACAAACCGCCTGCCGCGGCTTCGAAGATGGTGACGCTGACAACGTCGCCGATGCCGAACACGATGCTGGCGGGCGGACGGCGATCGGTGAACACTCCCGCGAGCCCCTTGGGCTCATGGGTGTGCAGGATCTTCACCGTGGCCGGGTTGAGCGGTACCAACTCGTACGCCGGTGCATTCTCGGTCTGGATCTTGTTGTTGACGTCGTCGGTTAACGGGCCGGAGCCAGGGTTGGTCGAACACGCCCCCAGCGCCAAAGCGACGGCCAGGAAAGCCGGCTTGAATAGATACGTTTTGGCAAAGGTATGCATGAATGGCCCCCGTAGTTCCAATTGCATCGATTGGTACGGCCTAGTGGGCAGTGCGACAAGGGTTCCCGGCCCTGAGCGAATGGTTAACGGCCCAATGAGTCCCCAACTGTTGCGTGCAAGCCACGGTTCGGAACCCCGCTAACCCTTTGTGACTGTTTGTTGACATCCTTTTGCCCGATGTACGGGCACCATGCCCAGGAAGAGACCTTCTCCAAAACCCCCGCCCTTCTGCTAGTAAAGCCGACAGCACCAATTTGATGGATTTCCGACGTGCCGATTCTGGCTTTGGCCCTTCTTGGATTGTTGTCGTCCTTATTTGGGGGACTTTCATCGCCTCCTGCTGCGGGCTCTGCCCCCTTGAGAGGTGATTGCGCCGTCGGGCCATCAGGATTGCACTCGGTCTGCACGTTTGCGGTGGCAAGCCCATCCTCGATCTGGAAATTCACCCGCACCCAAGGCCCCAAAGAGGGCGAGAGCTTCGCTTCCATTTCCAAGACAGCCGAAACGATGCAGTCTGACCCGGAGTTCGCCGGCCTGATCGTCCGCTGCGCTCCCAAGGGCAAGATCGACGTGTTGGTCGCCTTGATCCGGCCCTTCCCGCCACGGAGCCACCCGCGAGTGACGATCTCCTCAACTGGCGGCGGTACCCAGACGTTCGAGACCAGCATGGCGGCGGCCGGCGCTGCCGTCCTATTACCCGACGAAGTTTCTGCGTTCGCGGCCGGTAAGTGGCAGACGACGCCCTCGCTTTCCGTGGTGGTGAAGGAAGGTGACACCGAAATCAAAGGCGTGGTGACCCTGAGCGGGCTTCGTGAAGCCTATAATTCTCTGGGGGCAAGTTGCGGCCAATAGACAGAATTTAGCCATACGACTTAAGGGTCTTTTTAGGGTGGGGAACCTAAGGTCCGGAGCACGGAGTGTTTCGGATGACCGAGCTTTTGATCTTCAGCTTTCTCGTGGGCGCAGTTCTGGGCCAACGCTTTCGCGTCCTGGTGCTCCTGCCGCTGACATTCGTCATGCTGCTCGCCGCGATCCCGGTCGGCTGGATGGCCAATCTGGGCTTCCTTGACGGCCTGAAGGGCGTGGCGTTCGCGGCTATCGCGCTCCAGGCCGGCTATCTCTTCGGCTCGGCCGCCCGCTTTGCTCTCGCCGCCGGTCGTGCCGCCCGCGTGTTTGCCCGTCCGCTCAAGACCGCCCGCTGACCTCTTTGGCGCATCAAGAGTCCGTCTGATCCCCCGCACGCGACGCTGCCTTAATGTGGGGTTGGGTTGGGGTTGGGAGCTGCGTTGGCTGCAGAGCTCTGTTTGAAAACTTGCCTCCGGCTTGTATGGTGGCCTGACCCTTTCAGGATTCCTTCCAGGCGCACGTTTGTCCTTCGCTTATTTTGCCCTCATCGTTTGCCTTGTTTCTGCATCCGCTCTCGACATTGCCGGCGCCAAATTCGGCGTACAGCTCGGGATGACGGCTACGGCCCTGGGGCTATTTGCAGCGGTCTTCAGCGCACGAAAGGCCGACTACGAGCACTATCTGCGTGCCACGGTCTGGGGCCGTTGGATCCTGATCGGCATTCCCCTTTGTATCGCGGCTCAGCTGGTGCCGCTGTGGCTGAGTTGGGCGCATCCGATCTGGGCGAGCAGCCACGATGCTCTGGCTGGCCTGTCGCTTGGGCCAGTGACGGCGGATCTCGGCCTCACCCTGAATGCGCTGTTTCAAGCCCTCGCAGCGATCTCGTTGCTCAGCGTGACCATCGTCGTGGTCCGTGACCGCAGCCGTGCCGAACTGGTGCTGTTCGTGCTGAGCGGGGTAACAGCGGTGTCGGCTCTGACCTTGGATTTGCGTCCGTTCTCATCCGCCCTTGCAACCGCCGTTCCTTCCGACCTGGCGACAACGATGGCCGGTCTTGGCGTCATGCTTAATATAGCCGTCATGCAGCTGGCCGCCGAGCGGGCCGAAACGCGCCACTCGGTCGTTCGATCGGTCGCCATCGGCCTTTGCGGCCTTGTGGGCGCTCTGGCCAGCGCGGTCGCGGTTTTTGGCTTGTCGGGGACGAACAGCGCGATCGCCGCGGCCTTTGGCCTCGTGTTGATGTTGCTGATCCTTGTCATTCGAAGGATCGACCTATCCCCGTTGGCCGCAGGCGCGCTGTCCTTAGCCGCGCTGGTCGGAGCGATCATTGTCCTGAGCTTCTTGTTCGAAAAGAATGCAGGGCCGATTCTTTTGCGGCTCGTCGCGGAGGTGGGGGCCGAAACCAGAGCCGCGCTGGAGCGAATGTTGGCCGACACCAGGTGGTTCGGTGCGGGGGCAGGCACCTTTTCTGCCGTTGGCAGGATCTACCAAAGCGATTCCGGCGCGGCTTTGATGGCGCCCTCGACGGCTTTTGCCATCTTCGCGGATACCGGATGGATCGGTTTTTCCGCCGCGCTGCTGGCGGGCATGTTGGCTTTGGGCCGCTTGTTTTTGGGGGCTTTGCAGCGCGGCCGCGACTCGTTCTTCCCTGCGGCGGCCGCGGCCTGCCTTGTCTTCGCGCTGGTTGAGGGCTTCGCCGGTTCAGGACTGCTGCATCCGGCAGCAATCCTTTGCCTGTCAACGATCATGGGACTCGGCTTGTCCCAAAGCATCACCCAGTCCCCACGCGGCACGGGTCATTAGTCGTTCGTCGTTAGACGTCGCGATCAGCCAGTGACGCCCAGTAGGTCGGGTTCTTGGGCATTTGGATGCGGACCCACCGATAGGACTTTTTCGACCAGGGCAGGATGTGCCCGGTGAGGTTATCCAGCACGAGATCGCCGGCGAACGTGCGCACCACGACCACAAGATGATGCTCACCCCAGGTCGTCACGACCTCGCTGAGCAACACCGATCGCGCCGGGAAGCCCTTGGCAATCAGATCGTGGCGTTTTGTCACGGCGTAGTCGTTGCAGTCGCCGCTGGTGGGATGCAGCAGCCACTTCTCGCCGCGCAGCCCCTCCAAATTAGGCTCGGGTCGGATCGCGCTGTTGACCCGCCGATTGACCTCCTGAAGCTGGGCCATGCGCTCGGCCGTGAGCTTGAGACGTCCGCCCCTGAACACGATTTGCTGCGGTCGCGGCTTACACTCGCCCTCGTACTTCAGGCAAAAGAGCGTGAAAGCCATCGGCGCCAGGGTCGGCTGGTCGAACTTGATGTACTGGATGGCGCCGCGCAACGCCGACGGCGCACCGACAAAGGCGGCCTCGGCCTTGTGTTGAGCCGCCCCAGCCAACAGAGCGGCGGCAATCGCCAGGAACTTTAAAGTCTTGCGCATGTCGCGCTCCCCATTTCTTGTTGGGGAAACGCTACGGGACACGTCTTGAAATCCGGCTCAAAAGCCGAGCGATCCTTTAATCAAAACCGCTGCGACTCCGTCAGAAACAATTAAGAATACCGATGCGTAACTTGTTCTGCTATGAGCGACCATGCCCTCCATTCATGACGCCAGACCCGATTCGACCAGCTGATGGGCCTTTCCAAGCGTTTTCGTAAGAACGTCAAGCCGCGGCTCCCCGACGGCGTGAGGATCTATGCCATCGGCGATGTGCATGGACGCGCCGACCTGCTTCAGTCGCTCTTAACTGTCATCGACGCCGACCTTGCCCGCTCCGCTCCCGAACGAGCGATTCAGGTCTTTCTTGGCGACTACGTCGACAGGGGCCCGGACTCGCGCGCTGTGATTGATCTCCTGATCGAGCGCTCGAAGTCGCATGAGACAGTGTGCCTCAAGGGCAATCACGAGGTGTTCCTGCTCGAGGTCCTCAAGGACCCGGCGCGCCTGGAGGAATGGCGTCGCTACGGAGGCCTGCTGACCCTTGTTTCATACGGCATCAACCCGACGATGAATCCGACGCCGGAGCAGCAGATTGAATTGATCGAAGGGTTGAGGCAGGCGCTTCCGCGGGAGCATCTTTCGTTTCTTCAGCAGCTCCGCCCGTCCTTCGCGTGTGGCGACTTCTTCTTTGTGCACGCCGGCGTCAAGCCGGGCGTAGCCCTGGAACGTCAGAAGGAGGAGGATCTGCTCTGGATCCGCGAGGAATTCCTCGAGTCCGAAAGACGCTTCGGCAAATATATCGTCCACGGCCATACCCCGGTCAGCGTCCCGGATATCCGCTCAAACCGGATCAATATCGACACCGGCGCTTACGCGACCGGCAACTTGACCTTGCTCACGATCCAGGGCGATAGTCTGCTCGCAATTTAGGACTTTTGCAGAGTTGCTGGCCAACTCCTGCGCCCTTCCACACGGGCATCGAAATTCATCATGAGCCGCATGACCTTGCTTCGCATCATTGGCGCCTGCATCGCAGTGATGTTGCTGCTTTACGCAGCGTTGGGGTTTTACGGCGATCTCACGCGGTCGAACTTTCGGGCGAGCGATTTGTTCTTGGGCGAGTTTCCGCCCGAGAAGGTCAACGTAGCCGCTTCGGGCGTTCTGGCGCCCCTTTCATTCGACGGCGACTTGCTGGCGAATTATGCGGCGGCCAAAGCCGCGGATTTTCTTCACCGTCCTGCAGCCGATGTGAACAGCAGGGCCGCCGAGAACAAGGCTGCCCAGGATGCCGTTGTTGCGGCTCTGAAAGTATCGCCCATCCGGCCCGCGCTTTGGCTGACGCTCGGCACGCTGAAGACGCAGGCGGGTGAGCTGGCGACGCCTGCAGTGAAAATGTCTTACCTGGCCGGCGCGGTGCCGATCGCCGTCGCCTTCGCACGGCTCCAAACCGTCACATCGAACGCGGCAGCAGCCGACGAAGAGATCAAGCTGCTGGCGCAATCGGACGTCCGCGCGGCGCTTGCCAACCGCTCTCGCTACGAGCAGCTCCTGATCGCTGCCTACCTGCAGGCCACGCCGCAAGGCAAGTCGCTGCTTCTGGAGACCACGCAGGGGACCGATCCCAAGTTCAATCAGATTTTGCGGCGGTACTGAAGTTCGAGCGCGAGTTAGCCTGCTGGCTTGCAGTCAATTTTTCAGCGCGTCGCTTTTGGTGCGATCGGCACGAAATCCCGCTCACGGCGCGGTTGATCCGGTCGCCCCTGGTAGACGAACATGCCCTTCTTGGTCGAGACGATGTCGCCGCGCTGCAGGCTGTCGTCGTTGAGGAGGCGTTCGGTCGCGACAAGGTCCGGATCCTCCGGGACCGGTTTATAGAGCTCTGGATGGTCCCGCCGCTCGCGCGAGAGCTCCTTGGCTCGTCGCCGCGCATCTTCGATACGCTGACGCCACTCGTCACGGCTGACTTCCGGCTCGCTTGGTGGAAGATAGTCGCTGACCGAGGGCTCCGGTTCGGTCTGCGCAAAACACGAGGGCGGATTGGCGAGACCGAAGTCGATTGCACCGGCAACGGTCAGGACCACTCCGGCCAGCTGCCCAAGCCGCCTGGCATGAGCTAGAAAGGTGTGAGGTCGCGCGGTTGGCACGCTGTAACTCCAGGGCAGAGCGAGAAGAACGAGCAAGGGCCGGAAACTTCTCGTCCATTCCCTTCAATCTATACGTTTGCCGATTGCACGAAAGCCAAATCGCGGGCAAGCTTCGTGCTTTAGCTCGCGAGGATATTGACCAGTGGTCCGCAACGTTACTTTCCTGGTTCTGGTGATCTTTTTAGGCACTCACTTTGCGACAGCAGGCCAGATCGAATACCCGCAAGTGATCCATACGCAATACGAAGCCGTCGATCAGAAGACCGGGGGTCACTTCGTGCTGTGGTCGGAGCGGGAAAAGATCTTCTATGGCCTGGACCAGAAGCTTTTCCCGGGAGCTCGGTTTGTCGACATCACCCAGGTAACCCCAAGCGTGGGTTCGATCACACTGACCTATGTCGAGGTGCGGACCGTCAGCAGCACGACGTCGGACTATCTGTATCTGGCAGGAAATGTCCGCTTTCGCGTCAGTGGGATGGCGCTCAAATCCAGCAACTTCCCCGCCGGCGGCGGAATGACACCCAACGTACAGTAGCCAGACTAACGCCTGCTCGACCCACTAGTCCGCGTTCTGTTGCCGTAATAGGGGCGCGCGCGCCCTCCACTGACCAGAGGCGGCTGAATCTGGCTCGGAATATTCCGCGTAGCCGTGCTCGGCGCGGGCTGCGAGGGATTGACGATAATTACATTTCGATCGGGGGTCGATGGATCATTGACCCCCTGGGCCCGAGCGCTGAGGGCCCACGTGCTTGCCGTCACAAGAAGCGTAAACGCGGTCAGGACTAATCGTTTCATAAGATGTCTCCCAAGCGAGAACATCGGGAGGCGATCACCGTTCCTTCACGGTTGCTTGGGTCGTCATTGCCGAGGCACGGCGATCAACTTGCCGTCTCTCCAGACCCCCTGAGCCGCCATCCCGCTCGGCAGCTTGCCCGGCGCCAGGTTTCGGGTGGCTGTGGGTCGTGAGGCGCTCTGGGCCGTTTGGGTTTTCTTCGTAGGGGTGGTCACGATGCTGGTGCTCGTCAAATTGGCTTTGTCCTTGGTCCCTTGTGCAAAAGAAGGTTGCACCAGGAGAGCCACAAACGTGAGTGCTATGAAACCGTCGCGCATGATCAAAATACCGGAAAGAGGAGCTCGTCGAACTGTCACAGCTTTCTGCCCAAAAGCAAGCCCCCGAAGCTGTTCGACCATGGGCTCTTGCAAGGCTGGCGATCAGAGCGGCTTTCGCCGAGATAGGATTTTGACGCGGAAAAGCCTAGCGAAACAGCCTGTTCCGGGTTACTTGATCGGCCTTGATGACCGACCCCAGCGACACCGCCGCCGGCGCGCCAAATATGCACGCGATCAAGGCCGGGTTTGTGCGTCTCCTGTCCGGGCGGATTCGCGACATATCCAGCGACCCCCGGCAGATCCGCGAAATCGTATACGAGCTGGCTCGCATCAAGCTTCTGGAACAATTAACGCATGGCGACGCACGGGAGTCCCGCGAGCTCCAGCAAGTGCTTGAGCGCGCCATCCGGGAGGTTGAGCTTTCATTTGACCGTAGCGAGCGCGACGCGCTGTCCAAAGCGCCGGAGTTGGCGCTAGACGTCGCTTCGCATCAGTCGCCACCCAGTCCCCCGGCTCCTCAGCCCGTTCCGCATCTGGCGCCCGTTCCGCCCTCGCCGCCCGTCCCGAAGCCTGCGGAAACAGGGCGCGGTTCTGTCGCACCGCCAAGCCCCCCCGACCAATCTCGGCGAAGCGGCATCCTCAACTCCCTCATCCGATTAGCCGCCATCCTGGTCGTCATTGCCGGTGCCAGCGCGGCGGTTACTTATTGGCCGCGGTTGAGGACACAATCCCTCGCATTGTGGCAGTCCGCGACGCTGTCCAAGCGCACCTCCACAAGCCCCGAGCCTCACTCCACCGGGGCTGTGACTCCATCGAGCGGTGAGAGCGTCGAACGGACACCGGATCAACCGAAGGAGCCGGTGACGCCTGCGCAACCCTCGATGCCGTTGCCAACGACCTTCGGCGTCTACGCCCTGAGCCAGGGCCAGCTCCAGGAGCTCAAGCCGGTCCCCGGGAAGATTCCGGATCGTCGTGTCGCGATCTCAGCAGCAATCACCACACCGAGCGCGACGACCCTGACAAGCGGAGATGTCAGCTTCATTGTTTTCAGGCCCGACGGTGGTGTCGATGCAACCGGGACCGAGGTTCGAGTAGTCGCAAAAGTCTCCCGAGCGATGGGCGTCGATGCAACCGGGAAAGCGGCCATGGTCTCTGCCGGCGACACCTGGGTCATCCGCAGCATGTCCTTCCCTTACAAAGTAGGTCCGGTCGAGGATCAGCCGAGAATGCTATCGCTGCAGCCGGAGCAGGACGGCTTTACGCTTTCGCCGGGTCGCTACGTCGTGGTCGTCAAAGGTATGGGCTATGACTTCACGGTGGCCGGGACGCCGACTGATCCCAACCAATGCGTCGAACGCATCAATGCAACGAACGGCGCATTCTACTCCCCCTGCCCGCCGCGACGCTAAAGTGGCGCGACGCGTTCCGTTTATTTCTTGGCCTTGGCGTCTTTAGGCGCATCCGCGGGCGCATCATCGACCTTGCCGTTGTTCGTGACGCATTTGCTGAAATAATCGCGCCGCTCCTTGGCTGTCCCTGCGCTGCCGGCAGCGGGATTGCCGATTTGCTTTGGAGGAAAGGCCTTGGCCAAAGCTGCGTCGCATGCACGCGCTACTTCTACAGTGACGGCCGACGCCGTTACTGGCGCGCCAATAGCCAAAACAAATGCCAATCCCATTGACCTTTGCAAATTTCTGGAGATCACCTGGCTCGCTCCTTCAATCCGTCCGAGAACGCTGGACGGGACCATATCAAAACCGGCAGAAGAGCCAAACGGCAAAGCGGCGCCCGAATTGTCCCGTGGCAAAGCTGTTCAGCGAGAGATTATGCTTTTCGGACCGAGATATCCATCGTGCCCAAACCTGCTGCGTTTAGCAGACGGAAGGGTGCCGAGCCAAACCCTCGATCCTAGCTATTGAGCTGCGGCGGCTTCAGGTTCGGAAAGCGCGTGAGCATCGCGGTCCTGATAAACCTCAGATGAGCGATGGTGTTTGCCAATTCCTTGAGCCGCCGCTGGCCGTTGGAGATGTCGGCGGCAAAGAGATCTTGATGATGACTGTCGATCGGCTCCCGTTCGAGATATTCATCGGTGCCGTTTCCGAAAGTGACGGATGCACGCGCGAGTGCGTCATCAACACGTCGTCCGAGGCCGACCTGCTCCCTCTCCGCATCGCGCAATGCCGTATCGATCGCGACCATGACGGCATCGATTCGAACGCGGTCCGTCTCCGCATCGCGCTCGATAGTACGGGCCTTGAAGCCTTTGTCCTCACGGCGGGAGCTGAGAAAATTGTGTGCGCGCGCTCTCAGGAACAGCTGAAACATTTGGGCCATCCCACGTTCGAGATTTGGACCGCTAACATCGGTCAGACATAGTTAACAAAGCTTGAATCTTGTGGCTGCTCCGCCTGGCTTTGTACGATCCACGCCCGCCAGGCTCCTTCATGTTTGGAATAAAGCTCAAGCCATCGAGCTTCGTCCGCCGCGGCGGCTCCATCGCCCGGACCGATTTGAACCGTCTCTCCCGACGTGATGTCCAGCGCTTCGAACTCCGCCGTTTCCGGAAGCGACAGCCCTATCAGCACCCGCTTCCCTTGCGCATCAACGAAATACCTGCGGGGCGCGTTGTGCCTTTCAGTCATTCGAACGAGCCTCGTCCATGATCCAAGGACCTGGAAGATCTTTCAGGTGTCGATCATAGGCGCGAACGAAACCCATCAAAATAACGATGCAAATTATCGCGCCCAGCAATGCAATCAGATACGTCATTTACGCCTACCCTAACGCGGGGCCACGGAAAAATCGGGGCGGCTAAGCTTCCGCCGTGAATCGAGATGTTCTAGGTGGCATTGGCTAGGCTCTCAAGAATTGCGACAAGTTAACCTAACCGCACATGGTTATTTCGATAATGCTACAGAGATCGCTCGGCAAACAGGCCAGGCGCGAAATACCATCATTAGGAGGGCGACCGACTTCGTCCCGCCCCTGTTGCGGGAGTATAGGGCGCATAGAGACGATATCTTGCCGATCGCTTGCGTGAGCGCCACGCCCTCGCACCATAGCCGCAAGCAAAACCGCCCGCGAAGATCGAACCCAAAATCACAATTGCCAACATTTGAACGTCCCATTTTTTCGGCGCGTTCCTCCCATTGCATTTCATCTTGTCGTTGTGACGACTTCAAGATCGGCACCGCTGAAAGTTTTGCCAGGCGATGACGAAATTTGTGCAAGGAGCTGATTGAAGTTTGGTCGTTGCCGGACAGCCGCGGGCCGGGGAATGACAAAACGTCTCACTGATTGAAGTTGGATCCGGCCGGATGTTAATCGGGGTTCACGCAGTCCATGCAGCCTTCAGAACCGGCGCCCGACAATTCGGCTTCCAGCCATTCAAAGCGCGGTAACGGCCGCCGCTGATCAGCATTGACACCTCCGTGATAGTACGGAGCGACAAAGCCGGATTAGACGCGTTAAGGTTGAGCGGTTAGCTTAATCCGCGTTGTTTGTTGCGAATTCTCACTAATCACTTATCCCATCGTCTCACCGGGCTCCCCCAAGCTCGGCCCCACCCAAGCAAAGCCGTCGAGCGACATGGGTCCGCTTGGCGGCTTTGTCCTTGTCGCGACGAGAGGATGATTTCGGTTATGGCGCGCAAGCCCTGGTCGTTCAAGGAAGACCGCCGGCTGATGGAGTTGGCTAAGTCTTCGGCTTCATTGGAGGAGGCGGCGAAACAGCTCGGACGATCGCCCGATGCGATCAAGCGCATGGCCCTGCGCCTTGGTCTTTCGTTGAAAACGAAGGCGCGAAAAAAGGCCTAAGCGAGCGTGCGGCGGCGTTCCGCCAACGACGTCATGATGGCCGCGGGCGCGCGATCGCCGGTTCTGACGAAGAACGAATGCGTCGTGTTGCTGATCGGAGTAGAGCAAGGACCTCAAGGCAAGGTGAGGTCGCCGTCCGCCCCGAAGGCTCGACTCCGGCTACATGAAATAGATGCGCTCTAGCCCGGTTCGCCAGGGAACCGAACCAGCGCGCTCGCGTTGACTCCAACTTCATCGCGAGGTCTGGCCGTGGCCCATCTTGCCATTTCCGTCATTCTGGTCTGGTTGGCTATCAATATCGCCTTCGTGGTCTTGCGCTTGCGAGCCACCCGGCCACAGCATGGTGGCAGCCCTCGGCAGGCTTCCATCGCGCCCTACAATCCCGCACCCGCTTCGCTCCGCCATCGAATGGGCCGCCAGAACTTGGGAGCGGAAGGTTAAGTAGCATTTTCGATAGGGTCCCCCGGTCCGGGGGCAGACGGGTCCCTCGCCTGCCCACCCCCAAAGGCCGGTTCCACATGCCTCGCCCGCGCATTAAACCCTATCTTAGCGCGTCCTGCTTAGGATCGGCCGACGCTTCCCTCTGTTCCGCCGGGCCGAATGAGATTGCAGCGACCGACTTTCGTATTTGCGGCGTTCGTGCTCGCGAGCGCGGCCGCGTTCGGCGTGGCTGGCCACTTTGCGGCAACTTCGTTCATTCGGTACCAGCAGGCCCACCAGCTCGACGAATTGACCGAGGTGGTTCTGCGTCGCGCCGAATTTGCGGTCGACTTTGCCGGCGCGAGCCTGGGCGAACTCGCGCGGCGCGATCTTGCCGATTGTGGGCCCGCGACGCTGCAGGCGATCCGGCTCCACGTCTACCAACGTTCCGCAATCAAGGATGTGCGCCTCGTCAACCCAGATGGCTCGGTGATCTGTTCGGCCTATTCCGAAACGCTGGAATTCGACAAGGGATGGATCGACCGCCGCGATATGCTTCCCTCGCACGACAAGAACCTTTCGCTCTTCCGTGTTGAGCAATTCGGCGGGGATGCTCTGGGCGTGCTCAAAGACATCAACGGCAATGCCGCATTGGTCGCCATTCTTGGCGTCAACGCCAGCCTGTTCGACATCATGCCCGCCGAGTTGCGCGCCCACAGCGAAGTGATCCTCGCGTTGAGCAACGGCGAGAAACTTGGCGAATTCCTGCTCGATCCCGACAAAGCCTTGCAGGCCCCGATCGATCTCGACAAAAATTCAGCTCGATTCCCACTCCATGCGACCATTCGCCTCGAACGCGGCATCCTCTCGACGTGGAACAACGAGGCTTACTGGCCGACGCTGGCCGTAGCATTTGCAATCGGCGCCCTTTTCGGCGGGCTTTTCGCGCGGAGCCGCCGCATGGAAGGGCCCGTCGCCGATCTCGACCGCGGGCTGGCCGCGAACGAATTCAAGCCGTACTACCAGCCCATCTTCGAGCTCAAGACCGGTCGGATCAAAGGCTGCGAGGTGTTGGCTCGGTGGCTCCTCAAAGACGGATCGGTCGTGCCTCCGATGAACTTCATCCCGCTCGCGGAATCCAGCGGCCGCATCCAGGTCATGACCTGGCAGATCCTGCGATCAGCGCTGTCGGATCTGCAGCCGCTGTTGAAAGCGAACAAGGATTTTAAGCTCTCCCTCAACGTCGTACCAAAGCATCTCTTGAGTGCGGGCTTCATTGAAACGCTCCGCCGCACGGTCATGGCGGCGCAAGTCTCCGCGCGCCAGATCGTCATCGAGGTGACCGAGCGCGACGAGCTCGACGACCTCGCACGCGCCGCAGCCGTGGTCAGCGAATTGCGGGACTGCGGGTTTCGCGTCGCCATCGATGACGTCGGCGTCGGTCATAGCGGGCTATCCCGGCTCAAGGGCCTGGGCGCCAATACAATCAAGATCGACAAATTTTTCGTCGACACGATCACCGTGGACGCATCGACTGCCACGATCGTGGAGATGCTGGTCGCACTTGCGAAGGACCTCCAAATGACGGTGGTCGCGGAAGGCATCGAGACGGAGGAGCAGGTCCGGGCGCTTATTTCATCCGGCGTAGAGGAGGGGCAGGGCTATCTGGTCTCCGCCCCACTGCCCTTCCCTCGATTCAACGAGTTGGTCGAGTCACGCTGCTTGGCGCAGAGCGCTAAATTGCCGACCGACGCGGCGTTGGTGGCCTGAAAGGATTGAGCCGTTAACCCGGGACGGCAAACGCGCCGCGCCGCGCCCCTTGCTCAATCAGCCTTAACGATACTCTCATCTTTCAACGCGGCCTGGCTCCGGTCCGGCTATGGTCGTTCAATGCGCCGCAACCACCTTATCGCAGCCGCAGGCGTCTGCTTCGCGCTCATCGTCTATGCCACGCTTGCGAGACTGGCGGGGAGACCCGTGCTTATTGGCCATCACGACGCTTATTGGGTCGTCGTGATCGAGCGCTTCAGCGCCTACGGGTTGCTGGGATTTCTCTTGTCCTTCCTGTTGCCCGGTCGGCTCACCCTCGCATGCTCGCTTGTCGTGGCGGTCGCAATGGGGCTGGAAATCCTGCAAGCAATGACGCCCGATCGTGATCCGGGTTTCCTGGACGTGCTGCAAAAAGCAGCAGGCGGGACCGTCGGGGTCCTCCTCGCTCAAACAATCCTGGCCTTCTTACCGAGGCCGCCCTCCTGAGCAGATGCATGGCCTGCACGTCTGCATCGGGGAAGTGACCGTCCTTATTTTATCATTTGTCCGCGTAGTTCACCGCCCGGGTTCGCGGCCGTATGAATGTTGGCATACCATTTCCCAGCCAGCAGGTCCGCAGCCTGAGCTTCGGTGAGCGTTGCGCTCCCCTGAATCGGGCTTTGGACCGTCTTGAACGGCAGCACGATGCCGGCGTTCTTGCCGGCCTCCACGGGGCCATGGAAATGTGCCCCCATGGCTGGCCCGGTCAAGCCGGCGAAGCTGACTGTGTAGGTCAGGGTTTTCGCCTCCGTATCGTAGGTCGCCTCGGCCTTGCCTGTTCCAGGCGAGTTGTTCGGAGGCACTTCATTGCTGCCTTTTAAATCGGCCTGCAACTTCACGAGCTCTGCATTTGCCGTTGCGGCTGTCATGATGATCAGCGCACCCAGCATCGACGCTGCCAACAGTGTCGCGTAGCCTCGATCGCTGTCGTTCCTCATGGCATCCTCCTGCAGGCTCTACGGCCCGCTGCGGTTAAACCCCGGCCAGCAATGAAAATTCCGGATGGCGATTTATGCCTGATTCGGAACAACTATCGCGAGAATCTCGGCTCCTTATACCCGGAGCCTGATGGATTGCGTGCGGGAGCTAAGCCGAGCGGCGCCGGCCCAGGAACTGGTTCGGCGTCAGGAGTTCTGCCATCTGCCGATGGGTGGCCTGGAGCGCCTCGATGGCGCCGTCCAGATCAAAATCGGCGTCCCGGACAGAGGCGAAATATTTGGCCGTCAGCGCCAGATCGAGCTTGACGCGGGTTGCGCCGTCGCGGCTTTTGCGGCGGTCAAGTGACAAATGGATGGCCCGCATTCGTGCCTCGGCAGACGTGCAGCCGCTAAGCTCGGCGAGTTCGTCATAGGTCATCCAGATCTGTGCCATGTTTCAGTCACTCCTTTACTCGGCATCAGCTTAATTTTGGTTCTTAAAGCTTCGGTTGCCGCGATGCGCGCGCCCACCGTTTCGCAGCGATAGGGTCAATGCGAGCTAAACGAAGAAGGACGATCGTGCCGAGCCGCCGGTGGGTTGCATACAGCGAAGATCAATCTATGCTCACCAGATCGATCAACTATTGAACTGAGGCAATCGCATTGGGACAGGTCACTTCGGAAGCCCTCTCCTTGATTGATGTCGTCTCCCGTGGCGCCACGCGGCATGTCCTCGCCTTCCGCAAACGTCCCGCATGGCTGACGCTTGCGGTGCTCGTGCCGGGTGCCGATTTGGTGCTGGCCGCGGCGCATGGATGATCGTTGATTTCACCTCGAGGTAAGCAGACATGACCGACCGACCGACTGTCCTCGTTACGGGAGGCGCGGGCTATATCGGCTCGCATGCCTGTCGCGCCCTGACCGCCGCCGGCTATCAGCCCGTCGTTTATGACAATCTGTCGACAGGTCATCGCGGCTTCGTCGCCGGCCCGCTGGTAACAGGCGATCTGCTCGACGGCGGCACGCTGGCGCGCGCCTTCGCCGAGCACAAAATCACGGCGGTCATGCATTTCGCGGCGGCGAGTCTCGTCGGCGAGTCCATGACCGACCCGCAAAAGTACTACATCAACAATGTGCAGGGCACGCTGTCGCTATTGCAGGCGATGCGCAATGCGGGCTGCCATCGTATCGTGTTCTCCTCGACCGGCGCCGTCTACGGCAATGCCGATTCCAAGGAACTGCCGGAAGACTTCCCCTGCGCGCCGATCAACCCCTATGGCGCATCGAAGTGGATGATCGAGCGCATGCTCGCCGATTACCGCGCCGCTTACGGCTTCGGCGCGTTCTGCCTGCGCTATTTCAATGCCAGCGGCGCCGATCCTGCCGGCGGCATCGGCGAATTGCGTGACAATGAAACCCATCTCATTCCGCGCGCCATGATGGCATTACAGGGCCATGTCGATTTTGCCGTGTTCGGTCAGGACTACGACACGCCCGATGGCACCGCGATCCGCGACTACATCCACGTCACCGACCTCGCCGCAGCGCATGTCGCGGCGCTGAAGCTGCTGGAACAAGGGCATGCCGGCGGCAGCTTCAATCTAGGCACCGGCTCCGGCTTTTCGGTACGGGAGATCCTGACCGCCATCAGGCAGGAGACCGGGCGCGAGGTGCCCCACACCGTCAAACCGCGCCGCGCCGGCGATCCCACCTATCTGGTCGCCGATCCCTCCGCAGCGCGAAAAGCGCTGAATTTCGTGCCGCGATATTCGGATCTGCCGACTGTAATCCGCACCGCCTGGGCCTGGCACCAGAGGGCTCATCCGCTTAAGCAGCCCTGACAACATCCTCGAAGTCGATCAGGCGGGATAAGACGTGGCCTTATGGTCTATTCCGTTCTGAGCCGAGCGATCCCGGCGCAAACGGATGGGGCGATCGCGAACGGCCGTCGAGCCCCTTGGGCAGCTTGTCGGCGTTGAGCTTCACGACCGCACCTCGGGCGTCAACGGCCGGCACCTCGTCCTGGCTGTAGATGAGCGTCGCCTCGAAGGTCACATCGGGGGCCTGCTCGGCCGTTCCGGAACAGGTCGCCATCGCACCGCTGCACACGCCCGAGAGCTTGACCTCGACCTCGTCGAGCCCGAACACGGTCGGCGGCCCCTCGGCATGACGCCGCGTGGTCAGAACCGCCGTGAAGCGCTGCTCGTCAATTCGGTAAGAGCCTCCATAAGTGAAGAAGCTGTCGCTGCCGGAGATTCGTCCCTCCGCCAGATGCACGACGCCCGTGCCCTGACCGCGCGGGGTCCTGAACCAGGCCGCATATTTGCCGTCTCTCAGCATGAAAACATCCACCGTAAAACTCCAACGTATTTGCAACCAACTCTGGGGCGCGACAATGACCCGCGCGGGGAGCATTCCGCCACGGTTAACGCCCTGCAAAATCAACCCGTCAATTTGACGCCGAGGCGCAGCGACGCGGGCGCACGCTTCCCGTGCGGCGGGCAAGAAAGCTGGAGCTGGACCTCGTTGCATACCGCGCTAAAAACGATCGGCGTGCCGACCTCGTTTGGCAGCACGCATATAACCGCTATCAACTCCAGCCAGCTCGTGACAGCTAGCCTGTCACGCGGGAGGAAGTGGTCGAGATCGCCGCCGGTCAGCAGGCGACGCCGTATCAGAAGACCGAGGCTACGCTCGCGCCCATCATAGATATGGAGAGCCACCCGGTTGAGGCCGTCCCAGCCGAATGAAATTATCCATCCAGCTTGCCGGCGCACTGTCTTCTCGGGTCGCCGGCTTGAACCTCTTCCTGATAGAGTGCACCAATATCAAAGAGTGATTCCGGTCACACTTGCCTGGGCGTTTCGCTGCTAAGCATCGGGCCTGGATGGGGACCGGCAAATATTGGTCGAATTGGATGAGAATTGCCATGAAAAGCCTGATCGGCGCTGTTGTCGGCACATGCTGTCTTGCTGCTCCGGCTTTGGCGGAGAGCCCGACCGCCATCGTCGAGGACGTGCAAGGCAAGGTCGACGGTGTCGCGTTCATGGATTATGTGGTGCCGGGCAAGATCATCAAGCTGGGGCCCAAGGCAACCATTACGCTCAGCTATCTCAAATCGTGCCAGCGCGAGACCATCAGCGAAGGCGTCGTCATGGTCGGCACCGAGCAGAGCACCGTGCAACTCGGCGAGGTCAAGCGGGAAAAGGTCCCCTGCGATACCAACGCGGCAAAACTGTCGGAGCGCGAGGCGAACCAGAGTGCCGCGACGACCTTCCGCACCATGCGGTCGGACGCCAAGGGCAGCGCTCCGGCCAAGCTGCCGACGCTCTACGGTGTCGCGCCGTTGGTGCAGGCCAAGAGCGGCAGCACCCTGGTGATCGAGCGCACCGATGGCAAGGAGCCCACGATCAGCGTGCCGCTCAAGAGCGAGACCATGGTCGGAGGCAAGTTCTATGACTTCGCCAAGGCCGGGAAGTCGCTGACGCCGGGCGGCAGCTATCTCGCCATCCTCGGCACCAAGCGTTACGCCTTCCAGGTCGATCCCAGCGCCACGTCGTCGCCGACGCCGATCGTGGGACGCCTGCTGCGGCTCGAATAGGCAGCTAGCGACGGGGCGATGCGGCGGATCGGCAGACGGGACATCGTTGCAGCGATCCTGATTGCGCTTCTTGCAGGCGCCGTCGTCACGTCTCCGCCGTTCCAGACGCTGCAGGGCCTGTCGCTCGACATCCTCACGGCACTGCGCGGCAAGCTCGTCGGCGACCACCGCGATCCCGCGACATCACCGGTCGTCGTCGTGGCCATCGACGGCGAGACCTACGACACTCCGCCGTTTCAGGGGTCGCCGACGCTGACCTGGACGCGCGAGATCGGCCGGGTGCTCGGCAGCATTGCCGACGGCGGCGCCAAGGTGATCGGTTTCGATGTCATCTTTCCGAGCTCGATCGAGCGGTCGGAGATTCCCTTTGGCGATGCGCCGCTTGGCGCGCGATTGAAGGGATTCGACCGAGACTATCTCATCGCCTTGCGGAAACTCTCTAGTGACGGCAAGCTGGTGCTGGGCGAGGTCCTCAGCAGCGATCATCCGGACCGCGCACAGCAATTGGCTGTGGGGAATAACGTCCGCGGCCTCAACGTCTATACCGACACCGACCATGTAATCCGGCGAATGCCGCTGAGTTTTCCTGTCGGCGACATGCCAGCTCCCGCAATGGCCGTCGAACTCGCCACCCGCGCGCTCGGCGCAAAACCGCAGACCGCGCCTTCTGGCGTGACTGCTTTGTCCGGGTATACGATCCCGAGCGCGGTGCCGAACACGCTAACGCTCAATTTCCGAGGACTCGGCCGCGACGTGCCGACATATTCGTTCGCAGACCTGCACGCCTGCGTCGAGAAGAACGACCGCGACTTCTTCCGCCGCGCCTTCGGTGGCAAGATTGTGGTGCTCGGCACGATCCTCAATGTCGATGACCGCAAGATCACCTCGATGCGTCTTTCCGGCGGCTATGACGGAACGCCGGCCGCAAGATGCGCCCTGCCCGCACCGGCAACCACTGAACAAAAAGCCCGCAGCGACATCGCCGGTGTCTTCGTGCATGCCAACGCGGTGCGAAATCTGATCGAACGCGATGCGGTGACCGAGCTCGGCTTTCCACTGCGGAGCATTCTCACGATCGTGTTCGCAGCGATCGTGGCCTGCGCGGCCTGCGTGCTCGCACCGGGTGGCGCACTAATCGCCTGGTTCGTCCTCACCGCCGTTTACGCCGCTGCAGCCGTCGCCGCTTTCGTACACGCGTTGGCGCTACCATTGGCCGAGCCCGCGCTCGCGAGCCTTGCCGCGCTCGCGATGATGATTGGCTACCGTTTCATGCTGGCCGATCGCGACGAGCGTTTCCTGCGCAAGAGCTTTGCGTTCTATCTCGCCCCCGAAGTGATCGACACTATGGTTGCGTCCGGCAAGATGCCGGTGCTCGGCGGCGAAATGCGCAACGTCACCATGTTCTTCTCCGACCTGAGTGGCTTTTCCTCCATCGCCGAGACGATGACGCCGGGCGAACTGGTGACGCTGATGAACGAATATCTGTCGGCCATGACCGACATCATCGAGAGCCATGGCGGCTATGTCGACAAATATATCGGCGATTCCATTGTCGCCATGTTCGGCGCGCCCGCCGACGATCCCGCGCATGCGCGCCACGCCGTCCATGCCGCGCTGAAATGTCACGCAAAGCTGGCGGAGCTCAACGCCGGCAGCGCCGCTTTCGCCGGCCGCGGCCTGTCGCACCGCATCGGGCTCAACAGCGGCGAGGCTGTCGTCGGCAATATCGGCTCCCGCCGCCGCTTCAACTACACCGTGATGAGCGACACCGTGAACGTCGCCTCGCGGCTCGAAGGCGCCAACAAATATTATGGCACCGCAATCATGGCTTCAGAAACGACTGTCGCGCAGACAGGCAATACTTTCACCTGGCGCGAGCTCGACGCCATCAAAGTGATAGGACGCGGCGAGGCGATCAAGGTGTTCGAGCCCCTCGCGGAGAAGGGCACGGAGAGTGCCGGGCAGACGAAGGTTGCCGCCGCGTATGCGGAAGGGCTGGCGTGCTGGCGGGCAAGGGAGTTTGCGAAGGCGGCTGATGCGTTCGGGCGAATGGCGGAAATGGATCCGGCGTCAGCGCTTTTTGGCAAGCGCGCGACTGCGCTCGCTACAAATCCACCGGGGTCGGATTGGACGCCGGTGAACATCCTAGAAGGAAAGTAGCGCAGCGTCCCACCGCTTTTCGGGTCCACTCCCCGCTAGAACGGCAACCCCACGTAATTCTCCGCCAGCAGACGCTGCGCCGTCTCGGACGACAGCAGATATTCCAGCTCCGTCTGCTGAAGCCTCTCTTCATACTCGGAACGGTCGGGGAAGCGATGCAGCAGCATCGTCATCCACCACGAAAAGCGTTGCGCCTTCCAGATCCGCGCCAGCGCCTTGGCGGAATAGCCCTGGAGCCCGGAATCATCGCCCTTCTGATAATGCGCGAGCATGGCGTGGTAGAGATAATAGATGTCGGAGCCGGCGCTGTTCAGCCCGCGCGCGCCGGTCGGCGGCACGATGTGGGCGGCATCGCCGGCGAGAAACAGGCGGCCGTAGCTCATCGGCTCGGCGACGAAGCTGCGCAACGGCGCGATGCTCTTCTCGATGGACGACCCAGTGATCAGGCGATCGCCGACCTCGTGCGGCAAACGGCGCTTCAGCTCGGCCCAGAACGCATCGTCGCTCCAGTCCTCCACCTTGTCGGTGAGCGGCACCTGGACGTAGTAGCGGCTCAGCACTTGCGACCGCAAGGAACACAGCGCGAAGCCGCGCTCGTGCTTCACATAGATCAGCTCCGGCGACACCGGTTTCGTGCGCGACAGCACGCCGAGCCAACCGAACGGATAGATCTTCTCGTATTCCCGCAGCACGTCCTTCGGGATCGACTTCCTGCTGACGCCGTGAAAGCCGTCAGCGCCGACGATATAGTCGCAATCGACTCGGACGGTTTCGGCATTCGAACGATAGGTCACGTACGGCTGGTCCGAGGTCAGGTCATGCGGCGTCACGTCCTCGGCATTGTGCACGACGTTGCCGCCAAGGCGATCGCGCGCCTCGTAGAGGTCGCGCGTCAGCTCGGTCTGGCCGTAGACCAGCACCGAATTGCCGCCGGAATGCTTGTGGAGGTCGATCTGGGAGAGCACCCCGTCATGGGCGATCTCGAATCCCTTGTGGATCTCGCCCTCGCGGTCCATCCGCTCGCCGCACTGTGCCTCGCGCATCAGCCTGGCGAAGCCGTGCTCGAGCACGCCGGCGCGGATCCGGGCAAGCACGTGGTCGCGGCTGTACTTTTCCAGCACGACCGTGTCGATGCCCTTGAGGTGCAGGAGCTGGGACAACAGCAGCCCGGACGGCCCGCCGCCGATGATACAGACCTGGACTTTCATTTTTGCGTCCTCCTCGGCACTTTCTTGCAGATTCAGCGCCGCTGACGGATGGAGGCTTTCGTCTTTGTCTTGTACTATTCGAACATGAGAAACCCAGCCCCCGCCCCGGCAATCCGGGTCTACAATTTGTTCGGCGAATCCGGTGATCTGCCCGATGTCGTGCATTGCGAGACGATAGCGTCGCGCTCGGTGCTGCACGATTGGACGCTCGCCGTGCACCGCCATGCCCGGCTGCACCAGGTGCTGCTGATCGAGCGCGGCGGCGGCGAAGCGACGCTCGACGGGCGCGTGGTGCAGCTGAAGCCGATGCAAATCGTCAACGTGCCCGTCGGCCACGTCCACGGCTTCCGTTTCGTGCCTGATACCCAGGGCTGGGTGCTGACCATCGCCGCGGAAATATTGGACGAAGCGCTGCTCGCCTCCGAAGGGCTGCGAGGTGCCTTGTCGCGCTCGGCCGTGATACGCGGCACGCCGCAGATTCGGACCACCATGAAGCAGATCTTTGCCGAACACGCCGCGCGCGATTTCGGCCGAGCGCATGTGCTGCGTGCACTTTCGGCGGCCATGATCGGGCTGGTGGCCCGCGCGCTCACCGGCGAGAGCGGTGGCAACGGCACGGCTGAAAGCGGACTATTCCGCCGCTTCGAGGCGCTGCTGGAACAGCATCATCTGGAACGCTGGAGCGTTGCGGACTATGCGAGCGCGCTGTCGATCACGCCGACCCATCTCAACCGTGTGACCCGGGCAGCAACCGGCGACACCGCCTCGCACCTGATCCTCAACCGGCTGATCCGCGAGGCGCGGCGCAACCTCGTCTACACCAATTTACCGGTCTCGACGATCGCCTATTCGCTTGGCTTCGAGGACCCCGCCTATTTCAGCCGGGTCTACGCCGCCGCCACGGGCGTGTCACCGCGGGCCTTTCGTGCCCAGCTTCATGGCGATGAAGGCTGACACACCGGCCGATCGATCAGCCGCGCCTGTGGTCGAAGGCCACGCTGGGAACCGCAATGGCCCTTGTTGCCAGCGCTGCCACTTAACCTTCGTATATGGGGCCCTATCCTTTGGATAGGCGCCCTTTACCTCAGTACAATTGAGTAGGGAATGCGCGCGCCTTAGCCTGGCTGCATTCGGCGCCCTGGCGCCGGTGGCATTGTATCCTCCCTAACCTGGGCGCAAGACGGCCGCCCCTGTCCGGTCGTCTGCGCTTCTTTTTCGGCAAGCCATCGGTGCCTTCAATGTTTTTCCGGCCGACACACCGCCCCCGGCGGTTGGACCGGCCACCTTTCGCGTACAACTGGAGATTTGTGCATAATGTCTTCGATTGAGAAGATCGCACTCTTTATCGATGGCTCCAATCTCCATGCCACCTCCAAGGCGCTCGGCTTCGACATCGACTACAGGCGACTGCTCCGCGAATTCCAAAGCCGAGGTGCGCTGTTGCGGGCCTTCTACTACACGACCGTCGTCGAGGATCAGGAGTATTCGTCAATCCGTCCGTTGATCGATTGGCTCGACTATAACGGATACACCGTCGTCACGAAACTCACGAAGGAATTCGTCGACGCCATCACCGGCCGCCGCAAAGTGAAGGGCAGCATGGATGTCGACCTCGCCGTAAATGCGATGGAGCTCGCCGAGCACGTCGATCAGATCGTGTTGTTCTCGGGCGATGGGAATTTTCGTTCGCTGGTGGAAGCCCTGCAACGCCTCGGTGTCCGCGTGACGGTCGTCTCCACACTCTCCACTCAGCCGGCCATGGTCGCTGACGAGCTGCGCCGACAGGCGGACATATTCATCGATTTGGCAGAACTGAAACCAAAAGTGGGGCGCGATCCGGCCAATAGGCCGGGATCGCGCGAGATGCGTCAGTCACCGCAATTCCACGCGCGCGTAGCGATCGATCGCAGTGACCAGGTGGAGTGAACCTTCGGGCGGCGGCTCTCAGACGTCGAAGAACATCGTCTCCTCCGGCCCCTGCAAATTGATCGTGAAAGCATACACGATCTTGGCGCCACGCTCGCTGCGCTTTGCGATCAACGTCGAACGTCGCACCGGCTGCTCGATCAGGCTGAGCACGGGGTCGGCGGCGTTCGCAGTCTCTTCATCGGAGAAATACAGCCGGGTGTTGAGCCCGATATTGATGCCACGCGCGACGATCCAGATGTTGACGTAAGGCGCGCATTTGCGGCCCGCCTTGTCGGTGATGGCCCCGGGCTTGATGGTCTCGAACGTCACCAGCCCGCTCTCGAAGTCGGAGCCGGCGCGGCCCCAGCCACGAAATTCCTCGTCGAGCGCGCCGGTCGACCGATCGGCCGGATGGTTGTAGCGGCCGGCCGCGTTCGCCTGCCAGATCTCCAACAGCACGTCACGCAGCGGCGTGCCGCTGCCGTCGAACACCTTGCCCTCCAGCGTGATGCGTTCGCCTTGCGTGTTCGGCGTCACCAGCACGTTGGAAAAGTTCTTCTCGAAGATGTCGAAGCCGGCCATCGCCGGGATCAGGCCGATATGGACGTAGGGCCCGGCGGTCTGCGAGGCGGTTTCCTTGAGGTAGTTGAGCGGCTGCGGCATGGACCTAGTTCCCTGCGGTGCGATTTTCAAAGTAAGTGGAGCGCTGGCCGCGCAAGACGATGTCGAAGCGGTAGGCGAGCGAGTCGAACGGGGTCGATGCGTTGAGGTCGAGCGGCGCGATGAGGCGCTCCAGCGCATCCTTGTCCGGGATCGTCGTCAGGATTGGGCAGACCGGGATCAGGGGATCGCCCTCAAAGTACATCTGGGTGATCAGACGCTGTGCAAAGCCCGAGCCGAACACCGAGAAGTGGATGTGAGCGGGACGCCAGCTGTTGACGTAGTTGCGCCAGGGATAGGGTCCCGGCTTCACGGTGCGGAAATAATAGTAGCCGCTGTCGTCGGTCAGCGCGCGGCCGCAACCGCCGAAATTCGGATCGATCGGCGCCAGATACGTGTCCCTCTTGTGCCGGTAGCGGCCGCCGGCATTGGCTTGCCAGAACTCGACCAGCGTGTTCGGCACGCCGCGGCCGGTCTCATCCAGCACGCGGCCGTGGACGATGATGCGTTCGCCGACGGGATCGCCGTCCTTGGCGTAGTTGCGGATCAAATCATTGTCGAGCGGGCCGAGATCGTTGTGCCCGAACACCGGCCCCGTGATCTCCGAGACCGAGTTCTCAAGCGACAGCAACGCCTGGCGCGGCGAGCGCAGCACCGAGGATTTGTAGCCCGGCGCGTGCGCCGGCGGATGCATGGAACGGTCGCGCTGGAAGAAGCCGCCGTCACCGAGCGGCGGCGTGAACGGCTCGGGACGGTTGGGGCGGGCTTCCCGCAAGGCTGGCGCCTGGGCATGCATCGGCGTTGTCTCTCCCTCTGGCGCTCCCGTTGGGGCGCACGGCTTATCGGGAGATGATGGCGCCGGCTATTCTCAAGATAAATAGATCGATTATAATGCATTCAATGAATAAAATCGATCATTTGGCGCTCGATGGCCACGCGCTTGAGCTGTTCCTGGCCGTGTTAGAAGAAGGTTCGGTGACGGCGGCCGCAACGCGGCTCGGCCTGACGCAATCCGCGGTCAGCCACGCCCTGAACAAGCTGCGGCGGATCGTCGGCGATCCGCTGTTTGCCAAATCCGGCCGCGGCATTGTCGCTACGGCGCACGCCCAGGCGCTCGCGGCAAAGGCGCGAGCGCTGATCGACGAGATGCGCAGCTTTGCCGGCGGCGTCACGTTCGAGCCGGCGAGCGCGCAGCTTTCGCTGACAATCGCCGCCAATGACTTCCAGCGCGACCTGCTGCTGCCGCGGTTCTTCGATCATGTCGCAGCGCAAGTGACGAGCCTGAACCTGCGCGTGATCCCCTCGCGGTCGCCCTCGCCGGCGATGCTGCGCGAAAACCGCTGCGATCTGCTGATCACGCCGCTGCCGCCATCCGGCGTGGACATCGTGCAGAAGCGCCTGCTGCAAGACCATTACGTTTGTTACTACGACCCCAAAGCGCGCGCGGCGCCGGCTACGCGCGGCGACTATCTCGCGGCGCGTCACGTCACGGTGGTCTACACTGACAATGAGCGGCTCGACTTCGATCGCCGGCTTGCAGCCAACGGCTTCCACCGCGACATCGCGATCTCCGTGCCGAGCTTCTCCGGCGTGCCGTCCTTCCTGCGTGGCTCGCAGATGCTGGCGAGCATGCCGAGCCTGCTGGCGCCCGGCGTGATGCACGGCTTCGCGCGTGTGCGGATTCCGCTGGCCTCGCGCACGCGAACCCTGGCCGAGCTGCCGATGTTCATGGTCTGGCACCAGCGATATCAGAAGGACCCGGCGCATCGCTGGATCAGAAGCCAGCTCGAGACCGTGGCGGCAACGGCCTCGCACCCCGCCCCCGCGAAAACCTGATCCCCGTCAAACCCACTGGTTGCGCCGGGGCCGCCACGCTAGAATTCCCCCATGACAGTGACCGACATTGCGAGCCGGACCTACAATCACAGCTGGCGGCTGGATCCCATCATCCGCAGCCTGCTTGATACCGACTTCTACAAGCTATTGATGTTGCAAATGATTCGGGAATCTTACCCGAATCAGCAGGTGACATTCTCGGTCATCAACCGATCGCGCCATGTCCGGCTCGCCGAAATCATCGACGAGGGCGAGCTGCGCGCCCAGCTCGACCACGCCCGCACCATCCGCTTCACCAAGAAAGAGCTGATCTGGCTTGCCGGTAACACTTTCTACGGCAAGACCCACATGTTCTCGGCGGACTTCATCCGCTGGCTCGCCGAATTCCGGCTGCCCGAATACGAGCTGCGCAAGGTCGAAGGCCAGTACGAGCTGCACTTCCACGGGCCGTGGAGCCATACCACGATGTGGGAAATTCCTGCGCTCGCCATCCTCAACGAATTGCGCTCGCGGGCGGCGATGAAGGGCCGCGGCCGCTTCGAGCTCGACGTGCTCTATGCCCGCGCGAAGGCCAAGCTGTGGACCAAGGTGGAACGCCTGCGCAAGCTGGATGGCCTCCGGCTCTCCGATTTCGGCACCCGTCGCCGCCATGGCTTCCTCTGGCAGCGCTGGTGCGTGGAGGCCGTGAAGGAAGGCCTGGGCCCGTCCTTCATCGGCACCTCCAACGTGCTACTCGCGATGGACAATGATCTCGAAGCCATCGGCACCAACGCCCATGAACTGCCGATGGTCGCGGCTGCGCTGGCCAAGGACGACGAGGAATTGCGCTGGGCGCCCTATCGCATCCTCGACCAGTGGCGCCAGACCTATGGCGGCAACCTCCTGATTGCGCTGCCCGACGCTTTTGGCACCAAGGCTTTCCTGCGCGATGCGCCGGAATGGGTTGCCGACTGGACCGGCTTCCGCCCCGACAGCGCGCCGCCGATTCAAGCCGGCGAGGAGATCATGAAATGGTGGGAGCAGAAGGGCCGCAATCCCAGGGACAAGCTGCTGGTGTTCTCCGACGCGATGGACGTGGGCTCGATCGAGGAGACCTACCACCACTTCGTCGGCCGGGTGCGGCTCTCCTTCGGCTGGGGCACCAATCTCACCAATGATTTCGTCGGCTGCACGCCGGACGGCTCGTTCAACCTCGATCCGATCTCGCTGGTCTGCAAGGTGTCGTCGGTGGACGGACGTCCGGCCGTCAAGCTTTCCGACAATCCCGAGAAGGCGACCGGCCTGCCTTCGGAGATCGAGCGCTATTTGCGCGTCTTCGGCGACTCCGGCCGCGTGCGCAAGCCGGTGCTGGTCTAGCGCCAGAGCAATCTATCTCCATCAAGTAAACCATCTGGGGCAAATGCGCGACATCAGCTCGCCGATGCCGCGTCAGTTCCGGGTCGACGGCATTTGCGACGATCTGCAAGCATCCACTTCACAACGCCTTCACCCTGCGACGCAGTCTCCTGGCATTTTCAAGTCGAGTTAAGCACCTTTCGCGCGTAATCCGCGTTATGAGCGGATCGCTCCGCTGGGGTCGTTGAGCGACTTGGGGAACGCATAGTGTTTCGCAGAACAGCGCCGTCAACGAAGGGACGAAGCTTCCTTCACGTCATCAAGCTCGTTTCGCCTTTCGTCACCGTCGTTCTGCTGCAGGCGGCGATCGCCGGATTCAGCCTGGAGGTGATGTCCTCGGTCCGCGCCTATGTCGCGGGCGAAGCGTTGTGGTCGCGCTCGCAGAAGAACGCCGTCTATTTCCTCAATCTCTATCTGCATTCGGGCGACGCCAGCCAGTTTGCGCAATATCAGACCTCGCTGGCCGTTCCCATCGGCGACGAGTTCGCGCGCTGGGCGCTCGAGCGCGATCCGGTCGACGTCGAGGCCGCCCGCATCGGCTTCCTGCAAGGCGGCAACCATCCCGATGACGTGCCGGGACTGATCTGGCTGTTTCGCTACTTCAAACAGGTCAGCTTTCTCAAGGAAGCGATCAGCGAGTGGGCTGCCACCGACCCCATGCTGCTGGAGCTGAGCGTTTTCGGCGAGGTCATCCGGTCAGAGTTGAAGAGCGGACCGGTTCAGGACGGCAACCGCCTGCAATTATTGTCGTCGCGGCTTTCGGAGCTCAACACTCAGTTCACGGTGCACGCCAAGCGGTTCTCCACCGTTCTCGGCGAAGGCTCGCGCGCCATCAAGATGACGCTGACTGGCGTCAATATCGTCACAGCCATGACGCTGATCCTGCTCCTGATCTGGCACACGCGGCGATTGGTGCTGCAACGACAGGCGTTTGAGGATGCCCTGCATGCCGAGAAGGAGCGCCTAGTCTGGCAGGCGTCGCACGACTGGCTGACCGGCTTGTCCAACCGGCGCGCGTTCGAGGCCCGCCTGCAAAGCGAGTTGGACGACACCGCGGCGGGTTCGCTGGGCCTGGTCCTGCTCGATCTCGACCAATTCAAGGACGTCAACGACAGCTGCGGTCATCTCGCCGGCGACCGCCTGCTCTGCCAGATCTCGCGTCTCCTGCAACAGGAACGACGGCCGCATGACCTGGTGGCCCGGCTTGGCGGTGACGAATTCGGCCTAATCCTTCCACAAAGCACGCCGTACGACGCCGTGGATATCGCCGAACGGCTGCGCCGGTCGCTCGAGCTATCCGTCTTCGCGTGGGACGATCGTTGCTTTGCAGTGACCGCCAGCATCGGCGTTGCCTGCATCACCGACGGCAACACCACGCTCGAGGACGCGATGCGGCGCGCGGATGCCGCCTGCTATCGCGCCAAGGAGAACGGACGCAACCGTGTTCAGGTCGACAACGGGACGACGGACGTCGTCGTCGTCACCTCGCGGCACCGCAAGGCCGCCAGCGCGTAGCAGCGCTCCACACTTTATCGTACTGGCACAATCCCGAGCCCTGCGAGATGCGCATCCAGAAACTGATCGACCTGCTGGCGCAGCATCTGCGGCGGCACGGCTACCATGCGTTCTTCGAGGCCGAGCGAGATGATCCCGTGCACGGCGGAAAACAGGGTGCGTGACAGCAGCGCGATCTGCACGTCGTCTGCATTCGGAAGCAGCCGCACCAGGGGTGGATGCATCAGCGCGAAGGCGTCCATCACCATCTGAAGGATGTCATCGGGGTAAGGGCGGTCGTCCTCCATCCGATGTTCGAACAGCGAGCGCAGCAGATTGGCGTGCTCCGCAAAAAATTCGAGGTAGGTCGCGGCCAGCCCGTAGAGCTGGCGAACGGGATCCTCGGCGGGAACCTGGCCCAGCCGCACCGTCAGCTCCTTAACGGTCTCCCGATTCACGGTCAGGATCACCCCGTCGAAGTCGCCGAACTCGTTGTAGACGCTCCCAACCGAGCAGCCTGCGGCGTCCGCAACATCCCGGACTTTCAACGATTTCAGCCCCTTAGTCGCGATAATGCTGCGAGCGATCTCCACGATCTGCTGCCGCCGGCGAGATTTTTTTCGGTCTCGCAACGATTCGTCTTGAACATTGTTCATTTTCAAGGTACTCATTTGAACAATGTTCAAATTAACCTGGAGATCTGCAAAATGCAAACCCTCGCTGTTGATATCGCCTCCACCTTCGTCGATGACGCCACAGCTCTCGTGACCGGATTTGGCCGCGCCTTCCTGCGGTTCGCGACGGGGCCGATCGATCGCATTGCAAATGCCTGCGACATTGCCGGCGTCCTGACCGAGCGCCGCGTGACCTTCCCGATGTGGCGGGCCAACCGCGACCGCGCCCGTCATGAGGGCCGCCGCATTAGCCTGCTCGGCCGCCTCTCGCCCTTTCGCCGCCTTGCCCACCTTACCTGAGGCGCGCACGCCTCCTTGCCGGGGCGTGATAGAGCCGCGACCAGCCATTTGCGAACCAAACGTCGCCACGCGGAGACCAACAGGATCGGAAGGTAAAGGCGCAGAGCAGGCCGGGGCGATCGTTCGTCAACCCGCAAATGCCCGTCGCATCTCCTCGGGTCCCGACGCCCATCCGACAATGAAACAACCTCAGACAGCGTTTCCAAAACAGGACTAGTCATGATCAGGGATTTGATGTCGTCACGCCGCTTCGCGCCGCTGTTCTGGGCGCAATTCTTCTCGGCGCTGAACGACAACGTGCTCAAGAACGCACTCGTCATCATCCTGCTTTACAGTGCCGCGACCGGCCACGGTGATGCGCTGGTGACGGTCGCGGGCGCGGTGTTCATCTTCCCCTATTTCATCCTGTCCGGGCTCGGCGGCCAGCTCGCCGACAAATACGTCAAATCCGTCGTCGCAAGGCGGCTCAAATTCGCCGAGATCTTTGCCGCGGGCTTTGCCGCGGCCGGCTTCTTCCTGCACTCGGTGCCGCTGCTGTTCGCAGCGCTCGCACTGTTCGGCGTCATCGCCGCGCTGTTCGGACCCGTGAAATACGCGATGCTGCCGGACCAGCTCGAGCTCGGCGAGCTCGCGACCGGCAACGCGCTGGTCGAAGGCGCGACCTTCATGGCCATCCTGCTCGGCACCGTTGCCGGTGGCCAGTTCGTGGCCGGCTCCGCGCATATGGGCTGGGTCGCATCGGCCGTGGTCGTGCTGGCCCTGCTGTCCTGGACCTTCGCCTCCCGCATTCCCGCGACGACGCCGTCTGCACCCGATCTGCCGGTCAACGCCAATCCCTGGACCTCGACGCTCGGCCTGTTGAAGACGCTGCACGCCGACCACCGGCTGTGGGACGGCACCGTGATCGTGTCCTGGTTCTGGCTGGTGGGCGCCATCGTGCTCTCGCTGCTGCCGGCGCTGGTCAAGGAGGTCATCGGCGGCACCGAGGGCGTGGTGACGTTGTGTCTCGCGATCTTCGCAATCGGCATTGCCGTCGGCTCGCTGTTCGCCGCGAATCTGAGCCACGTTCGCCCAAACCTCGCGCTGGTGCCGATCGGCGCCGTCATGATGGGGTTTGCCGGCCTCGACCTCGCTTGGGCGATCGGCGTGACCGCCAAGGGCCAGGACATCACTGCTGCCGACTTCGCAACTTCGTTCGCGGGCCTGCGCATGCTGCTCGACTTCGTCGCCTTCGCATTCGGCGGCGGGCTGTTCGTCGTTCCGTCCTTCGCCGCCGTCCAGGCCTGGTCCGCCCCCTCCGAGCGCGCCCGCATTATCGCCGCCGGCAACGTGCTGCAGGCCGCCTTCATGGTGGCCGGCTCGCTGTTCGTCGCGCTGTTGCAGGCCGGCGGATTGCACATCGGCTGGATCTTCTTTGGCCTCGGCGTCATCAGCTTCGGCGCAGTCTGGTTCGTGCTGACCAAGTGGGGCAAGGAAGGCGTGCGCGACTTTGGCGGGCTGCTGTTCCGCGCGCTGTTCCGCACCGAGGTCCGCGGGCTGGAGAACCTGCCGCCTGCTGGCACGCGCATGCTGATCGCGCCCAATCATGTCAGCCTGATCGACGGCCCGCTCCTGCACGCCGTGCTCCCGATCGACGCGAGCTTCGCGGTTGATACCGGCATCGCCAAGGCCTGGTGGGCCAAGCCGTTCCTGCGGGTGGTCAAGCACTACACCATGGACCCCACCAAGCCGCTGGCGGCGCGCGACCTCATCAAGCTCGTCGCCGCCGGAGAGCCGGTGGTGATTTTCCCGGAAGGACGCATCACTGTTTCCGGCTCGCTGATGAAGGTCTATGACGGCACCGCGATGATCGCGGACAAGGCCGACGCAGTCGTCGTCCCGGTCCGCATCGAAGGCGCCCAGCGCTCGCATCTCAGCTATCTCAACGGCAGCCAGATCAAGCGCTCGTGGTTTCCGCGGGTGACCGTCACCATCCTGCCGCCAGTCAAGCTTCCGGTCGATCCGTCGCTCAAGGGCAAGGCGCGCCGCAACGCCGCGGGCGCAGCACTTCAGGACGTGATGATCGACGCCATGGTGAAGAACGCCATGCTCGATCACACCCTGTTCGAGGCGCTCGGACACGCCTATCGCGACCGCGACACCGGCAAGGTCATCGTCGAGGACGCGCTCGGTACCAAGCTGACCTATCGCAAGCTGATCCTGGGCGCGCAGGTCTTGAGCCGGAAGCTGGAGAACGGCACCGCTATCGGTGAGAATGTCGGTGTGCTGCTGCCGAATTCCGCTGGCGTCGCCGTCGTCTTCATGGCGCTGCAAAACATCGGCCGGGTGCCGGCAATGCTCAACTTCTCGGCGGGCCCGGTCAACGTGCTTGCCGCCATGAAAGCCGCGCAGGTCAAAACCGTGCTGACGTCGAAAGCTTTCATCGAGAAGGGCAAGCTCGACAAGCTGATGGCGGCGATCTCCGCGGAAGTTCGCGTGGTCTACCTCGAGGACGTCCGTGCTTCGATCGGCACGGCCGACAAGATCAAGGGCCTGCTCGCCGGCACCGCGCCCCGCGTCGCCCGCCAGGCGAGCGATCCGGCGGTCGTGCTGTTCACGTCGGGCTCGGAAGGCACGCCCAAGGGCGTTGTGCTGTCCCACCGCAATATCCTTGCGAACGCCGCACAGGCGCTGGCGCGGGTCGATGCCAACGCCAATGATAAGGTGTTCAACGTGCTGCCGGTGTTCCACTCCTTCGGGCTGACCGGTGGAATGATGATGCCGCTGCTCGCGGGCATTCCGATCTACATGTACCCCTCGCCGCTGCACTACCGGATCGTGCCCGAGCTGATCTACCAGACCGGAGCCACGATCCTGTTCGGCACCGACACATTCCTCACGGGCTATGCACGCTCGGCCCATGCCTACGACTTCCGCACCTTGCGCCTGGTGATCGCCGGCGCGGAGGCGGTCAAGGATCGCACCCGGCAGGTCTTCATGGAGCGTTACGGCATCCGCATCCTCGAAGGCTATGGCGTCACCGAGACGGCACCGGTGCTGGCGATGAACACGCCGATGGCCAATCGTCCAGGCACGGTCGGCCGCCTGTCGCCGCTGATGGAAAGCCGCCTCGACCCGGTCCCCGGCATCGAGGAAGGCGGACGCCTGTCGGTGCGCGGACCCAACGTAATGCTCGGATACTTGCGGGCCGAAAATCCCGGCGTGCTCGAACCGCTCGCCGACGGCTGGCACGACACCGGCGACATCGTGGCGATCGACCCGGCCGGCTTCATCACCATCAAGGGTCGCGCCAAGCGCTTTGCCAAGATCGCCGGCGAAATGGTCTCGCTGTCGGCGGTCGAGAACATCGCGACAACGCTGTGGCCGCAGGCCGCATCGGTCGCGGTTTCGATCCCGGATCCGCGCAAGGGCGAGCGTATCGTGCTGCTGACGACGGAAAAGGGTGCCGAGCGCAGTGCCATGCAGGGCCAAGCCAAGGCGATCGGCGCATCCGAGCTGACCGTTCCCGCGGCGATCATGGTGGTGGACAAGGTGCCGCTGCTCGGCACCGGCAAGACCGACTACGTCACCGCAACGACGATGGCTCGCGAGCAGGCGTCTGGACCAGAGCGCGAGGTGGCATAAGAGAGATGCACGAGGCGCCTCAATCAGGCGAGGCGCGGTGCCCCGATCGGCCGCTTCCGCGCCGCCTGAATCTCAAGAACCGGCTTCTCCGCGTCGCTCCTGCGCATAACGCACCAGCGCCGCGAAGCGATAGATGCCGTGCACGAACTTGCCGTAGGGCATGGTGATGAACAGCGCGAACACTGCACCTAAATGGAGTGCCAGCAGCGGTCCCATGGCGGCAGTCTCCCGCAGAATCAGAAGCAGCATGCCGGTGAACCCGGTCAGGAACAGCATGGCGATGAAGCCGACATCCATGCCGTAGCGCTGCTCGTCGAGCAGCGCCGGATCGCGCCGCATCTTGGCGACGAACAGGCCGATCGGCCCGATGATCAGGCCGATGCCGCCGAGCGTGCCGAGAACCACCGGCAGATCCCACCACGGATACGGCGCCTCGCGGCCGAGCAGATAGTGATACAGCGTTGCGACCGAGGTCGCGGCGAAGCAGAGCAGGAAGCCGTAGAAGGTCAGGTGATGGAAAAGCTTGCGCCGGTCGGTCGGCTTGTCATCCTCATTGTAGCAGCCGACGCCGCCACCATGGAGGTAGCGCAGCTCACCAGCGTCGCGCATCGCCTGAAAGATCGAGCCGCCGTCCGCACGGCCGCCGATCGGCGGGCCGATATCCCGCCAGAAGGCACGCACGCTCATCACCAGCGCGAAAATCGCATAAAGGAAGGCGGCGCTGAACAACGCTGCCATCGCGTTGTGCGGCATCAACTTGTAGAACGCGCCGGGGCCAGTGTGCACGCCAAACAGCACGCTGCGGTGGTTTAGGGCAGCGAAGCCGAGTATGAAGGCGGCCATGCTGAGCGCGGCGACGATGCTGATGACGAGACCATTGCGGGCGAAGGCACCGGACAGCGCCTGCGGCCAGGCATAGGTCGCATAGGATTCCGCGCGCGCGATCGCCAGCGTCTGCGGGACGTTGACGTTGAATTCGTGCGGCGGCGAGAACTGGCAGTCGACGTAGCAGGCGCCGCAGCCATGGCAGAGATTGGCGAGATAATTGAGGTCGCCGTCGGAGAAGGCGCGGCGCATCTCCATGGCGGGAAAAACCGCGCAAAGGCCTTCGCAGTAACGGCAGGAATTGCAGACCGTCATCAGGCGGTCGCCTTCATCCAAAATTCTGCTTCCGTGCATGGCTTTACTTCGTCAGGCCTTTGCCCTCGAGCCATTTCTGGATCAGGGCCGCGACCTCGAGATTGTTCTTGTCCATCATCACCATATGCGAATTGCCCTTGATGCCTGTCTGCGGGAGATCGATGATGTCGACGCTGCCGCCGGCCGCCTTGATGGCGTCCGCAAAGGCGATGCCGTTGGCGCGGATCTTGGGCCAGCGCGAATCGCGCTCGATATAGTCGCCGTAGATGATGAGGGTCGGGATGTTCTTCAGCACATCCGCTTTGGCGGGATCGCCGATGCCGGCCGGCTCGATCGCAATCAGCGCCTTGACCTTGTCAGGGCGGGCTTGCGCGACCTTGAAGCCGAAGGTGCCGGCCTGGCTGTGGAACAGAAGCACCGAGGGGCCGACGCGATCGATCTCAGCGATATAGGCGGCGATGGTCGCATCGTCGGTCGTGGTCCAGCGCGGTACGTTCTGCTTGACGAAATTCTCGTAACCCTCGACGGGGAACTGGTTGCCCGGCAACAATTTTCGCTTGGCGGGATCGGGATCGTACGAGTTCGGCCCATCGCCGATGCGGAAACGCTCGAACGGGTTGGCCGTGGTCAGGAAGACCGGCTCGCCTTTGAAGATATCGGGATATTGCGCCCAGCCCGCGCGTCCGCGCTCTACTGCGTCGGAGTTATAGACCCCCCACCCCATGCGTAGAAAATAATTCAGCCAGCCTTCGCGTCCGTCAGGCGTGGTCTCGTAGGTGACGCCGGTCAGTCCGCCGCCATGCCACATCAGCAAAGGATAGGCACCCTTCTCGTTTGCCGGCAGGAAATACTGAACATACATCTGCTCGACCTGATACGTCCCGTTGGGATCAACCTTGGCCGGCACTCCGCCGGGCGCGAACACGACCTCCCTCACCGGCTGGCCCGAGATTTCGACAAGACGGCCACCGACATGGAACGAGCCCATGTCTCGCAGCGTGATCGGCTCGGCCGCGTGGGCGTAGCCGACGGTCAGCAGCGCCGCGATCGAAGCAATGGCAATGCGTGACATGGTTCCTCCCTCGTGTCTGTTCTTCCGCCTAATTCTTCGCGTGGCGTGCCGCTTCCCGTCCTGCGATCCGCCCGAACACGCTGCCGATGGTCATGCCCATGCCGGCGGCATAGCCCTTGCCGAGCACGTTGCCGGCCATGATCTCGCCGGCCGCGAACATGTTGGCCGACGGCTTGCCGTCAGCCATCAGCATGCGCGCTTCCCTGGTCACGCGCGTGCCGAGATAGGTGAAGGTGATGCCGGGCCGCACCGGATAGGCAAGGTAGGGCGGTGTCTCGATCCGCCGTGCCCAATGCGTCTTCGGCGGCGTGATGCCTTCCGTGCGGCAATCGTCCAGGGTGGTGTGGTCGAAGGTGCCGGGCTGCACCGCGGCGTTGAATTCGGTGATCGTCTTTTCCAGCGCGGCCGGATCGAGCTCGAGCTTGCCGGCAAGCTCAGCCACCGTCTGCCCTGCGATCGGCGGGAATAGCGTCGGCATGAAGCTCGTGACCACGGTGGAGTCGAAGATGATGTAGGCGATCTGTTCGGGCTGCGCGGCCACCAGCCGGCCCCAGATCGCGTAACGCTTCGGCCAGATGTCCTCACCTTCATCATAGAAGCGCTGCGCGTGCTTGTTGACGACGATGCCAAACACGACAGAATCGTGCCGCGTGATGATGCCGCCGTCGAATTTCGGCGCGCGCGCGTCGATCGCGACCGCATGGCACTGGGTGGGGTCGCCGACCTCCTGCACGCCCTTGGCGAGCAGCATCTTCAGGATCGAGCCGCGGTTATAGGGGGTACCGCGGATCAGGAAATTGTCGGCGGCCTCACCCCAATATTGCTTCAGCCATTCGATGTTGGCCTCGAATCCGCCGGCGGCGGCGACTAGCGACGTCGCGCGGATCTCGGTGTCGCCCTTGATCGGCCGCCTGAGGTGGGCGGCGAGAAACATGCCGTCTTCGATCATGAGGTCGATAACCTCGGCGTCATATTCGATTTCGACGCCGAGCTTCTCGGCGGTGAGATAAAGTGCGTTCAACATCGCGCGGCCGCCACCGAGAAAGAAGGAGTTGGTGCGACCGAGGCTCAGCGTCCCCCCAAGCGAGGGCTGCCAGCGCACGCCCTGCTCCACGATCCAGTTCAAGATGTCCTTGGACTCGCGGATCATGTGCCGGCCGAGCACCTCGTCGGTCTGGCCGCCGGTGACGCGCAGGAGATCCTCCCAAAACTCTTCCTCGGTGTAGGGGCCGGTGAGGATTTCGGTCGCCTCGTCATGTGCGCAACGCATGTTGCGGGTGTGGCGCGTGTTGCCGCCGCGATAGAACTTTGGCGCGCCTTCGAGCACCAGCACCGATGCCCCACCGCGTCGCGCGCTGATCGCCGCACACAGCGCCGCGTTGCCGCCGCCGATCACCAGCACATCGTATTTGCTGCTCATGCCGTCTGCCCGATGCGACGAAGTTGGAGACATTCTGCCCGCTGGCGGCCGGTCAATCCGGTTAGCCGTTGCGCACCTTTGTATACAAAGATATACGAATGTCCGGCAAGCGTCCCCCTTGCATGGGCAGGATGCGCGTGGCGAGCACGAGGATGCATGGCAAGACGCCCGACAAAGGCAGGCGGCTCGATCGCGCGCGGCGGCGGCTTGGCGCTCGGCGAAGCAGTGTTCCGCTCGCTCTGCGAGGCGCTGCAGGCCGGCAGCTACCGCGCCGGCGACCGCCTGCGCGAGGAAGAGGTCGCCCAGCGGCTGAAGGTCAGCCGCACCCCGGTGCGGGAAGCTCTCGGGCGGCTTGCGGCACGTGGGTTCGTCGAACCTGCCGGCGGCCGCGGCCTGATCGTACGCAACCTCGACATCTCGGAGGTGCTCGAGCTCTACGCCATGCGCGAGATCATGGAGGGCGCCGCCGCCCGACTTGCCGCCGAGCACGCGTCTGCGACCGAGGTCGACGCGCTCAGGGACATCGAGCAGACCTTCGTGGAAGCGTCGGGGACTGATCCCGCCGAGATGGCGCGGCTCAACCGCGCCTTCCACGAGGCGATCTGCCGCGCCGCGCGCAACCGCTATCTCGACAACGCTTCGCGGGAATTGCAGGACTGGATCGCCCTGCTCGGTCCAACCACGTTCACCGTATCCGGTCGCCCGTCGACCAGCCACGGCGAGCACCAGGCCATCATCGACGCCATCGCGGCTCGCGACGGCGGCAAAGCGGAGCAGCTCGCGCGCACACACATCCGCGAAGCGCTGCGCTGTCGGCTGAAGCTGTTGCAAAAACAATAGCAGAGCGCCGCCTCAGGCGACCAGTTCCGCGACGATCGCCTTCAACACGTCCCGCACATCGCCCGGACTGAGCCGCACCTGCAGTCCGCGCTGACCGCCATTCACGTACACGTAATCATGTGCGAGCGCGCTCTGCTCGATCACGGTGCGCACAAGCTTCCGCTGCCCGAATGGGCTGATGCCGCCAACCTTGTAGCCGGTGAGGCGCTCGGCCTCAGGCGGCTTCATCATCTGCGCCGACTTGCCGCTAACAACAGCGGCGAGCTTCTTCATCGAGACTTCCTGATCGGACGGGACGATCACGCAGACCGGCTTGCCGTCGACCAGCGCCATCAGCGTCTTCAAGACGCGCGCGGGATCCTCGCCGAGTGCGGATGCAGCCTGAAGGCCGATGCTCTCGGCGTCGGGATCGTAGTCGTAGGTGTGGACAGTGAAGGCAACACCGGCGGCCGTGAGCGCGCGTGTGGCTGGGGTGGCTTTGGACATGGACGATGTCTAGCACCGCCGCTGCGAGGAGCGAAGGGACGGCGACACGGGTGGACACATGCACCACAGCCTCAGCGTCGTCCCGGCGAAGGCCGGGACCCATAACCACAGGGAGGAGTTTGGAGAAGACTCGTCGTTCGGTACGCCCACCATCCGCTAACGAGACACCTCGCGGTATGGGTCCCGGCCTTCGCCGGGACGACACCGCAGGCATTGTGTCGCCAAATAACCGGCGAGCGCGCTGCCCTACTCCGCCGCGTCGCGCATCTCGGCACGTTCGGCCCTGGCCGCGCAGAACTTGAACTCCGGGATCTTGCCGAACGGATCGAGCGCCGGATTGGTCAGGAGATTGGCCGCCGCCTCCGCGTAGCAGAACGGCATGAACACCATGTTCTCGGGAACGTCGCGGTCGGAGCGGACCTTGACCTCGACCGCGCCGCGGCGGGTCTCGAGCCGGATGAAATCGCCGGGCGCGAGCTTCTTCCTGTGCATGTCCTTTGGCGACATGAACGCGACCGCCTCGGGCTCGATCTGGTCGAGCACCTGCGCGCGGCGGGTCATCGAGCCGGTGTGCCAATGCTCGAGCACGCGGCCGGTCGAGAGCACCATCGGATATTCGGCGTCGGGGATCTCGTCCGGCGGGATGACGTGAGCCGGAACGATCTTGCCGCGGCCGCTGGCGGTCGGGAAGCCCGTGGTGAAGATGATCTCGTTGCCGGGCACGTCGGGACCGTCGACGGGATAGGTCACCGCGCCTTCGCGCACCAGCCGCTCCCAGGTGATGTTCTTCAGCGACGGCATCAACTCCGCCATCTCGGTGAAGACCTCGCCGGGACCGGCATAATTCCACGGCAGCCCCATGCGCTTGCCGATCTCCTGGATGATCCAGAGATCCTGCCGCGCATCGCCCGGCGGCTTGATCACCTGGCGTGCGAGCTGCACGCGGCGATCGGTGTTGGTGAAGGAGCCTTCCTTTTCGGCAAACGCCGAGGCCGGCAGGATGACGTCGGCGTGGAACGCGGTCTCCGTGACGAAGAGATCCTGCACCACGAGATGGTCGAGCATGGCAAGCGCCTGGCGCGCATGCTGGAGATCGGGGTCGGACATCGCTGGATTTTCGCCCTCGATATACATGCCCTTGATCTCGCCGGCATGGATCGCGTTCATGATCTCGACCACGGTCAGACCGCGCACGGGATCGAGATCCTGGCCCCACAGCTTCTCGAAGGCGCCGCGCATGTCGTCGCGGCCGACCGGCTGATAATCCGGCAGGAACATCGGGATCAGACCGGCATCGGAAGCGCCCTGCACGTTGTTCTGGCCGCGCAGCGGATGCAGGCCGGTGCCGGGACGCCCGACCTGGCCGGTGATCAGCGCCAGCGCAATCAGGCAGCGCGCATTGTCGGTGCCGTGGACATGCTGGCTGATGCCCATGCCCCAGAAGATGATCGACGATTTTGCCCGCGCATAGGTTCGCGCGACCTCGCGCAGGGTCTGCGCCGGGACACCGCAGATCGGCTCCATCTTCTCCGGTGTGAACTCCTTGATCTTCTCCTTGAGCTCCTCGAACCCCTCGGTGTAGCCGGCGATGTACTGATCGTCGGTCAGCCCTTCGGTGATGATCGTGTGGATCATCGCGTTCAGCATGGCGACGTCGGAGCCCGGCTTGAACTGCAGATGCTTGGTCGCATGGCGCGACAGCGTCTGCCGGCGCGGGTCCATGACGAACAGCTTTGCGCCGTACTGCTTGACCGCGTTCTTGATGAAGGTCGCGGCGACTGGATGATTCACGGTCGGATTGGCGCCGATCACGATGATGACCTCGGCGTCCATCGCAGCCGAGAACGGCGCCGACACCGCGCCCGAGCTCAGGCCTTCGAACAGCGCCGCGACCGACGAGGCGTGGCACAGACGGGTGCAATGGTCGACATTGTTCGAGCCGAAGCCGGTGCGCACCAGCTTCTGGAACAGATAGGCCTCCTCGTTGGAGCCCTTCGCCGAACCGAAGCCGGCCAGCGCCTTCACGCCCTTCTCGTCGCGGATCTTGACCAGGCCTTTGGCCGCGATGTCGAGCGCTTCTTCCCAGCTCGCTTCGCGGAAATGCGTGAACGGATTGGCCGGATCAACCTGGTCGTTGGAATCCTTCTTCGCGTTGGGCAGCCGCACCAGCGGCTTGGTCAGGCGATGCGGATGATGGATGTAGTCGAAGCCGAAGCGGCCCTTGACGCAAAGGCGGTTGTGATTGGCGGGGCCGTCACGGCCCTCGGCATAGATCACCTTCTCGTCCTTGACCTCATAAGTCACCTGGCAGCCGACGCCGCAGAACGGGCAGAGCGAGTCCACCTTCTTGTCGGCATAGACGACACGGGTCTGCTTCTCGTCCAGCATTACGGCCGGCATCAGGGCCCCGGTCGGACAGGCCTGCACACATTCGCCGCAGGCGACGCAAGTGGACTCGCCCATGGGATCGTCGAAATCGAACACGATTTTCGAGCCGTGACTACGATAGGCCATGCCGATGACGTCGTTGACCTGGACCTCGCGGCAGGCGCGCACGCACAGGCCGCACTGGATACAGGCGTCAAGATTGACGCGCATGGCCGGATGGCTGGCGTCGGTCGCCCAACGCTCGGCGGCGGGGAAGCGACTCTCGGTGACCCCAGTGGTTTCGGCCCAGTGCCAGAATTTGGAGTCCGGATCGTGCGAGGTCTCGCGCGCCGGCTGGTCGGCGACCAGCAGCTCCATGACCATTTTTTGCGCTGAAACCGCGCGCGCGCTCTCGGTCTTCACCTTCATGCCGACCGATGGCGTGCGCTTGCAGGACGCCGCGAGCACGCGCTCGCCCTCGATCTCGACCATGCAGGCGCGGCAATTGCCGTCGGGGCGATAATCCGGCGCGGGCGAGTAGCACAGATGCGGAATCTCGCGACCCTGGCGTTTTGCGACTTGCCAGATCGTCTCGCCTGCATTGGCCTCGACCTGCTTGCCGTCGAGCTCGAACGTAATCTTCGTCATTCGGCCGCTTCCTTGAACTCGTCAGGGAAATATTTAATCACGGTGGCAAGCGGATTCGATGCCGCCTGTCCGAGCCCGCAGATCGAGGCATCGCGCATCGCCTGGCTCAATTCGTCCAGGAGAGCGCGGTTCCAGACCGGTTGCTGCATCAGCAGCGCGGCCTTCTGGGTTCCGACGCGACACGGCGTGCACTGGCCGCAGCTCTCGTCCTCGAAGAACTTCATCAGGTTCAATGCGGCCGCGCGCACGCTGTCCTTTTGCGACAGGATCACGATCGCGGCAGAGCCGATGAAGCAGCCGTATTTTTCAAGCGTGCCGAAATCGAGCGGGATGTCGTCCATCGCCGCCGGCAGGATGCCGCCGGACGCACCACCCGGGAGGTACGCGTAGAACTGATGGCCATCGGCCATGCCGCCGCAATATTCGTCGATCAACTCGCGCACGGTGATGCCAGCAGGCGCGAGCTTCATGCCGGGATTCTTGACGCGGCCCGAAACCGAGAAGCTGCGCAGGCCGTGCCGCTCATGCCGGCCGTGGCCCTTCCACCAGTCGGCGCCCTTCTCGATGATGTCGCGCACCCACCACAAGGTCTCAATATTGTTGATCAAGGTCGGCAGGCCGAACAGACCGACCTGGAATGGATAAGGCGGCTTGTGCCTGGGTAAGCCGCGCTTGCCCTCGATGCTTTCCAGCAGCGAGGATTCCTCGCCGCAGATATAGGCGCCAGCGCCGCGGCGCATGTGCAGCGTCGGACCGCCCGGCGGCAGCTTCGCGATCTCACGTTCGAGGATTTCGCGCGAGGCCGGATATTCGTCGCGCAGGTAGATGTAGATATCCGAGGCCTGCACCACATGCGCACCGATCAGCATGCCCTCGAGGAAACGGTGCGGATCGCTCTCGAGATAGACGCGATCCTTGAACGTGCCGGGCTCGCCCTCGTCGCCGTTGATCGCCATCAGGCGCGGGCCGGGTTCACCAAGCACCGCGCGCCATTTACGTCCCGTCGGGAAGCCGGCGCCGCCGAGACCGCGCAACGAGGCGTCGTCGAGCGCCTTCAGCAGGTCGTCCGTCGGTAGTTCGCCCGAGCACAGGCGATTGAGCAGCTTGTAGCCGCCGCCGGCGACATAGGCTTCATAGCCGATATAGTTGGGCAGATGCGCGTGGGTATCGCCAGCCTTCGCCGCCGCCATGACATTGGCGACCGTGGCGTGATCAACGAAGTTGTGTCCGACTTCCGCGGCAGGCGCCGTGTCGCAGCGGCCGACGCAGGGCGCACGCACCACGCGGATGCCGGGACCTGACGCGTCTTGCAAATCCGCGAGCAGCTTCTCTCCGCCGAGCATCGCGCAGGTCAGCGAATCGCAGACGCGGATCGTCAGCGGCGCGATATCGGGCTCGCCTTCCTTTACCACGTCGAAATGCGCATAGAAGGTCGCGGTCTCGAACACTTCGGCGAAGGCGAGCTTCATCTCGTCGGCGAGCGCGGCGAGATGCGCGGCCGATATCTGGCGGTACTGATCCTGGATCAGGTGCAGATATTCGATCAACAGGTCGCGACGCCGCGGTCGGTCGCCGAGCAACTGCGCGATCTCATGAGAGGCGGTGGGATCGACCTGCCGTCCCTTGGGTGTGGATTTGGCGCGCTTCCGTCCCTGGCCGGGATGTTCGAACTCGCGAACCTTGTGAACGTCGTCGTTGCTGCTCATGGAGACGTCGCGTTCTCTTCAAATGCGTGATGAGTTTGGACCGGACCGCCAAGGCGATCAGTCTTCATTTCCCGACTCGATCAAACGGAACCACCGGTTCCTGCGTCCCGCCGATCAAGCCAAATTCGACGCAACTCTAATCCCTGGTATGCCAGATGCAAGAGAATTTAGAGCGTCTCTAGAATGATTTAGGACGCAGGCGGTCGCCCGCCGTGCCCTTTTGCGCAAGCGTCGGATGGAACCCGATCTCAAGTCTTGCTCATGCACTCTTCAATGTAGAACCAGCGATCGTCGCCGGCGAGGCCCTTGGACTTCACGTCGGCGCGGCAGGCTTTCAGCTTCGGCTTGTTGGTTGCCCATTTCGCCTTCATGTCTTTCAGCTTCTGCATGGTGAGCTTCATCTTGCCAGGTTTGGCTTGCGTCGCTGCAGCAGGCGCCGCCGGCGGCGTCGCCGTCTGCGCGGATGCGGCATGAAGGCCAGCGACGAGCAACACGGCCGCGAGGCAAATTCGAAGGCAAATTCGGGTGCGAATCATTTCAATCCCCCTAAGTCCCATTTCTGATGATGTCCGAAAGGCCAACGAAGCGGGACGCCTGATGAGCATCCCGCTTCTGTCTCGACGACGGTCAGAAGATCTTGACCGCGCTCTCCAATGTCTTCCAAACACCCCAAAGCAGGGGGACGCCGACGAACGCCCAGAACAGCGCCGCCTTGGCGTCAAGCCCGCCAAATCCGATGCCGTAGGAGCCGTGCGGCCCCGCGGCGGCGGCGCTGGCGCTTGCAGCCTGCAACTTGGCGACATCGGCGTCCTTCATGTGCCACTTCGAATCGACCGGCTTGATCAGATAGTTGCAGATCAAGCCCGCAATCAGCATCGCACAGAGGATGTACATAGTCGTGTTGTAGAGCTGATCGCGCGGCACGCCTGCCGCGAGCTGGAACTCGCGGATGTAGTTGACGACGACGGGACCGATGATGCCTGCGGTGGACCACGCCGTCAGCAGCCGGCCATGAATGGCGCCGACGAACTGGGTTCCGAACATGTCGGCGAGGTAGGCCGGCACGGTGGCGAAGCCGCCGCCATACATCGACAGTATGATGCCGAAGCCAAGCACGAACAGGAGCTTCGAACCCATCGCGGCAAAGGTCGGCGCCAGCGCGTAGAGCACGATGCCGAGGATGAAGAACGTATAGTAGGTGTTCTTGCGCCCGATCTTGTCCGACAGCGATGCCCAGAAAAAGCGGCCGCCGATGTTGAACAGCGACAACAATCCGGCGAAGCCCGCGGCGATCGCGGCGATCTGCGCCTTCTGTCCCGCATCGAGCGCGTTGAAGCCCACCTCCGGCAGGCCGATCAGCTTGCCGGCGAAGATCTCCTGCAGCATCGGCGATGCCATGCCGATCACACCGATGCCGGCCGACACGTTCAGGCACAGCACCCACCAGATCAGCCAGAATTGCGGCGTCTTGTGCGCGTCGTTGAGATGGACGTTGGCCTTCGAGATCATCGCGTTGGCCTTCGACGGCGCGGTCCAGCCCTCGGGTTGCCAGCCGGGCGGCGGCAAGCGATAGCGGAACGCGCCGATCATCATGAACACGAAGTAGATGACGCCCATCGTGACGAAGGTCTCCCAGACGCCGACCGAGGTCGGGGTCTTGAAGTAGTTCATCAAGAGGTTAGCCAGCGGCGCGCCGATCATGGCGCCGCCGCCGAAACCCATGATGGCCATGCCGGTCGCCATGCCGCGACGGTCCGGGAACCACTTCACGAGCGTCGAGACCGGCGAGATATAGCCAAGACCGAGACCGATGCCGCCGATCACGCCCGAACCCAGCCACAACAGCCAGAGCTGATGGGTGTAAACCCCGATCGCACCGAGGAAGAGGCCGCCGCACCAGCACAAGGCCGAGACGAAGCCGGCCTTGCGCGGGCCTACGCGCTCCAGCCAGCCGCCCCAGACCGCAGCCGCGATACCGAGCAGCACGAAAAAGAGCGTGTACATCCACCCCATGCTGGCGACCTTCCAGTCGCAGCTGGTCGTGAACAGCTCCTGAAACAGTGACATGTCGGCACACGCCTTCGGCGCGGTGACTCCGATGGCGCGCGACAGCGGCAACCAGAACACCGAGAAGCCGTAGGCCATGCCGATACAGAGATGGATGCACAGCGCAGCCGGCGGCACCAGCCAGCGATTGAACCCGGCGGTCGCGATGGTCCGCTCGCGATCCAGAAAACCTGCGCCGGCACCCGAAAGTGTTCCAGCGCTCTCGATGGTAGACATGCATTCCTCCCCAAAAGCCGCCCTTCTGAACGGCCTGCCACGACGGTCCTGTTCCTCAGCCTGCAGCGCAGCCTTTGTCCCTGCTGCTCCGCACAATGATCGACGCGCGCCAGGATCGTCACGCGCATCCGAGACGTTAAACCCCTAACCGTGGGGACTATGCCCGACGCCACGGCCGGGCTTCTTTCGACGGCCCATTTGCTCCGCATATCGCAGGCACGACTCGACCTCCGCGTCTCGGCGGAGGACCTCAATTGGGGCAGAAGTGATGATCGATGTCGATAGACAAAAGGTAGGTATCAACCGAGTGACCGCGAGCTAAGTGGGCGGCGCACCATTGATATTTTCTATCGATCGATCGGCCTTCTCAATCAAGAACACGATGCGCGCGTCGTTGCGCTCGGTGATCTCTACCGTGTCGCCGGTCTCTCGGATCAGGTTCGGAATGTCAATCACCGACAGCGGATCGGTGCAGTACACTTCGAGCTGATCCCCCGGATGCAACGGCTTCAGCGCTTTGCGCGTCTTCAGGGCGGGCAGCGGGCATTTCAGTCCGGTGAGATCGAGCGTCGTTCTGGTCATCGGCGCAACATGGCGGGAGCGACCGATGGCGTCAACGCCGAGCCAGCACCAGCATCACGTTCAGACTCAGAGCAAATCGGCATAGGACAGGAAACCCACGCTCTGCCCCGGCTCGACACGCGTGACCTCCTCATCGAGCTCGATGAGGCCGTCGGTGTCGACCAGAGACGACAACAGCCCAGCCCCCTCGCGTGGAAACTTGATTGCCTCGAGTGCGCCGTCCTGCGTGCGCCGCAAGGAGGCGCGAACATATTCGCGTCGGCCCGCCTTCTTCTTGTAGGTGAATGCCGCACGCACCGGGATCGGCAACAGCGGCGCCGGCAGGCTGCCCGCAAGGGCCAGCACCGTCGGCCGCACCACATGCACAAAGGTGACGAAACTCGCGACGGGATTGCCCGGCAATCCGATCAGCGGCGTGCCCTCAATGATGCCCATCGCCACGGGCCGTCCCGGCTTGATCGCCATCCGCCACAACACCAGCGAGCCGATGCTTTCGACCGCGGCCTTGACGTGGTCCTCCTCTCCGGTCGAGACGCCGCCGGTGGTGAGGATCAGATCGTGCGTGCCTGCGACCTGCTTGAGGCCATTCGCAAGCGAGGTACGTTCGTCGCGCAAAATGCCGAGATCGCTGACCTCGCAGCCGAGCCGGCGCAGCATCGCCATCAGCATGAAGCGGTTGGAATCGAACAGCTGCGAGGCCGCGCGCGGCTCGCCGGGCGAGGTCAATTCGTCACCGGTCGAGAACACCGCGACACGGATGCGCCTGACGACGTCGAGCCCGACCAGGCCGAACGCCGCCGCGAGCGCGACATGTTGCGGCAGCAAGCGCTGGCCTGCGCGCAGCGCGACGTGGCCCTGGGGGATGTCCTCTCCCGCAGGGCGGACATTCGCGCCCGGCTTCAGCCCCGGCGGCAGCACAATTCGGCCGGCGTCATCGACGCGGACGTCTTCCTGCATGAAGACGGTTTCGGCATCCGGCGGCATCGGCGCGCCGGTGAAGATGCGCGCGGTGTGGCCGGCCTTGATCGGCGCTAGTGCCAGACCGCCAGCCTGGATGCGGCCGTCGAGCGGGAGTGCCCGCTCGGCGCTGTCCGGAAGATCGGCGTTGCGCACGGCGTAGCCGTCAACAGCGGAATTGGTGAAGGGGGGCAACGGCAGCGGCGCCGCGATATCGCGGGCCAGCACCCGCCCATCAGCATCGATGAGCCTTACGGTTTCGAGATCGACAATCGCGTTGACGCGGGTCGTGATCAGGCCAACCGCCTCGTCGACCGACATCATCGGTCCGCCGAAGGCAAAACAATCGTCCGACAATTGCGCCATGGTGCCTCGTCAGCGCATCGCAGCGCTTTTCGCGACCGCTTCCTCGACCGGCATCGCCGCGCGCAGCAGCAATTCCGCGGCAGCGGCGATATCGTCGAGATGGACGGTCGGCAGTCGCGTTTCAATGGCGACATCGGCCGCGATCCCGTAAATTCCGGGATCATCGGGAAACAGCAACGGCTTGTCGTTGGCCGCGCGATGCACCTCGATCTTGCGATGCGGCTCGCGCTTGAAACCCTCGACCACGACGAGGTCAACGGCTGACAATTTGCTCAACAGTTCCGGCAGACGCGGCTCCGCCGCCCCGCGCAATTCGTGCATCAGCGCCCAGCGATTTGACGAAGCAATCAGCACCTCGGCCGCGCCGGCTTCGCGATGGCGCCAGGAGTCCTTGCCGGGAACGTCGACGTCGAACTGGTGATGCGCATGCTTGATGACCGAGACGCGCAACCCGAGCGCATTGAAATGCGGGATCAGCCGCGTCAACAGCGTGGTCTTGCCCGCACCGCTCCAGCCCGCAAGGCCGATGACTTTCATTCCAGCTCCGTCTCCGCGAGCGACCAGGTCCCTGATGGAACCACTCTCTCTTCCGTCATTGCGAGCGCCGCGAAGCATCTACGAATGGATCCACAGCGGCAGCCCGGATTGCTTCGCTTCGCTCGCAATGACGAATGGGCGGCATTTCGTTCGCTCGCTAGCATGCTTATATCGGCTTGACTCGAATGTCATGCTAACGTCGCGGCCATGATGAAGATCGACAAAGCCCCAGTGCCCCTGATCGTCCCTGATACCGACGACCCGCGCCTCACCGAGAGCGTGACCGGGACCGACCAGTCCGGCGCCAGAATCGAGATCAAGGTGCCGGTGGAGCGCCCGCTGACGCTCTACCTGAATTCGCAGGAGATCGTCACCATGATGACGATCGGCGACTATCCGGAATATCTGGCGCTGGGCTATTTGCTCAACCAGAACATGCTGAAGTATAATGACGCGGTCACCGAGGTCGAATACGACGACGACCTCCAGGTGGTGGTGGTGCGCACCGAGCATCACACCAATTTCGAAGCCAAGCTGAAGAAGCGCACGCAGACATCGGGCTGCGCGCAGGGCACCGCCTTCGGCGATCTGCTGGAGGCGGTCGAGAGCGTGGCGTTGCCGAAGGCGGAGCTGCGGACCTCCTGGCTGTACCAGATGACGCAGACCATCAACACCATGCCCTCGCTCTATCTGGAGGCCGGTGCGATCCACGGCTGCGTGCTGTGCAGGGAGGGGGAGCCGCTCTGCTACACCGAGGATGTCGGCCGTCACAACGCCGTCGACAAGATCGCGGGCTGGATGTACCGCCACGGCGTCGATGCATCCGACAAGATCCTCTATACCACGGGACGGCTCACCTCTGAGATGGTGATCAAGACGGTCCGCATGGGAATTCCGATCCTGGTGTCGCGCTCCGGCTTCACCGCCTGGGGCGTCGATCTCGCCCGGCAGGTGGGCTTGACGCTGGTCGGCCGCGCGCGCGGCAAACGCTTCATCGCGTTGTCGGGGGAAGAGCGCATCGTCTACGACCAGAACCTCGCTTATGTCGAGGAGGAATCGGCCAAGCACAAGCGCAAGGGTGAAGGTGGTGACGATTAGCTGTCCGACCACGCAAGGCGTGCTGCTCGCCGGCGGCCTCGCGCGGCGCATGGGCGGCGGCGACAAGCCGATGCGCACTATTGGCGGCCGCACCATTCTGGAACGCGTGATCGCGCGCCTATCACCCCAATGCAGCGGGCTGATCCTCAATGCCAACGGCGATCCCGCCCGCTTCGCCGCGTTCGGTTTGCAGGTCGTCGCCGACGACGTGCCCGGCTTTCCCGGTCCACTCGCCGGCATCCTTGCCGCGCTCGACTGGACCGCGGCGAACCGGCCTGAGGTGGAATGGGTGCTCAGTGCCGCCGGCGACTGTCCATTCCTGCCGCGCCATCTGGTCGCGCGCTTGCATGACGAACGCATCGCGGCGAATGCCGAGCTCGCCGTTGCGGCGTCGGGCGGCCAGTCGCATCCGGTGATAGGCTTGTGGCGCGTTGGCTTGCGAGACGAACTGCGTCACGCGCTGGTGGTCGAGGATCTCCGCAAGATCGACCGCTGGACCGCGCGTTATCCGCTCGCGACCGTGACGTGGCCGAGCGAACCGCTCGATCCGTTCTTCAATGCCAATACGGTCGAGGATATCGCGGAAGCCGAGCGGCTCGCCGCACTGGATGCGGCGTCCTAACCAAGCTCTACGCCGGCCGGAATCCGGCCCGCTCCAGCGCGGCACGCGCTTCGTCCGAGCCGAGCGCATCGAGAAAGGCCCGCACGGCCGGACGCTGCTTCCGCGCCGTCACCAACGCGAAGTCATAATGCTCCTCCGCGAGCGGAATGAAACCGAGGCCGACCGCCTTGGCGACCGGCGCAATGGTCATGCCCCAGTCGGCGCGATGCTGCGCGACCGCCGCGGCCACCGCGTTGTGCGAGCGTGGCTGGTTCCAGTAGCCTTCCGGGCGCGCACCACCGAGCAACCGGTCGATCAGGATGCGCGTGCCGGCGCCCTGGTTGCGGTTGACCATGATGCAGGAGGGATCAGCGAGCGCCGCGACGACGGCGTCCTTCGCGCTGTGGCCTTCGAAACGCTTGTCGCCCTTGCGGAACACGATGCCCTGCATCCGTCGCCAGCCCGGCACGAGTTCGAGACCTTCGACGAGGTAAGGCGCATTGTAGGTCTCGCTCTTGTCGTCGAACAGATGGATCGGCGCCAGATCGCATTCGCCGCGCCGCGCCGCCGCAAGTCCGCCGAGACTGCCGACCGCGATCGAGCGCACGGTCAGCCCGGCATGCGCGAGTTGCGCCGTGACGAGATCGAGGCCGGCGCAATGACTGCCGACGATGACGAGATCGGGCACCCGCACATGCGGCGTGAACAGCGTCACCTCGGCTTCGGTCCCGGCCGGCATCTGGTCGGCGAGTGCGTCGATGCGCAGAAAACCGTCGGCCTGCGCGAACGACGTGATCGCACCGGACCCCTTGCCTGAGGGATAAGCGATCAAGCCGTCCTTGCCTTCGACCAGCGAGACCATGACGAATTCGGTGCGGCCGAGCTCGGAAGCAATGCGCACCGGCACGGTCGCGTTCACCTTGGCATCGGAGCGCGGCGGCAGTCCGGCCATTTTGCGCAGCACCGGTACGATCATGTCGTGAAAGGTGAACATCGCCGAGGTCGGAAAACCCGGCAGGATCACCACCGGCTTGCCGTCGCACACCGCAAGACACAGCGGCTTGCCGGGCTTGAGCGCAATGCCATGCGCGATGATGCCGGGCTGGCCGAGCCGACCGATGATGCGATGGGACAGGTCGCCCGCGCCTTTCGACGTGCCGCCGGAGAGCACCAGCATGTCGGCGTCCGCCAGCGCACGCCGCATGGCGGCTTCGAGCTGAGCTTCGTCGTCGGGAATGGCGCCGAGGAAAACCGCCTCTCCGCCGTTCTCGTCGATCGCAGCAGTGACGATCGCGCCGTTGGTATCGTAAATCGCAGCAGGCGCGAGCACCTCGCCGGGCGGAACCAGTTCGTCGCCGGTGGAGATCACGGCCACACGAGGTTTGCGCACGACGCTCACCTCGGCAAGACCGCAAGCCGCCAGCATGCCCACCTCGCGCGAGCCCACGATCGTGCCGGCGCGCAGCAGCGCCTCGCCGCGCGCGATATCGGATCCTGCGTAGGATATGAATTGCCCGGGCGAGGCGGCGCGACGGACGTCGATGGTGGCCGATCCCGCCGGCTGGGTATGCTCGACCATGACCACGGCATCGGCACCGCGCGGCAGCGGACCGCCGGTGGCAATCGGCGTTGCCGTTCCCGCCGCCACTTGCAGCGCGGGTACGGTGCCGCAGTGAATAGTCTCGCCATTCAGCCCGAGGCGAACTTGCGCACCTTCGCCGGCTGTCGCAAGGTCCGCTGAGCGCACCGCGAAGCCGTCGACGTTGGAACGGTCGAACGGTGGCACGTCGATTGGCGCAGTGATGTCTTCAGCAAGCGACGCGCCGAGCGCTGCTGCGAGCTTGCGTCTTTCGCTTGGGATCGCGCGAGGGAACAGCGCAGCCTCGAAGCGTGCCAGGGCCTCCTCGCGGGAAAGGATTTTCAGGAACTGTTCCTGTTCGAGTGCGCTGCGGACTTGCGATTGCGGGATCATGGTCATGCTAAACCCATATCATTCCCGCATCAGATAGGCATCGACCGGCGCGCCCGCTGCAAATCCCTCGTGGCCGGCGGGAACAAGCAGCCATGCATCAGCACGGGCCATTGCCTGGAGCGGCCATTCTCCTACCGCAAGCGGCACCCACGCATGATGTTCCTCGGCCAGCAGGACCATTTCGGCGATGCCGACGCTGGATGCAATTTTTCGCGCGAGCGGCAAGACTATCTGTCGGCGCGGCTGCCGCGCCGACAGAAGGTCGACGAGCGGCAGCACGAGCGCGAGCCAGACCGCGAGCGCATGGTCCGGCGATCCGGGCAAGCCGACGACAGGAATGGTTCCCAGCCGCCCGATCGCGGCGGTGCGTCCGGGCTGGAGCGCAAGACCATGGGCGATCACGTCACCACCCTGGGCCAGCGCCGTGACCGCGGCATCCTTGCGACCGACGCCGCTGCCGCCGATCGTCAGCAGGAGATCGCAGGTAGGCGTCCCCAACGTCTCCGCGATCGATCCCGCGTCTCGCGCGCCGGCCTCGCTCGTCTGCACATCCAGTCCAGCGGCGCGAGCAATGTCCGCGATCAAATGCATGGTCAGCGTTGCACCTGATACATTGACAATGCGCAGCCGCGGACGGCGCACGCTCAGCCGGTCCAGCCCGGCGGCGCGCGCGAGCAAAAGAGCGGCAGGACCGACCGGATACCCCTCTGCGGCGGCAGGCGTTCGTCCGTCGATGTCGCTTCCTGCGCGCCTGACGCCCTGCCCCGGCACGCCCTCCGCCAACACCTGGGCGAGCGGACCAGACACCTCGACTGCGTCAGCATCGAGCACACAGTCGCATCCCGCCGGCATCGCGTCGCCGGCATCGGCCCAGGCGGGCGCTGTCGGCAGCGGCAGCGGTGAATAGGAGGACGCGCCGACCAGATCATTGGCGCATAACGCCCAGCCGTCCGCGGCAGCGACGTCACGAGACGGTCGAGCCGCGAGCAGCGGATTGCCGGCCGCGATGCAGCCGGCCGCTTCGCTCAGCGGCAACTCCACCGGCGCGAGCGGATCAAGCCCTGTCAGCAACGCGGCGAGCGCGGCGTCGAGCGGCGTCAGGGATGGCGGCAGGCGCTGGGTCATTCGTCATGGTGGACCATGCATCGCCCGGTTTGGCAACCGCCGGCGATGCGACCGTCAGCCGCCCGACTTGTCCGCATTGGGGAAGAACAGCTGTTGTCCGTCGACCTGGTATCCGGCGATCGCCGCCTGCCCGTCCGGCGAGATCAGCCAGTCGACGAAGTCTTGCCCCAACTCCTTCTTGACGTTCGGAAACTTCGCGGGGTTCACCAGCATCACGCCATACTGATTGAGCAACCGCTTGTCGCCTTCGACGACGATGTCGAGATCGCCGCGATCCCGAAAAGCGATCCAGCTGCCACGGTCAGACAGCACATAGGCGTTCGCCGTGCGCGCTGCGTCGAGGGCTGAGGCCATGTCCTGCTTGGCTTCGCGATACCAGGCGCCCTTGGTGCGGGCGATGTCGATGCCGGCGACGATCCAGAGCGCGAGCTCCGCGGCATGGGTGCCCGAGCGGTCGCCGCGCGTCACGAACGGTACGCCCTTGGCCTCGATCGCCTTCAGCGCAGTCGCGATGTCCTTGCCCTTCACGCCGGCGGGATCGCTCTTCGGCCCGATCAGCACATAGTCGTTGTACATCACGTCGAAGCGCTTCACGGCAAAACCGTCGGCGACGAATTTCTCCTCCTGCGGCCGTGCATGCATCAGCACGACGTCGACTTCGCCCCTTCGTGCCCCCTCGAGCACCTCGTCGGCGCGCCGCGCGATCACCGTCACCTCGATGCCGGTCTTCTCACGGAAGATCGGCAGCAGATAGTCGAGCAGGCCGGACTCCTGCGTCGCTGTGGTCGTGGCCATGACGATGGCGCGGTCTTCCGCGGATGACGCCGCAACGCTCGCGGCGAGGCCGCAGAGAAGCGCGAATGCAACGGAGAGGCGGCGGACGGCCATGATCGGGTTCCCACTGGCTATGACGCGATCATGATGATGATCGATTGCGCCGCACTCGTGACGTGTTTGCACATTGTGCCCGCAGTGTCGGGAAATTCCGGCAATGCGCCGCGCGCCACTGGCCGCAAGGCACGCCCCACGCCAGCGATTCAGGATCGTTCACCAAAGCAGAGATCGCACGTGGGGATGTGTTGCAAAGCAGCGAGTTGATCGGGCATGGTCCTTGCTGACAAAACTTGAAATGCAGAATTCCACCTGCGTCGAACGTCAAAAAGAAGCAAGAATTTGCATAGGAATGCAGGATGGAATTCCTGACGACCAGCGAAGCCGCCGACTATCTTCGGCTCGGCGAACGCAAGCTTTACGAACTCGTCACCACCGGTGCGATCCCCTGCACCAAGGTGACCGGAAAGTGGCTCTTCCCGCGGCACGAACTCGACCTCTGGGTGCTGTCCGGACTGGCGCGTCCGGCCGGCATGCTGATCGCGGAGCCGCCGCCGGTCGTCGGCGGCAGCCAGGACGAGCTTCTGGATTGGAGTCTGCGCGAATCCGGCTCGGGCCTGGGATCGATGAGCGAGGGCAGCGCGCGCGGGCTCGAGCGCTTGCAGCGGGACGAGGTGATGGCCGTGGCAATGCACTTCCACAGCCTCGATGCCGACGGCAATCTTGCCGCCGATGCCAATGCGACGGCTCTGCGTGACGCTCCGGACCTGCATGATGCATTGCTGGTCGCGTGCGTGCGCCGCGAGCAGGGTCTCGTGCTGCCGCCGGGCAATCCCAAGCGGCTGCGCGGCCTTTCCGACGTGCTCGCGCTCGGGGTCAGGATGGCGATGCGGCAGCAGGGCACGGGCGCGCAGATGCTGCTCGATGTGCTGCTCAGGCGCGCCGGCGCCTCGACGCGCGATTTGCGCCGGATCGAGATGCCGGCCCTGACCGGGCCGGATCTCGCCGAGATCGTTCGCGCGGGACAGGCCGATTGCGGCATCGCGACGCGTGCGTCCGCGCGCTCGGCCGGCCTCGATTTCGTGCCGCTGGTCTGGGAGAACTTCGACCTCGCGATGCGGCACCGCAGCTATTTCCGCCCCGCCATGCAGGGCCTGATCCGGTTCCTCGGCGAAAAGCGGTTGCTCCAGCGCGCCGTGGAGCTGACCGGCTACGATCCCTCCCCGGCCGGACAAATCCGCTTCGCCGCCTGACGTTGACGCCCGCCCCCAAATAGTTGCAAAAGAAACCAATTCAGCCGGGCCATACCCGGGGGTACACCGGCCAACGCGCCGGATCAGGGGAGGACAAATATGAAGCCAACGAGATTTGGACTGCCGGTCGCTGCCGGCTTTGCAGCGACGTTCCTGGCGGCGACGCTGCTGCCGGGCGCCGCAATGGCGCAGGTGTCCGACGACGTCGTCAAGATCGGCGTGCTCACCGACATGAACGGTCCGGCCTCGGCGCCGACCGGCCAGGGTTCGGTGACGGCGGCGCAGATGGCGATCGACGATTTCGGCGGCACCGTGCTCGGCAAGCCGATCAGCATCGTCGTCGGCGACCACCAGCTCAAGGCCGATATCGGCGGCGCCATCGCGCGGCGCTGGTACGACGTCGACCAGGTCGATCTGATCGTCGACGTACCGGTCTCCGCGGTCGGGCTCGCGGTGCAGAACATGGCCAACGAGAAGAAGCGGCTGTTCATCACCCACTCCACCGGCACCGCCGATTTCCACGGCAAGTTCTGCTCGCCTTATGCGATCCAGTGGGTGTTCGACACCCGCGCGCTCGCGGTCGGCACCGCGGACGCGGTGGTCAAGCGCGGCGGCGACAGCTGGTTCTTCATCACCGACGATTATGCCTTCGGCCATTCGCTGGAGCGCGACGCCTCGGCGGTCGTGACCGCCAATGGCGGCAAGGTGCTGGGCTCGGTGAAGCCGCCGCTGGCGACGCCCGACCTCTCCTCCTTCGTGCTGCAGGCGCAGGCCTCCAAGGCCAAGATCATCGGCATCGCGGCGGGTCCGCCGAACAACATGAACGAGATCAAGACCGGCTCCGAATTCGGCGTGTTCAAGGGCGGCCAGCAGATGGCGGCGCTGCTGGCGCTGATCACCGACATCCACGGCCTCGGCCTGCAGGCAGCCCAAGGGCTGTTGCTGACGACATCGTTCTATTGGGACCTGGACGACAAGACCCGCGAATGGTCGAAGCGCTACTTCGCCAAGATGAACAAGATGCCGTCGATGTGGCAGGCCGGCGTCTATTCGAGCGTGATGCACTATCTCAACGCCATCAAGGACACCGGCACCGACGATCCGCTCAAGGTGGCCGCCAAAATGCGGGAAAAGCCGATCGAGGATTTCTTCGCCCGCAACGGCCGCTTACGCGAAGACAATCTGATGGTGCACGATCTGTGGCTGGTGCAGGTGAAGACGCCGGAGGAAAGCAAATATCCGTGGGACTATTACAAGATCCTCACCACGATCTCGGGCGACAAGGCGTTCGGTCCGCCGGACCCGGCGTGCGCGATGGTGAAGAAGTGAGGGTGTAGCGACGCCGCGCTGACGGTGCACCCTCTCCCCTTGCGGGAGAGGGTGGATTCGCGAAGCGAAGCCGGGTGAGGGGTTGTCTCCGCGAGTCCAACTCGCTGTTGAGTTCGCGGAGAGATACCCCTCATCCGGCGTTTCGCGCCACCTTCTCCCACAGGGGGAGAAGGAAGGAAGCGCCCTACTTCACTACCCCGATCTCGCGAAAGTACTTCATCACGCCGGGATGGATCAGCTCGGGCTTCGGCGCGGCGGCGACGGTGTTGGCGGCCGTGGTCTCGCAGGCCTGCGCGAGCTGCTTGCAGAATTTCGGCTCGACACCGTGAAGCGTCTTCGCCAAGCGATAGGCAACATCGTCGGGCAGATCTTCGCGCGTCAGCACAAAGCTCCAGGACCCGAGCGAGGCGATCGGCTCGGATTGTTTCGGGTAGCTGCCGGCCGGCACGGTGAGCGGCTTGAGGAACGCGTGCTTGGCGCGGATGCGCGTGATCTCCTCCCTATCAGGCGCGATGAAGCGCGCCCCTGACGCGCTCGAGGCTACCGCCGCAAAGCCGGGCCAGCCGATGCCGGCGCCCCAGAGTGCTGCGACGCGGCCATCCTCGACCATCGCGGGGCCGTCGCCGGCGCGGTCGAGATAGATCGCCTTGAAGTCCTCGTCCTGCTTCAGGCCGAGGCCATCGAGCACGTAGCGCGCCAGGATCGGCAGGCCCGAGCCCTTGGCGCCGAACGCGACGGGCTGACCGACGAGATCGCGAATGGTCTTGTACGGACTGTCCGCGCGCACCACGAACATGCCGGGGTTGGAATAGATCGCCGTGAGAATCTTCAACGAGACCTTCGCACGGCCGATGCCGGCGAAGGCTTCATAGGCCGGCTCGCCCGCGACCAGAGCGAGATCGAGCTCGCCCTTCTCCAGCAGCGGAATGTTCTCGTTGCTGCCCTTGGTGTTGCGCGGGGCGATGATCACTTGCGGATCGGCCGCGTTCATCGCTTGCGCGAAGGCGTTGCCATAGAGCGGAAAGCCGCCGCCGGGCGTCGCGGTGCCCAAGCTGATCGTCAGGCCAGGTGTCGTGGTCGGAATGGCGTTGCCTCCGGTTTGAGCGGCAGCGGGGCTTGAAAGCAGCGCCGCGCCGAGAAGGAAAACAAAAGCGAATCTCATGGTCGGTCCCGGCGGGGGCGCGTCAACATCGACTTGCGGCGATGTAGGCAGCGCCCCGATTTTGTGAAAGCATGCAGCCCAACGACAATAGAACAATGGGAGGCGTCATGTTGCGAATTTTGCGTAACAGTGTTTTCGGGCTGGTTTTCCTCGCAACGCTGTTGGGCGCCGCACCTCCCGCCTCTGCCGCTTATCCCGACCGTCCCGTGCACTGGATCATCGGCTTCTCCGCCGGCGGCCCGGTCGACATCGTGGCGCGGATCATGGCGCAGTGGCTGACCGACCGCTTCGGCCAGCAGTTCATCGTCGAGAACCGCACCGGCTCGGGCGGCAACATCGCGGCCGCTGCCGCGATCACCTCGCCGCCGGACGGCTACACGCTGCTGTTCGTCGCGCCCAACAACGCGATCTCGACCTCGCTCTACAAGAAGCTGCCGTTCGACTTCCTGCGCGACACCGTGCCGGTCGCCAGCATCATGCAGCTCACCAACATGCTGGTCGTCTCCAACGCCTTTCCCGCGAAGACGGTTCAGGAGTTCATCGACTACTGCAAGGCCAATCCCGGCAAGATCTCCTTTGCCTCGTCCGGCAACGGCACCTCGGTGCACATGTCGGCGGAGCTGTTCAAGGTGATGAGCAAGTGCGACATGGTGCACGTGCCCTATAGGGGATCTGCGATCGCGTTCCCCGACATCATCTCCAACAAGGTGCAGCTGATCTTCGACAACCTCCCCTCCGCGATGGAGCAGGCCAAGGGCGGCAATGTCCGCGCGCTCGGGGTGACCTCGCCGCAGCGCTGGCCGAGCGTGCCCGACGTGCCCGCGATTGCGGAGACGTTGCCCGGCTTCGAATCGGTCGGCTTCTACGGCATCTCCGCGCCGAAGGGCACGCCGGCCGACGTGATCGAGACCCTCAACAAGGCCGTCAACGAAGCGCTGAAGGACCCGAAGCTGGTCGCGCGCCTCACCGAGACGGGCGGCATCCCCAAGCCGATGACGCCGGCCGAGTTCGGCAAGCTGGTCACCGACGAGACCGAGAAGTGGCGCAAGGTGGTGGAGTTCGCCGGTGTGTCGGTGGACTAGCGCCGGGGAACTGCCGCAAGCCTCCAGCGCGCCAACGCGACATCGGAGGGGATCGGAAGACCCCCTCCCAACAAAATGTGCGAAAACAACCCCATGCACAGTAGAAACATCAAGCGATCACAAGGGGTTACAAAATCGAAAACCGAGCCCCCTGGCGCGATTGCCGGAGGGCGGGGCGAAGGCTCGGCGAGATGGGCTTGCGCCGTCGGGCAAAACAGGACTATAAGGGCATCATCGCCAATTTCGGTTATTCAAAAATCTTAGGCTTTGCCGCGCCGACGTTTCCATCCGCCGGAGCCAGCATTGCACCCCCGCCTCCGTCCCTGTAAACGAACCGCGCACCGTTGCCGGCCGCAGCTTTCGCGTCCGTCTCGCGGCGGGGCCTGTAGCTCAATGGTTAGAGCCGGCCGCTCATAACGGTCTGGTTGCAGGTTCGAGTCCTGCCGGGCCCACCAATGAAAGCACTTTTGTGCGGACCGCTTTGCCTCCCGAACGTTCTTGCATGGCAAAGTGGCTCCCTATGTGAGGTTCAGTTGCGACCAGAGGAATAGACTGCCGGCCGCTTGCGTCCCAAATCCTACAGACGTCTCGAACGGCCGTGGTATCGTACCGCGCAGCAGACTTCGCCGAATGGTAGATCGTCTGAAGAATTCACTGTCCGAACTGGAGTCGCCCACCTGCATGAGGTGCAGGATCGAGATGCGATGGTTCATGTCGAAGCTGGAGCGCCAAGAGCCGGTAACCACGATCGTCCATGGCTTTGTGAGTCCGGTGCGAAGGCGTTGCTGAAACCGAAACCGAGTTCAAGCCCGTCCGGGTTGTCCCTGACAAGCTCGCGGCGCCGAGAGCCGTCGCACACGCGGCCTAAGAAGGTATTACCGCACTGAAGTCCGGAGTACCGAGCGACGAGCAATCCTTCCTCGGAACAGCGCGGCTGGGCGGAACGTTGGCCTTCCATGGAAGCCTTTCTGCACCGCCTCTTCACGGCCAAGTCAGATTTTCCGGTCTGGGTGCGCTACCTCCCCACCCTCGGCCTCGTCGGTCTCGCCTTTTTCGCCAGGGTGATGGCGGATGAATACCTTCGATCCTACCCGCTCCTGCTTTTCATTGCCGCCATCTTCTTGTCATCTGTCCTTTTCGGCCGCGGGTGTGGAATTGTTGCGACAGCCGCGGCCGCCGTTCTCGCCATGACGTACCTCATACCCCGGCCGGCCTCGACCGCCGGGGGACGTTCTGCTCCAGGAGCTCGCACATCGAACGCGGGAACGACCTCGCCACTATCGTATCGATTCTCAGGCTGCAGGCCCGCTCCGAAACCGACCCGGGCGTGCAGAGGGCGATTGCGTCCGCGGTAAGCCGGGTGGACGTCGCAAAGGTTCACGACCGGCTGCGCGAGACGGCGGACACCAGCCGGATCGCGCTGGCGCCGGACATCGAGTCCTTATGCGCCAGCCTTGCGGATTTTCACCGGGGCGTGCGCACGATCTCGATCCGGGTCCGCTGCGAGGACATCTGGGTGAGGAGTTCGCAGGCGGCCTCGATCGGGCTGATCGTCAACGAACTGCTTCAAGTACGCATTTCCGGAGGGCCGCCACGGCTCGGTGGAGGTCGAGCTGCGGGCCAAGGAAACCCACGTTCAGGGACGACGGAATCGGTTGCTCCGCGGAAGCGAAGAGCGGACTTGGCACTCGGCTCATCAACCTCCTCGCCACCCACATGAAGGGCACCGTCGCGAGGAAGCCTCTTTCGCAAGGCTGCGAGGTGCAAGTCTCGATCGCGCTCGACAGCTGAAGACCGCGAAGCATTTTCGGATTTCCTCTGCAACCATGGACGGCTTGTGACGTAGATGATGTCGGAGCTTGCGAGAACACTATGGTCGATCGATCACCAAAACACGCCGAGGAACTGGACCGATTCCGCAAGCTTCACGCCGAGACGACGGATCCTTTGGCTGCGCGGCTGCTGCAGGACATTATATCCGAACTCGAAGCAGATCTGAATCCGCAGCGGCAGGAGACCGGTTCGAAGGTGGAACGCGGCTAGTTCTCATGCTCCGCCACGGCCGCTTGGATCGCTCGGTCAAGACCATCCAACTGGAAGGGCTTGCGCAGCATCGGTCTATTCTTGAAGCCCTCGGGTATATCTTCTTGCCCGTAGCCACTCGCGAAGACGAACGGAACAGATCTCTTCGCGAGAATTTCCGCGACGGGAGTGCTTGTCGGACCTCCGAGGTTGATGTCTAGGATGGCAATATCGAAGGCCGGATCGTGCGCAAGTCGCACCGCATCCTCGATCCGCCCTGCCTCGGCGACGACAGCGTGTCCAAGCTCCTCGATCATGTCGACGAGCATCATTCGGATCAAGGCTTCGTCTTCGACGAGGAAGAAAGATCGTCTGGGGCGGTTCACGTGGATCCTTGGAGAAGGTCGATGCTCCCGCAGCGGCCGGCACGACGCCCGGAATTCACGAGGGAAACGGATAAACGACCTCGACCGGGGTCGAGGTCGCCAACCTATGGGCTAGGTTTTGCTCCCGGCTGGGGCTTTGGGGGGCAAGGGGGCCGAGAGCAAGGACTCGACGCGGTGGAATGCCGATCGTTCCCTTGCGGATCGACGTAGCGCTCTCAGAACCTCGTCGTACGCGTGATGAGCCTGAGCCTGACTGCTGCGCGAGGCTGATCGGCTGCCTATCGTTGGCAGCCACACGAGGCCCGCTGGAGCGGCAGACTGAACTGTCGATCCATCCAGAATGGCGCCGCCCTTGCGGGCGGCGCCTAGATCATCGATCACCAGCGGCCGGTACCGAAGCTGAAGCCGATGCTCGGCCCGCCTCCGTAATAGCCGTATCCGCGATCGTAATAGCCCGGACCGCCGTAGGAGCCATAGCTCCTGCGCACGACGTAGCTGTCATCGTCGCCGTAGTAACGCTGCACATAGCGGGGACCGCGGGTGCGGAAGCAGCGGCCGTACTCGTTGCAGACCAGGCGAACCTGATCGACGTTTGCCGCCTCCTCCGATCCAACCAGACTGGGATTGAGCGGAGCTGCCGAGGCCGCCGACGCGAGCATGGCGGTGGCCGCAAACGCTACGAGAGCAATAGTCCTCATGTTCGTTCTCCTTATTGTGACGAGATCAATCGATCTCTTCGATGACGCGACGTTCCTGCGGTTCGACGATGTAAGTCCGGCTATCCCGGTTGATGTACCGGTACTCCCGCAGGCTCGGTGCGTCGCGATAGACCTCCTCGGGGAACGTCTCCACGTCTACGTCTGCCGGCAGGCGCTCACCCCTGCGGATTTCGGTGCGCGCGGTGCTGCCGGTGGTCTGCCGCTCGCGCTCGACGGGACGCGCCTCGGAACGCGCCTTGGCGTGCTTGCGGATCACTTCGCGATCGCGATCGCTGAACGTCACCTTGCGCTGTTCGGTGCGGGCCGGCGCAGCCGCGGTCGAACGACCCGAGTACGGGAGGACCGCGACGATCTGGTAGCTCGAAGGCTCCACGATCACGATCTCGTCCTTCACCAACACGAAGTTGTAGCCTCTGTACTGCGGCACGACCTCGACGACCTCCGCCGGGAGCGGCTGCAAGCGGACATCGCGCGGCACCGCCGTGCCCACCGACAACGAGAAGTTCACGTTGTTGAGGGGCTGCACGTTCAGATGCGAAATCGACGTGCTGATCCGGGTCCGTTGCTGATCGTTGATGTTCACCGACGCGTTCACGTTGGTGTTCGAGGAGCGATCGGCCGTGTTCTGCTGATTGTTCGGCTGCTGCGCCGTGTTGGTCGAACCGCTGCCCGCCGGGGACTGTGCCTGGTTGTTGCCCGGAGCAGGCGGATTGGCGCTCTGCGTCTGGGTATTCGTGTTCGAAGGAGAATTGGTCTGCGCCTGGTTGGAAGGCGTAGTTGTCTGATTGGACGGCTGATTGGTCTGAGCCTGGTTGGTCGAGTTGTTCGAGGCAGGCGCCTGCGTGGTGTTGGCGCCGGTACCCGAATTGGACGGCTGGCCTGCAGCGGTCTGACCGCTCGAGGACGGCGACTGCGTCTGGGCCGAATTCGTCGAAGGATTGGCGGACTGTGCGGATCCCAAAGATGAATTGGTCGGCGAAGTCGACGGCGTCGTGGATGTGGAATCCTGCTGACGAGACGGCGGATTGGAGTTCGACGTGCTCGGAGAAGACTGGGCAAAAGCGGAAGTCGCGATCGCGACTGCAGCGGTGGTAGCCAAAAATAAACGCTTGTTCATCTGAACCTCCTTAATGCGGACGTCGGACAACCTGGGGCGAGACGCGTGGTTCCATTCGGGGAAAACTAGGCAATTGCGCGAGATGTGCATTTTCTTTTATCCCGAAATTGTGCAAATCGTGAGAGTGGGAACTTCGGTCGCGCAGCGTCGTTGGCAATGACTACTTACGAGTCATTTTCACTTTGAGGAGAACACCATGAAGAAGCTTATCGTGTGCGGCGCTCTTGCCGCTTTCGCCCTCGGCACGCAGGCCGCCAGCGCCGCCGAGTTCTACATCGTGCGCGATGCCACCACCAAGAAGTGCACCATCGTCGACACCAAGCCGACCACAACCACCACGACGGTCGTGGGCGACGGCGTCTACAAGACCAAGGTAGAGGCAGAGTCCGCGGTCAAGACCACGAAGGTCTGCACCGAGCAGTAATAGTCGCGACGGCGGTAAGAGCCGTTTAAGCATTCTGACAACGATTGGAGGAAAAAATGCCCGTACTGATTTTGTGGGCCGTTCCAGCCGTCCTGGTTGTTGGCGGCGTCGGCTATTTCCTGGTTCACATGCACTGAGCGGATGACCCCGCACGGATGAACGGCCCGCCCAATGATTTGGGCGGGCCGTTTTTCATTGCGCCAGATCGGTACACTAGCCTGTGGGCACAAAAAAGGGCCCCGTAATGGGGCCCCAATTCGCCGAGAGCACTCGTCGCGCTTAGTTGTAGTCCGAATATTTGAACTGCGGTAGCGCCTTCAACTGCTCCTTATTGCCGCTCATGACGGCGTGGTCAGGAACCCAATCGTTCGCGGTGCGGTTCGTCGTGGTTGTGGACGCGGTCCCGGTCGTGGTGGTGTCGCGGGCCGGGGTCGACGTGCCGCTCGAGCTCGTTCGAACCGGCTCTTCAACGAACTTCAGCTTGTCCATGGAGACCGCGATGTCGTGCTCGCCCATGCCGAGGAAGCCACCGATGCCGATAACCACCGCGTTGATCTTGCCGTTCTTGTCGACGAGCAGTTCGTTGACATCGCCGAGCTTCTCGTTGGCCTCGTTGTAGACGTTCAGGCCCATCAGCTTCGAGGCGCGCCAATTTCCCTTGAACGCCATCTTCGCATCGGCGGGGTGGGCGGTGGCCGCCGGCGCCGTGCGATCGACGGGCTGAGTGGATTGCGCGAAAGCAGCGCCGCCGATCACAGCAGTGCCAAGCAACGCGACGGCAAGGAAGCTTTTCATGGATTATCTCCTCCAACGTGAGCCGCATCCGTTCGGATGCCCGGCTTCAACGCCCCGAATTACCGCTTGTTCCCGACGGGGAACGGATTGCCAAGGATTCGATCGCGCCTGTCCGACAAACCAGCCGCGCAATAGATCTCTCACGCGAGGCGTCCTCTGCGAGCGACCAAGTCGCGATATCGGGCGTCGTACTCCTTCGCCATCCGGCTTGCGGCGAAGCGCTCCTCGAACCGGGCGCGGACCACTCGTCTGTCCAGCCGGCCCAGTTCTTTCACTGCTCTGATCGCCTGCTCCTCACCGTCGACGATGAAGCCCGTGACGCCATCCTCCACGACTTCCGGTACCGAGCCTGATCGATAAGCGATCACGGGTGTCCCGCAGGCCATCGCCTCGATCATCACCAGACCGAACGGCTCGGGCCAATCGATCGGAAACAGCAGGCCCGCTGCGTTCGCGAGAAACGGCTGCTTCTTCGCGTCGTCGACCTCGCCGACGAGCTGAACCGCCTGGCCATCGATGTTCGGCTCGAGCTCGTTCTTGAAGTAGGCCGTCTCCGCCCGAGGGATCTTGGCCGCGATCCGCAGCGGCATCCGGGCCGCGCGCGCGATTCGTATAGCGTCCTCCGGACCCTTGTCCGCCGTCAGCCGCCCCAGAAAGGCCAGGTACGAACCTGGTTCGTAGGAGGGCCTAAACATGTCCTTGGTCAGTCCGTGCTGGATCGTCGCGATCCAGTTCGCTTCCGGAAGCGGCCGACGCTGGTCGGCGGAAATCGAGACGAATGGAGCGTCCGCAAAGGCACCGATTACCTGGGGCAGGCCGGGCAGATCGAGCCGACCGTGCATCGTCGTCAGGAAAGGCACGCCGGTCCGGCTCAGCACCGGAAGAGGCAACCAGTCGACGTGGGAGTGGATCACGTCGAAGTCGCGCGCGCGCTCGGCGATGGCCTCGATCAGAAGCGCGCAGGCGGCGTTCGGATCCGCACCCTTCCGCCCCAGGCGCAACGCGCGCGGCCACACCGCGTGGAGCTTTCCCTTCGTCTTCGAGTCCCCGCTTGCGAACAGGGTGACGTCGTGCCCGGATTCGACCAGTTCGTCCACCAGCCAGGCTATCACACGCTCGGTGCCGCCGTAGAGCTTTGGAGGTACGCTCTCGGCCAAGGGAGCAAGCTGGGCAATCCGCATCGGCTAGGCCCCGAACACGGACCGCAGGACCGTGACGATCCCAGCGGAAATGAGGGATGAAATCGCAAGCAGCGTCCAATTGGGCCTCGTGCTTCCACGGACCACGCGCGCTGCGAGCGTCTTCACGATCGTCAACATTCGTCTGGAGGAAGCCGCTGCAGGTAGGCTATCCCAAGCCAGCGAGTTCTTCGGTATCGCTCTCTCGCGCTTCCGACCTGCTGTGGAGGTGGCGCTCCAGAAGGCAGCGCCGGCTGTCATGCGCATCGACCTCGGGGTGCCGCGCCCGATACACCGTCCAGGCGGTCTCCGTGGCGTTCTTCAAGACGACTTCGTCGACCATACTTACTCTCTCCGGAGACCGAACCCAGTCGCTGCCAACTCAAGGCAATCTGGAAGGTTTCCAGTTTTTCCCGGAAGTATACGAAAGGAGGTGAGTCAGGAGGCGAGGATCCATTGCCCCCTCGCCGCGGGGGTGCAGCTGCAACCATTGCCTATTTTTCCCGTTATCGACAGGGCGCAGCAATGTGAAAGGAATCTCGATGAAGAAGATCGCGATGTCGGCGCTGCTGGTCGGCGCTCTTGGTCTGTCCTCGGTGGCCGCCACGTCTCCTGCAGAAGCCCACTGGCGAGGGGGCTGGGGACCGGGCATCGCCGGCGGCCTGTTGGCCGGCGCTGTGATCGGCGGGCTTGCCTCGTCGGCGTATGGATGGGGACCAGGTTATGGCTACTACGGTGGCCCCGGCTACTATGGAGCGGGCTATTACGGCGGACCCTATGCGTACGACTACGGGTATGACGAGCCGTATCGCTGGGGTGGCGGGTACGCCACCACGACTTACTACACGGCGCCCGTGTCCTACGGCTACCGCTACCGTCGAGTCGTGCGACCTGCATACGCCTATTACCGCGGATCCTACCCGGTCGTTCGGCACCGCTGGCATCGCCACCACTGGTGAGAGCGGTCCGTCTGAACGCAACGAAGGCCGCGCACCCGAAGGCGCGGCCTTTTCTTTCCGCTTACCACAATCCACCGGAAAAACGGGTCGTGCCGTTCGAAGGCAAGGCGTCGTTCGGGCGCTCTCGTCGCCGGCCTCGTCGAGCGCTTTGGATGCGGGCGCGCCTGTGATGCGATGCGTCCGGGCGGTTCTTTCTTGACCTCGGGCTACGGGTGGCGCAGCCGCGCGGAGAACGAGGGCGAAGCGTGGTGTCCGGCGTAGATTGAACGAAGTGAGAGCGAAGACGGACGAACTGCTGCGAGGCGGGCGAAGGCGGCTGCAACATCAATTGCTTGGGCCGCCACCAAATTTTTCGGTGGGCCGGCTGATTTTGTTGGTGCCAGACATGATCAATATCACGACACTCCCCGTTGCGACACGCGATGTCCGCGAGCGCATCCAGCGGCGGATGTGTGGCGCCGCTTCGGCCTCTTTCACACCTGCCTCTCTCATTTCGGGACTGACCATGCGCAAGCTTCTGGCAATATTGCTGATCTCGTGCTGGGCCAGTTTGGCTTACGCACAAAAGGCCGACCTCATTGTCACGAACGCAAAGCTCGTGACGCTGGATCCCGCATCGACGATCGCGCAGGCTCTCGCAGTCCGCGACGGCAGGATCGTTGCTATTGGCGGCAACGATGCCGTGGAAGGCCTGATCGGGCCCGCGACGCGCCGGGTCGACGCAGGTGGACGCACCATCATTCCGGGATTGATCGATTCCCATATTCACGCCGTGCGCGCCGGCCTCACCTACGCAACCGAGGTCAACTGGATCGGCGCAAAGACGATTCCCGAGGCCATGGAACGCTTGCGCCAGGCGGCAACAGCGCGCCCGGCATCCTGGATCATCGTGGCCGGCGGCTGGAGCGAATTGCAGTTTACTGAGAAGCGGCGGCCAACGCTCGCCGAGGTGATGGCGGCCGTTCCCGACAATCCGGCTTACATCCAGCTGTTCTATTCGGCGGTGCTGATGACGCCAAAAGCGCAGCAAGCCCTCGGGATGTCCGCGGATCAGTTGCCGGCCGGTATCACGACTGAGCGCGCCGCATCGGGCGACGCCACGGGGTGGCTCAACGGCTCCATCGTCAGTATCTCCGCGCTGTTCGATCGGCTGCCGAGGCCGAATTTCGAAGAGAATGTCGCCGGGACCCGGCAGTTCTTCACGGAGCTCAATCGTCTCGGCGTGACCGGGATCGTGGATCCCGGCGGCTTCAGCATCTATCCCAGCCACTACGCGGCCTTGCAAAAGCTCTGGCGTGACAAATCATTGTCGGTTCGCGTTGCCTTCAGCCTGTTCGCCCAGAATGTCGGCGCGGAATTCGACGAGTACAAGACTCTCACGCCGTTCCTGCCGATGGGATTCGGCGACGACATGCTGCGGTTCAACGGACTAGGCGAGCGGATCACCGGCGCCATGTACAACAACAATGCGCCTGACGCGGCCGCCAAGGACAAGTTCCGCGAGATCATTCGCTGGGCGGCCAAACAAGGGCTGACAGTCACCATCCACTGGCAGGAAGACAAATCCGTCCATCACCTCCTGGACCTCTATGACGAGGTCAACAAGGAGACGCCGCTCGCGCCGTTGCGCTGGTCCATCGCCCATCTCGACAACACCTCGCCCCAAACGCTGGCGCGCATGAAAGCCCTTGGTATCGGCTGGACCATGCAGGACGCGATGTATCTCGGAGGTGACCGTATCGTGGCGCAGGTCGGCGAAGCCGCCCGCAGCATGCCACCCCTCGTCACGGCGTTGCGCATGGGAGTCCATGTCGGGGCCGGCACGGATGCGCATCGGGTCGCATCCTACAATCCGTTCGTGGCGCTGCAATGGATGCTCGACGGCAAGACCGTCGGCGGACTCTCGACGCGCGGCCCGGACGAAACACCCAGCCGCGAAGATGCCTTGCGCCTCTACACCGTGGGAAGCGCGTGGTTCTGCTTCGACGAGACGCGGCGCGGCACGCTGGAGACCGGCAAGCTCGCCGACTTCGCGATTCTCGATCGGGATTTCATGTCCATCCCCGTCGAGCAGATCGGCGCCACGGCGTCTCTGCTGACGGTCGTGGGCGGCAAGGTCGTCTACGCAGCGGATGCTTTCTCGAGCGCAAAATAGAGCTGAAGGCTTGTTGTTCAAGGCGGCTGTCGGCTTACCGGCGCGATTGCATCTTTGCGCGGTTTCCGCAGGTGGCCATTTCGCACCAGCGACGGGATCTGTTTTTGGTGCGATCGATGAACAGCCAGTGGCAGTCGTGCTGTGGACATCGTTTCAATCGGTCGAGTTCGTCGCCGCGCAGCAGGTCGACCGCAGCCCAGGCAAGCGGACCAAGGATCCGGTCCCCGTGCGTGAATTCGATGGTGGCCGGCGAGCCGGTCAGCAATGCGGCCGTGAAGGTACGGGCCGCAACGTCATGGATCACCCCCAAGCCCAGCGCCGGCGGTTCGTCGCCGTCCGCGATCGCAGCGCCTACCTGGTCGATCGCGTTGCGCAGGCGCCGGCCATCGTCGGCCAGCAACGCCCGCTGCCTTGCATTAGGCGAAAAATCGACGCCCACCAGTCCAGCATCCCTTGCCCAGGCCAGCATTCCCTCGGCGTCGCGCAAGTGATCGGCCTCTTGGTCCGTGCCGCGCCAGCTGATCGTGTTGGCGAAATCGAGCGCCAGATTCCCCGCTACGCGGTGAAGCGGCGGCGGTCGATCGGCGATGCTGCGCAAACGCTTCACGTCGGACGTTCTTCCCAAGGCCGGAGCAGCGCCATCGCGGCGGCCACCAGCATGAGGGCAGCGCCGCCGATCTCGAGCCAGCCGATCGCCTCGCCGAACAACCACGCACCGGTGCCAAGCGCGATGATCGGAGAGACAAAGGCATACAGACCTGCGCGCATCGTACCCCATTCACGCAGCAGCACGAGATAGATCGTATAAGCCACGATCGTTCCGAGCAGCAACAGGAACAACAGGCTGCCGATTGCCGCCGGAGCGAGGAAAGCGTCGAGCGTGTCTCTCGATACGGGTTCCAGCACCAGCGAAAGGCCGAGCAGGGCGGCGCCGCCGATCGCCGCCTGCACCATCGTCAGCGCCAGGGGCTTCACCGGACCGACCAACGGACGCGCGACCACGCTGCCGAAGCAATAGCTCACGGTCGCGGCGACGATCGCCGCGAGCCCAAGGCCGCTCGCATCGGACTCGGCCCCGAGCCGCGCCCAGGACAGCCCGATGACACCCACACAACCGATCGCGAGCACGACGGCATGATGCCAGGTCGGCCTCTCCTCGCCGGTCAACGCGGCGAGGGCAAACAGCAGGACCGGAATCAGGGTAAGGTTGACCAGCCCCGACAGCCCTGATGGCACGTGCTGCATCCCCCAGAACAGCAAGCCGTAGGTGCCGGTGTTGACCAGCAGAGCTGAAACGATCGTTGGCCGTGCGCGGCCTTCGGCGAATGCGGCGCCGGCGCCACGCACTCCGATGGCCAGCAGTGCGGCCGCCAGCAGGTATCGCGCGGCGGCGAGCAGCAGCGGGGGTAGATCGCCGAGCCCGACCTTGATGGCGGCCCAGGTCAGCCCCCAGATCAACGACATTGCGGCGAAGAGGACAAAGTTGCGCACCGTCGTGCTCAGCGCATGCCGTACCGATCGACCAGAACGCGGTGGATTTCCACCCTTTGAGGGAGTTCGATCAGGAGTTCGGGATCGCGGTCGAGGTGATGCACCTTGGTCGGCTCGCCCTTGGTGAAGGCAGTCATTGCCTGCATGTCGAACCAGTAAGAGATGGTCGTGAACCATGTCTCCTCGTCAAGGTCCTCGCGCAGCAGCCGGACGCCGAGCGCCGTCTTCTCGAGCGGCGGAATGCCTTCAGCGCGCAGATATTGCTCGTAGCTGTCGGCGATGTCCCGCCGGGTACGACCACGCCAGATTCGTGCGATGGAAGGATTGGTTGGCATGCTTGCTTCCTCCTTTGGGCAGACAGGGACACCAGCGCGGCGAAGGCCGCGCCGTGGGACGATCAGGCATGGACACGCGCAAGGAAGGCGCGGACCAGTGGCAGCGCCTCATCGAAATGCGTCTCGAGCAGCCAGTGTCCGGCGCCGTCGAGCAGGTGCAGATCGACATCGGGCAAGTCGCGGCGATAGGCGCGGGCGGACTCGGCCGGCATGTATCCGTCTTCGGGGCCCCACACCACGAGCGTGGGGGGACGGTGCTCGCGCAGATACGCCTGATAGCGCGCGAACCAGCCGAGATTCTCCTCCAGCTTCTCCATCAGCCCGACGCAGACCTGTCGGCGCACTGGCGTGTCCATGAGTGGCCAATGAAGCTTCCAGAGGTCGGGCGGCACCCGGGCAGCGACGTCGTCCGTCACTTCGCCAACGAACTCCGCACGAAAGCCATCCTCGCTAACAGCCTCCTCGAGCGGGCGGTGCCTCGCCGGCGTCTTGTCGGCCCACCAGGCCTTGATCGTCGCGTATTTCGGGCCCAGCACATCCTCATAGATATCGCCGTTCTGGATGATGAGCGCGGCGATCCGCTCGGGGTGAGCGATCGCGTGCCTTAGCCCGATCTGGGAGCCGTAATCGTGGAGCCACAAGGCGTATCGTCCGAGGCCGAGCGCATCGGCGAGGCCGGCCAGCACGTCTGCATAGGCGTCGAAATCATAGGCGAATTCCGACGGGTCGGGCGTGCCGCTGTAACCAAAGCCCGGCCAGTCGAACGCGATCGTCCGCCACCGGTCGGCGAGCGCCGGCATCAGCCGGCGGAACTGGAAGGAGGAACAGGGATAGCCGTGCGGCAGCAGCAGGACCGGCGCGCCGGCGCGTCCCGCTTCGCGATAGAAGATCGACATCCCGTTCAACGCCAAGCGCCGGTGCGCGAGCCCGCTCGCCATTCAAGGCCTCCATCATCTGACACCACCTAAATGCATTTAGGCGGTGAACGTTCCGACGCCGGGGAGCCGTGTGGCGACGAACAATCGGCGCGATCACGCGCCATCGTTGTGCGGGTGGTGCCGAAGCCGACATGAGCGTAGGGCTTATCTGGCACCGTTCGGCTGTTCCGCTGGGCTGCCCCACCAGAAACGCTGCGTGTTCTCGCCGAGAACCCGCCCATACAATGCTCAATCAACCGCTCTTTCGCGGCAGGAGCCGTCCATGACCAATGAAAAAGGCCCGAACATCAAGAAGAAGCAGAAATGCAAGAACTGCGAAGGCAAAGGCCTGCTCAAGAAGGGCGAAAAGGTGGTGAAGTGCCAGCGCTGCAAAGGCACGGGCGTGCGGTGATGATGAAGTGATGGCCTCCAATGCGGACGGCGTACTTTCCCAGGTTGCGCAGGCTCGCGACTGACGTGCACCGCATCTGACATCACGATTGGCACTTCCTGCGGCAAGACGCGTTGCGGTCTATTCGAGGGAGCTGCAGATGACCAAGACCGACACGGAGGGCGTAAAGACCGGGACACCGCCGACGGGTTCGGCGGCGCTCAACCCCGGGGATGAAGCCGCACCGGGGACGATGGGCACCGGCGAAGATGTGTGTCTGGATTGCCATGGCAAGGGGCGGATCGACGGCGCGCCCTGCGTGACGTGCGGCGGCAGCGGGACCGTGATCCGGGCCGTCGGCGGGGCCTGAGCAAAGCGCGGGCCGCGCGGCGCTTGCGCCCGGCTGTGGCTTTCGATTGCGCCTTCATTGTTCCAGCAACGAACGGCCCTCGCCCGTGTTTTCCGGATGCGAGACACAATGAGGCGCACCATGACCAAAGATGCCGGACTGAAGCCCGACGATTTCCCCATCGAAGCCGACAAGGACAAGCTCAGGACCCACAAGGGCGAGCCGGTGGCCTCGGCCGAGTCGGACACGATCGCGGATCAGATCGCCGAACGGCTGAACGAGCATGCCCACCAGGAAGAGCAGGATCGTTGGTCGGCCTAGGCAATTCGCCTTGCCGACACCCATCCGGAAAGAGCAACGGATAGTTTGTAGGACCGAGCTCGCAGGAACGACGTCGTTGGAACGACCTGGGGCCGTTGCGTATTGGGCCGCGCCGGGTCCTTGCCATTCCGGCAATGGCGGCCTCGGCTCGAAGCCCCGCCCCCGGGCCACAGGCCGGGGCCGCCTGACGGGGGATCGGCCCGGCATCTCAGGCCGTCTTGGAGGACTGCGCGAGAGACCATGGAGGCGCCCACACCAGGGATGCAAAACCCGCTTCGACAGGCGCGGCTCTACGGCTACCTGATCGAACGCGAGGGCGCGCTGTTTCATCCCGGCGGCAGCCACCCGCTGTGCAGCGCGGGCATGACGCGACGCATGATCGAGGCGGGCTGGCTGGTGAAAACCGGCGACCGCTACGAGTTGACGCCGCAAGCGCAGGAACGGATCGCTCCGCGCGCGATGAGCTCGGGATGACTCATCGTCGCTTGTCGCGGGATTTCCGCTCCCGCCCAGGAACAGGTGCGTGCCGAGATCTTTGCCTCGCATGGCATGTGACGACGTCAAGCACAGGAGCGGACATGAAAAAACTGGTTCTCGCAGGGCTCGTTGCGGCTCTCGCATTCCCCTCTTCCGCATTCGCGCAAGGCGGCGCGGGTGCGTCCAGGACCGGGTCGAGCATCGACTCCTCAGGCACCGGCGGCACGACGGGAGCGGGAGCCTCCGGCCTCAACACGTCATCGGACAACAATGGCGGCGGCGCGAACGCACCGGCCAAGTCCTCCACGACCCGGCCAGGCGACAACGACACCAGGCAAACCCAGGGCGGTCAGCAGGCCATGCCGGGCTCAGGCTCGACGGGAGCGAACCGCAAATAGGCGCGCCGCGAACCGCTGACCGATTGCCCTCACGCAAAAGGCCCGGATGATGATCCGGGCCTTGTCTCGTCACCACCAGGGATCCCAATAGGGCGGTGGAGCGTAGGCGTAAGGCACATAATAGGCCCGCCGCACGACGCGCGGTCCATAATAGCCGTAGGGCGGGCCATAGTAGCGCGGGCCATAATAGGCATCGGCCGCCAGCCCCGCCGCAAGCGCACCGGCAACAAGACCGAAGCCGATGCCGGGACCGCCCCAATGGCCGTGCCAGCCGCCGCGCCAGCCATGGGCTTGCGCCGGCGAGGCCGCCGCCACGAACAGGGCCGAGATCATCGTCAGGACCAAAGGAAGTTTCTTCATATGCGACTCCCAGAACTTGGAAACCGACCGCAAAACGCCAGACCGGAATTGAAGTTTCCGAGCGTTCCGGAAAATTTTGCAGCGAGCCGACGGACGCGAATGCGGCCGCCGGCCGCGCGCGGGCGAGAGCGGCGGCTCCCGCCCGCCGCTTCATGCTTACTTGCCGTTGATCGCGATGCGCCTCACCTTCTGTTGTGCCGCCGGTGACTTCGGCAGGGTGACGGTGAGAACGCCGTTGTTGAAGGAAGCCGCGACCTTGTCCTGGTCGACGTCATCGACCGGAATGCGCCGCACGAAACGGCCATAGTAACGCTCGCTGAAGAGACGCTCCTTGTCTTCCGTTTCGCTCTTCTTCTCGCCGCTGATCGTCAGCACGCCGTTTGCAAGCTCGACGTTGACGTCCTTCTGTTCGAGACCGGGAAGCTCGGCGACGACCTTGACTTCCTTGTCGCTCTCGTCGAGTTCGACGTTCGGCCAGCCCATTGCGGTCGAGGAGCCGAACGGACTGAGATCAAAGCTGCGGAAGGCGTCGTCGAACAGCCGGTTCATCTCACGATGAAGCGCAAGCAGCGGGTTGCCGGCTTCGCCGCGTTGAACGGCCATGTTGCGTGAGCCGTTGTTCCACGGAATGAGATCGCGTAGTGCCATTGTCGTTTCTCCTTATCTCCTGTCTTATTTGTCGATTGGCGCAGCTCGGCGCGCGGCGAGGGCCACGCACGCGCTGCAAAGCCCGGACGATCAACTCGTCAGGCCGCCTGCTTGTGCTCGATTTCGGGTCGGCATTGCCGGCAGCATCGATCGCGATGCGACGCGGCGGAACGGCGGTCGAAACCGATGGTCGAACGCCAGAGGGGAGACATATCGTCGGTTCTCATAACCACATCCTCCTGTGAGCAACATGGATTAAGAGCATCACCGGGGCGAGCCCCGATGGCCTTGCCGGACCCTGCTTTGGCGTCCGGCACCGCACTCGCATGCGGCTGCCAAAAGAATTAGGAGGCGCCGATTTGGTTTCAAGAGCCGGCTGCCAGGCGCCCGCCGATAGCAGCCCGAACCTTTTCGAACGCGCGCATTTCGATCTGCCGCACCCGCTCGCGTGAAACGCCATATCGTGCGGCGAGTTGCTCAAGTCTCAGCGGCGGCTCGGAGAGCCAGCGCGCCTCGAGAATGTCGCGCTCGCGCGGCTTGAGGACGCCCATGGCGCTGGCGAGGGCTTCACGCCTCCGTCTGGTTTCTTCCTGCTCGGCGTACGCGGCTTCAGGACTGGACGCGGGGTCGACGAGCCAGTCCTGGACTTCGCCGCCGTCGGCGTCGCGCACCAAGGCATTGAGCGACAGGTCGCCGCCGAGGCGCCGGTTCATCTCGATGACGTCGTTCTCCTGCACGCCGAGCCGCCGCGCGATCCGGCTGGCGTGCTCGGGGCGGAGATCACCATCCTCCAGGGCGGAAATTTCCGCCTTGGTCCGGCGAAGCTTGAAGAACAGCTTCTTCTGCGCCCCGCTGTTGGCAATCCTGACCAGCGACCAGGACCGCAGGATGTATTCCTGGATCGACGCCTTGATCCACCACATCGCGTAGGTCGCGAGCCGAAAGCCGCGCTCCGGCTCGAAGCGCTTGACGGCGTGCATCAGGCCGACATTTCCTTCGGAAATGATGTCCGCAACCGGCAGGCCGTAGCCGCGATATCCCATCGCAATCCTGGCAACGAGCCGCAGATGGCTTGTGACGAGATGATAGGCTGCCTCGCGGTCGCCGTGCTCGCGCCATCGCTTGGCGTAGGCGATTTCCTGATCGGGCCGCAGCATCGGAAACTTGCGAATTTCCGCCAGGTAATGTGTCAATCCGCCCTCAGACGACAGCATCGGAACAGTTGCAGTGCTTCCCATTGCCCACCTCTTCGAGTTGGTCTGCTTACGCTCCAAAATCGACATGACAAAAAATGGTTTCGGCCGACGATGTAACGACCGGTGGGGCCGGCGCGTGAGTTTGCGGCGGCTCTGGCCGGGTCACGAGATAGAGCTCGCCCGCCACCAACAGGAGGGCAGCGACGGCCAGGGCCAACATGCCGAGCACCAGATCGCTGTAGTCATCCATGCGCGTTCGAAAGTATGTCGATGTCGAAGATCGGCAGCCATCGCTTTTGGCTGTCCGCGACGTCGAACGTCGTCACCGGAATTTTGTTCCGGACTTTCGGCGCCCCGCCGGGACGCGGCCTCACCCCGCCAGCGAATTCCTCGTCGCGCGAAGAATATCGTCCGACAGCTTGGGATCGTCCACGGCGCGGGCAAGCACGAGGGCTCCCACCATGGAGGCGGCGGCGGCGAGCGCCTTGTCCTCGCGCTGGCGTGGCTTCAGATCGGTGGCCATTCGGCTGCTCAGCAAGCCGATCACGCCGCGCACGCCGGCGGTGAAACGCTGCTTCAGGCCGCTGCTTTGACGTGACACTTCACAGGCGAGCGCAGCGAAGGGGCAGCCGGCGGCGGGATCGTCGCGATGCCCCGGCGAGAGATAGTGCGAAACATAGTCCTCGAGCTCGAAGGCCTCGGGGAATTCCTGACCCTTGGCGTCGATCGCATGGGCCACCGCCTCCTCGACCAGCCGCTCCTTGGAGCCGAACTGGCTGTAGAGGCTGCCGTGCGTCATCCCGGCCGCCTCGGCGAGTGCGTCGACACCGACGCCGGCGATGCCGCGCTCCCGCAGCAGGCGCGAGGCAGTCTCGAGAATATGCTCGCGATTTTTGGCGGCCTGTTCCTTTGAGACGCGCATGGGACCGATCCTTAGAGGCGGGGCTTGACTTTTATAATTACGATCGTCATGTGTATCAATAGTTACGATCGTAATCAAACGATTTCAGGCCCGGTAGTGGCGTCGGAGAGGCATTATGAACAGGATTACAACGAAGATCGCGCTAGTGACCGGCGCCTCCTCAGGCATCGGCCAGGCGACGGCGGAGCGACTCGCGAACGCCGGCTACAAGGTGTTCGGCACCAGCAGGCGGGGCGCGCAGGCGGGCAAGCAGGCGTTCGAGATGCTGGCTCTCGACGTCACCAGCGATGCATCGGTGGAAGCCGCCGTCGGCGAAGTGATCCGGCGCGAGGGTCGCATCGACCTGCTCGTCAACAACGCCGGCTTCGGCGTTGCCCCTGCCGGCGCGGAAGAGAGCTCGATGGAGCAGGCGCGCGCGATTTTCGAGACGAACTTCTTCGGCCTGATCCGGATGACGCGCGCCGTCGTGCCGCACATGCGGCGCCATGGAAGCGGCCGCATCATCAACATCGGCTCAGTGCTCGGCTTTCTGCCGATGCCTTACGGCGCGCTCTATGCCGCGACCAAGCACGCCGTGGCAGGCTATTCGGAATCGCTCGACCATGAACTGCGCACGCGGGGCATCCGGGTCTCCGTAGTCGAGCCCGCCTACACCAAGACGCCGTTCGACGCGAACTTCATGGAGCCCGACGCCACGCTCGACGAATATCGCGAGGCGCGCGCCGGCGTGACCAAGCGGGTGAACGAGGTGATGGCGACGGCCGAACAGCCCGGCGTCGTGGCCGATGCCGTGCTGAAGGCCGCGAGCGCGGTGCGCCCGCAACTCAAATACGCGGCCGGCAGCCTTGCGAAGCGCCTGCGATTTCTGCGCCGGTTCGCGCCCGCAGCCCTGGTGGATGCCGGAATCCGAAAGGATTTGCGGCTGGATGCGACGGCGGCGCTGCAGCCCGCCCGCACCGCGCGGGCTTTCTGAGGGCCGCAATCTTGCCAGTGCGAAGAACCTTCGGACCGAGAGAAAAAATGAGAGCCCTCGTGTTCAAGCGCTACGGCAAGCCGGACCAGATCGCGTTGGCCGATATCCCGCGGCCGACGCCGAAGCCGAACGAAATCCTGGTCCAGGTTCATGCCGCGGGGTTGAACCCGATCGACAACATGATTCCGAAGGGAACGTTCAAGCCGATCCTGAAGTTTGAACTGCCGGCCACGCTGGGCAGCGACCTGGCGGGCGTCGTCGTCGAGGTCGGAAGCCGCGTGACCCGCTTCAAGCCGGGCGACGCCGTCTTCGCCAGCATCTTCGATCTCGGCACAGGCGCTCTCGCCGAATTCGCGACCGTGCCGGAGGATGCCGCCGCGCTCAAGCCGCCGAACCTCGACTTCGTGCACGCGGCCTCGATCCCGATGGTCGGCCTGACATCGTGGCAAGCTCTTAGGGAGCGCATACGTCTCAAACCCGGCCAGAAAGTCTTCATCCCCGCCGGCGCCGGCGGGATCGGCACGTTCGCGATCCAGCTCGCGAAATATTTCGGCGCCAAAGTGGGGACGACGACCAGCACTGGAAATATCGATCTGGTGCGCAGCCTCGGGGCTGACGAGGTGATCGACTACAAGACCCAGCAATTCGAGGAAGTGCTGCGGGACTACGACGCGGTGCTGGGCACGCTCAGGGGCGATGCGGTCGAGACATCGCTTCGGATCCTGAAGCGGGGGAGCAGGATTGCCTCGCTGGTCGGGCCGCCGGACGCCGCGTTCGCGCGCGACCGCGGGATGAACGTCGTCATGGTGTTCCTGTTCGGATGGCTGAGCCGCAAGATCATTCGCCGCGCCGGCAAGATCGGCGCGGAGTATTCGTTCGTGTTCGTGCACCCGGACGGCAGGCAACTCGCCGAGATCGGCGAGCTTCTCAAGGCGGAGCGTATCCGGCCGGTGATCGACAAGGTCTTTCCGTTCGAACAGGCGAAAGACGCGCTGGCCTATCTCGAAAAGGGACGAGCCAGGGGGAAAATCGTCGTCCAGATGAGATGAGGGCGTGGATCCGCCCCGCGCGCAATCGCCTCAGTCCCCACCCCGCCACCGCTCCGGCACGCTCTTGAGCCCACACCCTCGTTCATCGTCGTTTCGAAAACGCAGATGCGTTTTCCGATACGCACGATCGCCCATGTCGGGCCTGATGCAATCTTCTGCATGATACCACATCATTGCTGCAGCGCTCTCATCAGCACGGGAAGACAGAATCCATGATGTCACAATCTGACGAGTCCGCGCCGATGGCGGACATTCCGTACGGTGAGCGGACGAAGATCACCATCGAGCGCAAAGGCCACATCGTGCTGATCGGCATCAACCGGCCTGGCATCGACAATCGGCTGGACCCGGAGGCGACAGAGAGCCTGGCGAGAGCCTACTACCAGTACGATCGAGATCCCTCGCTGCGTGCAGCGGTTCTGTTCGGCTACGGCGAACGCTTCTCCAGAGGCGTCGATGTCGACGCCTACAAGGCATTTGTTCAATCGGGAAAGACGATGATGGAGGGACCCGGCTTCATCGACCCTCTCGGGCGGACCAAACCGGCGCTCACCAAGCCGCTGATTGTCGCGGTGCATGGCGATACCTGGAATATGGCGCACGAAATCTTCCTCGTTGCGGACATCCGCATAGCATCGGAAGACACGGATTTCGGCCAGGACGAGAACACGCACGGCCGCTTTCGGCGGCTCAACCGTTCGCTTCCCACGAGAAGCCGGCTGGGGAAATGCCATGCGGTTCATTCTGACGGGCCATCATTGGGATGCGAACGAAGCGCTCCGGATGGGAACGGTTCAGGAGGTGGCAACAAACCGCGACGCCGCTCGCGCGAAGGCCGTCGAGATCGCCGAGAAGATCGCCGAGAAGATCGCCGCATGCGCTCCCCTCGGCATCAAGACCTCGATTGCGTCCTCGCACCTTGCGCTCGAAGACCCCGAGGCCGCGCTTGCCCAACTTGGCGACCAATATCGTGCGCTGCTCACGACCAGGGACTTCCAGGAAGGGCGGGATGCCGAGGCACAGAAGCGTCCACCCGTTTACGAAGGACGGTGAGAGCTTCACCCACTCTCACCCCTCCACTCTATAGAGTCTCCATTTTTCCGGCACGCCCTTGAGCCGGTGAATGCCGTGATCTTTCAGGTTGATCGCCGACTGCGACGCCATCAGCTCCTTCACCGCGCTCGACACCAGCACCTCGCCGGCGCTCGCCTTTGCGGCGACGCGGGTGCCGATGTGGAAGGCGAGGCCGACCGCCTCAGTGCCGCTCACGGTGTATTCGCCGGCATGCAGGCCGACCCTGATCTCGAGGCCGAGCGTACGCACGGCCTTCTGGATCGCGGTCGCGCAATTGATTCCGGCGGCCGGCGTCTTGAACGTCGCCAGCACGCCGTCGCCCGTCGTCGTGACTTCCTTGCCGCGCGAGCTCTTCAGCTCCTTGCGGACCGCCGCGTAATAATGGCCCATGATCTTGGTCCAGCGGACATCGCCGAGCTTTGCGGCTTTTGCGGTGGAGCCGACGATATCGACGATCAGGATCGTGGCAAGCGCCCGCTTGAGCTCGGTGTTGCCTGCGGCCGGTCGGCGCCGGAGCACGATCGCGCCGGTCAGCGGTTCATAGCGATGATTGCGGCGCCGCGCGATCGCGGCCTTGGCGTAATCCTGGGCACGCTGCGCGCTGCCGCAGCGAATTGTCTTCTGCTGCGGCAGACGCGTCCAGTAGACCTTTCGTCCGTCACCCGCGCCGTGGACTTCCACGGCGCCCCATTTCAGGAGGATCGCCGTGCCAACGCGCCGGACACACCACGCCTTCGACGTGTAACCCGATACGTTCGACTGATGGATTCCGATGCGGAGGAATTTTGGCATGTACTGCGGCCGATCGATGACACGCTTGGACGAAACGCTTGGTTGCGCTTCGCACCGAGCGTAGTCACACAATCCTGCGTTGGCAACAGGACTCGATGTCGCCCGCTGCTTAGCCGGGGGCCTCCGTCATCTTCAAAACGCAAAAAGCTCGATCGGATCGCTGAAGCCGCGCACCTCATATTTTCCGACATGCTCCAGCTCGAACTCTCGCTCGACCAGCTCGGCAAAGTCGCGTGACAGCAACACTTTCTTTCCCACTTGCTTGGTCAAGGCTTCGAGGCGTGAGGCCATGTTGACGGCGGGACCGATCACGGTGAAGTCGAGCCGGGTGGACGATCCGATATTGCCGTACATGACGTCGCCGACATGGACGCCGATGCCGTAGTTCAGCGGCGCTCGGCCGGTGCCGTCGTTGCGCGCGTTCAACGCGATCATGGCCTGCCTGGCTTCGGTCACGGCATGCAGCAGGTTTGCGCAGGCCTTGGGCTCGCTCAGCGGAAAGATGGCGAGCAGGCCGTCACCGATGAATTTCAGGATCTCGCCGCCATGCCGCGCGATCGGCTCCGACATCGCGTCGAAATAATCGTTGAGCAGATCGATGACGTCGTCGCGCGGCCAATTGTCGGAAATCTTGGTGAAGTCGCGCAGATCGCAGATCATGATCGCGGCGCGCACCGTCGTACCGGTACCGCGCCGCGTGGCGCCGGCCAGGATGAGCTCGCCGGCATGGGAGCCGACATAGGTCTCGAGCAGCGTTCGCGCCAATCGATTCTTGACGCGGATCTCGCTGACCAGCGCCAGCACAGGCAACAAGTTCTTGAGGGCAGCGACATGGGTGTCGTCGAAGCCGCCGGGCCGGTTGGTCGCGAAGGTGACGAGATGGCGCTTGCCGAGCGTATGATAGAGCGGCCAGGCCACATAGTCGGTGAGGCCCTGCGCGCGCATCTCGCGGTAGAGCGCGTGCTTGCGGCCGAGCGCTGGGTCCTGCTCGAGATTTTCGCGCAACTCGGTCGCGCCGTCGAACATTTCGTTGGCGGGACTGCCGATATATTCAGACCGCTCGCGGACGTCATGGTCGACCCGTGCAATCTCTGCCTCGCGCATGCCGTCGGCCCACATGAAGCGGGCGCCCAGCCATTGCGGGTGCTGGATCAGCACGTGAAGGGTTGAGCGCGCCAGCGGAATGCCGGCCTGCTGAAGCCGGATGCACATCTCGGCAAAGATATTGTCGATAAAGCGCTGGTCGCGCGTGCCGTTGATCAACCAGTCGACGACGCCGTCGGACAGCGTGGCGGATTTGTTCTCTGGCGCGGTCATATCTGCCCGTTCATATCGTGGCCGCCCATATCGTGCTTTGGCTTTTGGGCGGCGGCTGCATCAGGGCAGATATCGTGCTCCGGCGCGACGGCGTCAACCTAGCCAGTTGCACGGATTGTGCGCATCGCTCTGGTGGGCTGGAACGCCGTTCAGCCGACGATCTGGATAGAGCCCAGCACGGCCAGCCCCGAGACGAGCGCAAGCGTCGATGCCCCCGTCAGTTCGACTTTCAAGGTGTTTTCGTGCGAAATCGAAAAATCCGTGCCTTCGAGACGGATAGTGCAGTCGCCGCGCGCCGCATAAATTAGATGCGTGCCGGCGGAAAATCGCCGCTCACCGGGCTCCTTAAGCGCTTCGAGCTCAAGCGCGACCGCACCGCGCCGGCCCATCAAATTCACCACCTCGACTCGCCCTTCCTCGAGCCGGGTCACGATCTCGAGCTCGCCGGTGAAGCGCACCGTCGTAAACGGCTCGCGCTCGTCGAATTCCTCGGTGGGCGACTTCAGCACCAGCCCGCGTCCGCCGACCACCATCTGCAGGCGGTCGATGCCGGGCATATGAGAGAATGGCCCCGGCGCCACAATCGGCGTGGTCGCGAAGCGCCAGAGCAGGCTGTCCCAATCCTTCACGGATTCAGCGCGATGGGCATCCGCAATATCGGTGAAGATGCCGCCGCCGTTCTTCCAGGGCGAGCGGGCGTAGTCTTCGGATTTCAGCAGTGTGGTTTTCATGCCTTTGAGGCTTATCAGATGAGCAGGCCCTGCGAAACTGTCGCGTCGAGCCGCAGCCTGTTACGGATCGACGTCACATCCCGCTCAGGCCGCTATCGACCGCGAGCGTTTGCGCGGTGACGTAGACGCTCTCGTCCGAGAGGAAGAACAGCACGGCATAGGCGATTTCCCAGGCGGTGGCCTGGCGGCCGAACGGGACGTGACCCTTGCCGCGCGAGGGGCGGCCGGCGCCGGCCTCGCGACCGTTCGGCGTGTCGACGAGACCGGGATAGACGAGGTTGGCGCGGATGCCGCGGCGCGATCCGAGATGGGCGATGTTGCGCATCAGGCCGCCGAGCGCGGCTTTCGAGGAATCATACACCGCCATCTGCGAGCCGGCCTTCAGAGCGGCGATGGAGGAGATGAAGACGATCGATCCGCCGTTGCCGAATTCCGGCAGGCCCGCGCGGCAGCACAGCATCGGACCGCGAACGTTGACGTCGTAGATCGCATTCCACTCCTCGGGGCTGACGGCGTCGAGGCCGACCTTGCCGAAGGTGCCGATGTTGAGGACCATGCCGTCGAGCCCGCCCATGGCGCGATGTGCTTCCTCGATCATGCGCTGGACGTCGGATTCAGAGGTGACATCGGCCGTGATGGCAAAGCCCTCGCCGCCTTCGTCGGTGATGTGCTTGACGGTCTGCTGCGCGGAGGTGTGGTTGAGATCGGCGACCGCGACCTTCGCGCCCTCGCGCGCGCAAAGAATGCTCATGGCGCGGCCGTTGCCGATCGGATCGGTGGCGGCGTCGAACACACGCTGGCCACCGCCGACGATCAGGATGCGACGCCCCTCAAGGCGTCCCCTGCCCGGCGCTTCGCCCAGCGATTCCGCACTCGGCGCGCGAACATAGCGCTCCAGCCTGGTCTCGGAATTCTCACGCATGCGCGCCGCCTATCTCTTGCCGCTGTCGTAGACCTTCATGCCGGCTGCCGGGTCGAGATCGGTCTCGGTCGCCTCGGTGACACGCGCCATCATCATGTAGAAGCCGAGCGCGACAATGGATTCGACGATCTCCTGGTCGCTGAAATGCGCGCGCATGGCGGCGAAGATCTGCTCGGGAACGCGAACGTGCTCGACCACTTCGCGGCCGAATTTCAGCAGCGCGCGCTCGGCCTCGCTCAAACCGGCAGCATCGTAATCGGCGCGCTCGACCGCATCGATCTGTGCTTGCGTGCAGCCGACACCAAGCGCGATCGGCACGTGCTGGCGCCATTCATAGGCACCGCCTTCGAGCTGGGCGGCCTGAAGGATCAGGAGCTCGCGATGGACCGCACTGAGCTTCTGCTTGTGCAGGATCGAATTGCCGAGCCGCATCGCCGGGATCATGTTGGCCTCGGCATGGGCCATCATGCGGAAAATATTCAGCTTGACCGGCATGCGGTCGAACGAGGCGCGGATGTCGCCGCTCGTCGTCTCCGGATCAATCAGGGGCAGCCTTGCCACGAGTCTCTCCCTTGGCTTTTCGTTTCTTATTGTCCTGTGTCCCGCCATCCGCCGCGATCAGCGACAGGAAGAAGGTGAGATAGCTGTCGATCGCCTCGATCACCTTCGGCCGCGGCGACGGTGCCGCGCCCATCACGTAATGCTCGAGACGGATGTAGATCAGCCCGGCCGCGAACAGCCGCGCGGTCTCGCGTGGGTCCGGCGTCGAGACGAGACCGGCGAGCGCAAAGCCGCGGAAATAATCCGTCATCATGCTCTGCTCGCGCGCATAGAAATGATCGGCGAATTTGGCGCGGATGCCGGGCACGCGGTTGCGCTCGGCGGTGATCACTTTCTGGAACTGGTGCTCGCGCGGATCGGACCATTGCTCGACGAGATCCAGTGCAAACTGGCGGCAGAACGCGGCGGGCTGGCGCGCGAGCTGCTTGTAGCGCGGCTCTTCCAGCCGGCTCGCCGAGCTGGCCGGGCCGTGCTCGCTGACGATCGCCTCGAGGATCGCGGCCTTGCCGGCGAAGTGATTGTAGAGGCTGCTCTCGCGAATGCCGACGCGACGCGCGAGCTCGCGCATCGAGGCGCCGCCATAGCCGCTCTGCGCGAACAGATCGAGCGCCTCGGCGAGAATGCGCGCGCGGGTCGTGGGCGCAGCCGCTTCCGCCGCGCTGGTGGTGTGGACAGCCATGCGGGCTTGACTAACGAACGATCGTTCGCTAGTCAACCGCCGGCACGATCGCTCGTTCGGTCTTGCGCTTCAACTCCGCTGTCAAAAGAAGCGGAGAGCAATCTGGGGAGATCAGGTCATGGCGCGCTTCGTCCATTTTCGTCTGCTGCGCGCCGCAACTTTGTCATTGGTCATAACGTTCTCGGCAGTGCTGCCTGCGCGGGCCGAGGATCCGGCCGCCTATCCCACGCACAAGATCAGGATGCTGCTGCCTTATGCGGCCGGTGGCGGCGGCGACGTGATCGGACGACTGCTCGGCGACAGGATAGGCAAGACGCTCGGACAGAGCGTCTATATCGAGAACCACACCGGGGCTGCCGGCACGCTCGGCACCCAGATGGTCGCGGCGTCGGCGAATGACGGCTACACCATCACCGTAGGCGGCATGACCACGCATGTGCTGGCGCCGGCGATCTATCCGAAACTGCCTTACGATTCGATCAAGGATTTCACCACGATCGGGCGCATCGGCACGTCCTCGATCATGCTGGTGGCGACCAAGGATTTTGCCGCCAACGACATCAAGGGCCTGATCGCGCTGGCCAGGAAGGGCGAGCCGATCCAGTACGGAAGCTGGGGCGTCGGCTCGACCGGACAGTTCTGCGCGGAAATCCTGATGCAGCAGACCGGAATCAAGATGGACCACGTGCCGTTCAACGGCATCGCCAAACTGGCCGGCGATCTGCTCGGCGGCCACATCTCGCTGGCGACGCTCGACATGGCGACCGCGACGCCGCTCGTGAAGGACGGCTCGATCAAGGCGCTGGCCGCCTGCGGCGAACGCTCGCCGAGCCTGCCGGATGTCGCAAGCTACAAGGAACAAGGCGTGCCGTTCGACCGCAGCCTGTCCTGGGCGATGTATGCGCCTGCGGGGCTTGCCGAACCGATCGCAAGAAAGCTGTCCGCGGCGCTGAAGGACGCGCTCGCCGATGCCGACGTGAAGGAGAAGCTGCTGGGGCTTGGCATCACGCCGCAATTCGTGCCGGGCGACGAGCAGCGTGACATCAACGCCAGCGACATCGCGGCCTGGAAGCAGGTTGCCAAGGACGCGGGCATTGAACTGAAGTGATCAAGCTGACAAGAGGAGCGCGGGCATGAGCCGCATCTTCGGCGCGGTACGCCAGAACGGTTATGTGGTGCGGGACATCCACTCCGCGATGAAGCACTGGATCGAGGTGATGGGCGTCGGTCCCTGGTACTACATGGACCGCGTCAAGACCGACTGGTTTTGCCATCGCGGCGAAAACTCCGCCGTCGAGATGAGCATCGCGCTGGCCAATTCCGGCGACCTCCAGATCGAGCTGATCCAGCAGCGCAACGACGCGCCCTCGCTATATAGGGAATTCCTCGAGTCCGGCCACGAAGGCCTCCAGCACATGTCCTACTGGAGCCACGACTACCAGGCGCTCTACGACAGGGCGCTCGGGCTCGGCTACAGGATCGGCCACGAGGGCCAGATCGGCGGCGACAGAGGACGCTTTGCCTATTTCGACACCCAGGCCCATCCAGGCACCGTGATCGAGATCTCCGACATCAGCGGCACCAAGGGGCCGTTCTTCGAGAAGGTCCGGCAGGCGGCGGCCAACTGGGACGGCACGCGGCCGATCCGCGAGGTCGGCGCAAGCCGATGACGCCGGCGGCCAGCAAGGCGATGCAGGCATCGGCCGGATTCACCGCGCTACTGGCGCGGTAGACGGCAATCCATGGTAACGTGAGCCTCGTCTCCGAACTTCAGCGAGGCAAGCATGTCCAACACTGACAAGGTTTTCGCCGGCTCGATCCCGAAGCTTTACGACGAATATCTGGTGCCGATGATCTTCGCCGTTTACGCCGACGACATCGCAAGACGTGTCGCGGCCCGGTCTCCCTCCGTGCTGCTCGAGATCGCGGCAGGCACCGGCGCCGTGACGCGCGCGGTGGCGGCGGCGCTGCCGCGCGGCGTTCGTTATGTCGCGACCGACCTCAACGAGCCGATGCTGGCTGTCGCGGCGCAGCGTCAGGCAGACGACGATCGCATCTCGTGGCGCCAGGCCGACGCATCGGCCCTGCCCTTCGACGATGCAGCCTTCGACGTGGTCTGCTGCCAGTTCGGCGCCATGTTCTTTCCGGACCGCGTGAAGGCCTACGGGGAAGTGAAGCGCGTCCTCAACGGCAATGGCACGTTCGTGTTCAACGTCTGGGATCGCATCGAGGACAATGTGCTGACGCATGAAGCGACCGTCGCGCTCGAAAAGCTGTTTCCCGACGACCCGCCTCGTTTCATGGCCCGGACGCCGCACGGCTATCACGACAAGGCCGTCATCAGAACCGACCTCGAACGCGCAGGCTTCCGTGACATATCGATCGAAACGCGAGCTGAAATAAGCCGGGCCCCGTCGCCCGAGCACGTCGCGATCGCGCTCTGCCAGGGCACGCCGCTGCGCATCGAGATCGAGGCACGCGATGCCAGCAAGCTTCAGGCTGCGACCGACATCGTTGCCGAGGCGATCCGAACGCGCCATGGGTCCGGACCGATCGAAGGCAAGATCCAGGCTATCGTCATCGAGGCGCGGCGATAGTGGCGAGCTTCGATCCGCCCGCTCCTACCAGAAGCCCCGCTGCATCGGCTGTGCCGGCTGATAATATTGATACTGGCCGCGCCGGCGCGGATTGACGGGCTGCGGATTCGGATCGCGCTGGAAGAAGAAGCCGAAACCGTTGCCGCCATTGTCCCAGCCGTCATCGCTCGCCATGGCCATCGGAGGCGCGGTCGGCTTGCGCGTGATGAAACCGCCCTGGGGCTGGTTGCTCAGCACTGCGACGAACTCGGTGCGGTAGTTGGTCTCGCTGCTCAGCGGCTCGTCCGAGATGATGATCGAGGAGCGCGGCAACGCGGTCGGCGCGATGCGATCGAGCACCTCCTGTGGGATGGTGATGCGGTCGAGTGCGTTCTTGGCGTTGTCGCTGTCTTCGATCGTGACCACGCTCCAGCGCAGGCCGGTGTCGGTCTTCGCCATCGCGGTGAAGATATGCGTGCCGAGCGGCTGATCCGGATTGCGGATCGTGACGGGAACCTCGATGCTGGTGTCGAACACCTCGCCGCCGCCGTCCGGTGCCGGCTTGTGCGTGTTCCGCCGCACGTAGAGCTTCTGCGTCGCGCGGCTGATGTAGACCGAGACCGGCTCGAGTGCGAGCTTTGCGTCGGTCGCGGCCTTCACGGCATCGGCCTTCCTGGCCGCTGCCGCCTTGGCGGCCTCTTTCGTGGCAGCCACCGCGTCGCGCTTCGGTTGTGCGGCGCTCTTGGCGGCATCGAGCTGCGTCGCCGCGTCGGCGGCCTTGGTGGCGGCCTTCTGCTTCAGCTCCTCGGCCTTGGCGCGGGCCTGATCGGTCTTGGCGGCCGCGAGCTGCCTGTCGGCGAAGGCGAGCTCGGCGTCGGCGCGGGTCTTCTGCTGTTCCAGCTTGCGCAACGAGGCCGGCAGCGATGCCGCCTCTTTCGCGGCCGCCGTCGCGGCCTTCTTGGCCTCGTCGGCCGCCCTTGTGGCCTCCTCGGCCTCGCCGGAGAGCCTGCCAATTTGGCCCGGCGCCGCCGCAATGGCGTCCCGCTTCGGCATGAACAGTGCGGGATGAACGATGTCGATCGGAGCCGCGTCGTTCGGCGAGATGATCACCCGCATCCCGATGTTGGTCTTGTCGAACAGGCCCTCCGCAAAGCCGAACGGCATCCGCACGCAGCCATGCGAAGCGGCGTAGCCGGGCAGCGGCCCGCCATGCAGCGCGATGCCGTTCCAGGTGATGCGCTGCATGTTCGGCATCCAGGCGTCGTCATACATGGTCGAGTGGTGGTCCTTGTCCTTCTCGATGATGGCGAAGACGCCGGCCGGCGTCTCGCGTCCCGTCGTGCCGGTGGAAACCGGCGCGCGAAAAATCCAGCCCTCGGCGTCGTAGAAGGTGACCTGCTGGCTCTTGATCGACACGATCGCCATGATCGGTTCGCCGGCCTCGCGCGGTGCCACCGCCTCGGCCGGCTGACGCGCCTGCTTGGCCGCATTGGCCGGAGCCACGGCCGCAAAGGCGAGCATTGCCGCCAGGGTCACAATTCCGGGGGGCCCCCAACGCCGCATCGCCACGGTGGATTGCGCCGTTGTCATCAGGTTTCTCATGCCATCCTCGGTCGAAATGCCAGTCCGCCGGTCATTGATCAGATTGCGATCTTTGAATTAAGAAATCGCAGCCGCCTTACGTTCCGTCTGTGGCGACATTCGGCACGTTCCGGCGATAAATCTCATATACGACGGTTAACGCAGGCGGAAGGGCGCCGCGCGGCCGAAGCTGGCGGTCTATCGCTGCGACAGAATGACCGGGGATCGGTGACACGGCTGCCAGCGCCCGGCGTCGGACGGCGAAGCCACGTTGAACGGCCGCTAGACGCCCATCGCGTTCCGATCGCGCGAATTCACGCCGGTCGGCGGCCGCGCGGGGCGGCGTAAAGCTAAGCCACTGGAGTCAAGGCTGCCTTTTCAAACAAGGCTGCCTTGCCAAACAAGGCTGCCTCTCCAAAGGAGACGAGCCGCTGCCGTTCCTCGTCCCACAAGGTCAGCCGCACGGTCCGCAAACTCTGGAGCAGCGTGATCCGCCCGACACCAGCGAACTGCGGATGGTCGCGCAATACGTCCTGCAAGCGATAGCAGGGAATTCGACTGGACAAATGATGGATGTGGTGGACGCCGATATTTGCCGTGAACCATCGCAAGACACCCGGCAATTGGTAGTGAGAGCTGCCGTGCAGCGCGGCGTCGTGAAAGTTCCAGGTCTCGTCGTGGGCCCAATGCGTGTGCTCGAACTGGTGCTGGACGTAGAACAGCCACACACCGATCGACGCCGCCAGGACAACGATCGGCAGATGCACAAGCAGCAACGGCCCATAGCCGACCAGCCAGATCATCGTGACGGCGAGGACCGCGAGGGCGATGTTCGTGCCCATCGTGCTCAGCCAGGGTTTCCAGCCGCGACGCATCATCCCGACCGGCAATCGGTGCTTCAAGATGAACAAATACGAGGGACCGGCGCCAAACATCACGAGGGGATGTCGATACAAGCGATACAGCGTCCGGCGCCATCGCGACCGCCCGAGAAATTCGCGCGTGGTCAACGTATCGATGTCGCCCAAGCCCCTGTGGTCGAGATTGCCGGAATTCGCGTGATGGCCCGCATGGTTATGCCGCCAGTAGCCGTATGGCGTCAGTGTCATCACGCCGATGGCACGGCCGACCCAATCGTTGGCAACGCGGCCGCGGAAGAACGAGCCGTGTCCGCAATCGTGTTGGATCATGAAGAGGCGGACCAGCAAACCCGCCGCGGGCACCTCGAGCAGGAGGGCAAACCAATAGCCCTGGTCAAGAGCGACCCAGATCAGAGCCCAGATGACGACGAACGGGATCGCCGTGATCGCCAGTTCGAGGACACCCCGCGTATTGTCAGGCTCGCGATAGCGGGCAAGCAACTGCGCCGATGCGCGGATTTCCGGCGTTCCTTGGGTCATATCTGCTCTGCTCCCGACATGCCGCCCAAGAAGCACAGTTATGGCCACGGACGCAACAAAATCGCCCTCCGCCCTAGACCCGGGCGGCTGTGCGCTTCCGGTCGGAACCGAGCCATCGCCAGGCCAGGCGGCGCTTTCAGAGCTTCAGACGCTGAGGCCGAGCCTCGTCAGGCATCGCGGCTTAAACGCCCAGCGCCTTGCGGTTGAAGGTTCGCAGGAAACGCAGCGACAGCGTCCGGACGTTTGCGATGTTCAGCAACCACGCGGCAGCGGCATAAGCGAGCCCGCCGGCGAGGCTCACGAGCATGAGCGGGACGAGGCCGATGCCATTGACCTGGGATCGTGCCACGAGGATCGCAGCCGCCATCGCCGCGGCGGAGACCGCAACGCCGGCGAGGCGGTGGAGGTCGAACGGGACCGGATGGGCGCGATGCATCAGCACGACGGCAACGAGGAAACCGATCGCTTCGGTTGCAAGGGTCGCCAGCGCCGCGCCGTAGAGACCATGGCCGGCCACCAGCACGAACATCAACGCCACGCTGACGACCAGCGTCAGGAACGACTGCGCCGCCAGCATGAACGGTCGCTCGGCAAGCTGGAAGCTGATCTGCACATAGAACTGATTGGCGATGCCGAACAAGCGCGCGAGCACCAGGGTCGGCAGCAATACCGACACGCCGGCGCGGAAGTCGACGCCGACGAGCGTGCCGGCGACCTGATCGGCTGCGAGCGCGAGCCAGACCGCGACGGGCGCAACTACGACGAGCAGAAGTTCGAGGCTCTCGGTCAGCCGCTCCCGCGTCGTCTCGATGTTCTTGTCCGACATTGATCGGAACACCAACGGCACGGTCGCCGCGGCGACGCTGGAGGCGATCATGACCATGAACTGTCGCGGCAGATCGGCGGCGACGCCAAAGATTCCGGCGGCGTCCTTGCCGAGCAAATAAGCCACGATGAGGCGGTCGCAGGCCGAGTAGACCGCAACCGACAATCCGGCCAGCGTCAGCGGCAGGCCGTAGCGCGCGAGCTGCACGAACTGGCTGCGCTGAAAGCGCGCGATCCTGGTGCGGTCACCGAGAAGGTTCAGGATGATCCCGGCGAGCGAACCCAGGCCGAATGCGGCGAGCAGTCCCAGTCCACCCCAGCCGAGCCAGATGCCGAGCAGGCCGAAACCGACGCTCGACACGCTGCGCACGATCGAGATCGCCGCGAACCTGTAAGGGCGCAGTTTTGCGCGCTCGAACTCCTGGCCGACATCGACGGCATTCGCCATGATCGCGACGAACATGCTGGCAAGCAGCAGCCCAACGCTGAGATCATTGCGGAACAGGAAAACCAGCGGCGTGGTGGCGCAGAGGACGGCAACGGTGAGCGCGAAGGCGACCATTGCAGTGCCGCGGAAATCCACCTCGGCCGACATCGCCTGATAGCGCGACACCGACAGCTTGATCCAGGCGAAGAAGATCGCGCCTAGAATGCCGGCCAGGCTGATGCCGACGACATAAACGCCGTACTCCGCCGGCGTCAGCAGTCGCGTGTAGGCCGTGACGGCGAAGAAACCCACCGCCGCAGGCAGGATGTAGGCGACGAGATAAATCGAGAAATGGCGGTTCAGCATGCGAGCACGGGACCGGCAACATTGTTGCGAGTGTGACGGCCGTTCATCAATTGGACCATGGCGGGGCGAACGAATTGCGCCGCAACATCTCTCAAGAGTGTCACATAAGTCTGGAGATCGGGCGGCGAATCCGGTTCTGAAGCCGCTTTCGCGGGTTAGCGTTAAATTTGCCCTTCCCTGACGGCGCCACGGCCACCGAAAGGAACCGTGATTTCGCACTGGCAAAGTTAACCCAACGAGGGAAATCCCCGGCGTTGCAAGGCGTCGCTTGGTACGGTGGCGCGTTGGCTCCGATAAGGAATGCCGTGACCAGGCTCGACAGACGCGAATTTCTCCTCGGCAGCGCCGCAGCACTCGCGGCGGGCGCATCGGCGTCCGCAGCGCCGGCGTCGAAACTCGCCCAGCGCTATCAGGGATTTGGTGCCGCGGCCACGCTCTGGGATCTGCAAGCGGATCCCAGGCTCGGCGAAGCCATCAGCACCTACTGCACACAAGTCGTGCCGGTGCTCGAGCTGAAATGGCCGATGCTGCGTCCGGACGCGCACACCTTTGCCTTCGAACGCGCCGACGCGATCCTGGATTTCGCCCGGCAGAACGACCTGACGATGCGCGGCCACGCGCTCGCCTGGTATCACGACATTCCGGACTGGACCAAGCAGATCAAGGATACCAAGGGCGTCGAGCGCGCCTATGTCGACCACATCGGCACCGTCGTCTCCTATTACAAGGACAAGCTGACGTCGTGGGACGTCGTCAACGAGCCGATCCCGGACAATCCGCACAGCCCGAAAGACCGACGCGAGTCGTTCTGGACGCAGCATCTGGGCAACCGCTGGATTCCGCTGGCGTTCCGCACGGCGGCCGCGGCCGATCCCTTCGTCAAGCTCGCGATCAACGAATACGACATCGAGTCGGCTAAGGACACGTTCATCGCGAAGCGCGCGGCCTACCGCCATCTCATCATGGAGCTGCTCGACCAGGGCGTGCAGTTGCACGCCGTGGGACTGCAATCGCATCTGCATGCCGAGCTCGAGATCGACACCCATGGGCTTGCCGAATTCGTCACCGAGCTGCGCGCCTGGGGCCTCGAGGTGCTCGTCACCGAGCTCGATGTCGACGACCAGAAGCTGACGGGGACGCCGGCGGAGCGCGATGCCATCGTCGCCAAGCGCGTCGATGATCTCCTGACCGCGATCTCGACCAGCGGACCGGTGCGCTCGATCCTGACCTGGGGCCTCTCGGACCGCTACAGCTGGATCAACGGCACCTTTGCCCGCGCCGACAAGCAGCCGAACCGTCCTTTGCCGCTCGACGGCGAGTTCAAGCCGAAGCCGTTCATGAACGTGATCAGCAAGTTCACGAGAGACGTGTAAGGTCTAGCGAGCTTTCGGCACTTCGAACTGGGCCTCGTCGCCCATGTGCTCGGGCGAAAGACTCGGACCGCGACGGTCGCGCGAGCTGAGGCGGAACACGTCGCGGATGTCGTCGATGGAGGTCGACGAATAGGACTGGATGCACAGCGCGACCTGGTCGGGCGAAGCGGCCCGCATCATCGCTTCGATGGCGGCCCGGTCGAGGCGCGTGTCGTCCCAATGCGAGACCGCGATGCTGTCTTCGGTGACCCGATGAGCGGCCAGATGCGCGGGCGAGTTCGCGACGAAATGGCCGTACATGAGATATTCCGAGAACTTCTTCTTCCGGCACAGTGCCAGAACCCAGTTCAATCCCGTTGCCGACTTGATCGAATCGGTCATCGCGCGCGCGGTGTCCCTGTCCCAGACCAGCGCGTTGCCGACATAGTCGTCCGCGGGGAAGGACCGGTCCTTGATGCCAAGGAGCTGATCGACGGTGCGGAGCCACAGGACATGCAAGGGGTGGGCGGCGTCGATCCCGTTGCGCGTGACGAACAGCGGGGTCTTCTCGGCGCCGGCATACTCACCGACGTCGAATTCGCGGAAGAACAGATTGTCCGAATCCAGGATGCAGACGCGCTGCTCGGGCGCGTTGAGGACGCCGGCGATCTTGAGGATCTGCTGAATGTGCCAGCCATGAACAGGTGACGACAGCAGCGACAGCCAGACGCGCCGTTTGCTGATGAACTGCAGAGCCGGCGGCAACGCCCACAGCCATTTCGGCAAATAGCGCGAGGCCGGAACGATGACGCGCTTGTCGGAAGCGAACCGCGCGAACAGCGGCAGATCCTCATCGTTAACGAGAACATAATGCCGTGTGTAGCCCGTCAACCAGGTGTCGATGCTCTCGCTGAGCAGCGAAAAGCGCTCGATATCCTTGGCGTAGCTGGCGGTCAGCAGGGCAACGGAATGCATGGCGCGCGCTCGTATGGCGATCAGGCCGCAGTCATAGCGGCGCCGAGACGCGTTGGATACTTACATTCGCAATCAAGGTAAAATGAAACGAAGCATTAGCCATCCGACGGCAACCCCTGCTCGATGCCGCGAAAGCGCAGCGGCGCCAGCGCGGAGGCGCGCTGCCACCAGTCGGCGACGCGGTCGTCGAGCGCGGTCAGACCGCGGCCTTGGCCGGGAAATATCCGGATCTGCTGCACCGCCTCGGCTTCGAACCCCCTGCCCTTGCGGGTGATCTTGAGGGCGGCGCCTTCGCGGTCCCGCTGGGTCAGCGGCACCAGAAGCCGGCCGCGCGGACGAAGCGACCGAAGCCAGAGCGGATGCGGCTGCGAGAAGCCGGCATGAACGATGATCACGTCGGCGGGTTCGCCGATGTCCTCGCATCCGTCGCCATGGACGACCGCGACGTTGCGATAGGCGCCAAGATAGGTTGCGGCGCGCGCCGCAAGCCGCTCGTCGCATTCGATTGCCTGCACCCTGCCCTTGGGCCCCACGATCTTCGACAGCACGGCTGAGAAATAGCCGAGCCCGCAGCCGATTTGGACCACACGGTCTTTTTCCCCGACGTCGAGCAAATCGATGAAATGCGCCCACAGGCTCGGAAGTCCGGTATCAAGCTTGCGGCGCGCATCGATCGCGACCAGCACATTGTCCTGGAGATGAACGGGATCGGCATCCGGCGTCAGCCGATAGTTGCGCGCCGCCTCGGTCTTGATGCGCCACGGCCCCTTCGCCAGAAACTTTTCGCGCGGAACAGTGCCGAGGGCTTCGAGCAGGCGCGTTGAAGAGATCCGCTCGCGTTTTGAGATCAGCTCCACGTAACGCGCACGCGCGGCGGCAAGATCGCTCATCTCACGGAATCGGCCCGTTTACGAACAAGCGCGTCCACGCCGAGCTCGTCGATCAGTTGCATCGCCTGTTTCAGGTCCGGCGTGGAAAAGCCCTCGCTGAACTTGCCGATGATCGGTACGAGCAGGAGACGAGCGTGCTCGCGCTTGCCGGCTTGGTGCGACAGTCGCGCGAGGCTGACGGCGGTGCGAAGCTCCCAGGACAGAGCGCCCTGCTTGCGCGCGATCTCCAGCGACAGGTTGAACAGGTCCTCGGCCTCCTGCACCGAGGCCGGATTCTCATCCGACAGGGTGATCTCGCCTTGCAGGCGGTAGACTTCGGCGAGGTAGGAGTGGTCGCCGGTCCGTCTTGCGGTCGCGAGCGCACCGTCCAGCGCGCGCAAGGCGGCATCGCGCATTCCGACCTTGGCGTAGGCCTCCGCGAGCAGGCAGCGGAACCAGCAGCCGGCGAGCCAGGAATCCATCGCTTCGTATTCGTCGAGGCCGAACCGCATCTGGCTGAGGCCTTCGTCGGCCTCGCCGAGCTGCGCCAGCGCCCAGCCGCGCAGGATCGCGGCCTGCTGCTTCCAGTGCAGGAAATTGTGCTCCGTGGCGATGATCATGGCGCGGTTGGCATGGTCGCGCGTGCCCTCAACATCGCGCAAATGCTGGCAGAGATAGGCGCCGAACACGAGCGCGAAGGCGAGCGTGAATGGGTGGCGGATCTTCTCGGCGTTCGCGATCGCCTGTTCGCTGTGCTGGCGCGCCGCGTCGGGCCGGCCGAGGAACCACAGGAGGTAGCCGAGATAGGACAGCGAGACGACACCGGGATCGGTGCCGTGCCGCTCCATCAGATCGGAGTGCAGGTCGGGGCTGTAGAGGTTGATGCAGCGGTGCAGATGATGCTGGGACGCGGCAAAGCGCCCGCGATAGAGCATAGTCATCGCGATCGAGCGATGCGCCTCGATCAGATAGCCGGTCTGCTGCGCCGGTTGCGTCCCCTCGTTCAGCCGCTCGCGCTTGGCGAACTTCAACAGCTCGACGCTGAGATCGTGCGCGCGGGTCAGATCGGCGCGGATGAAATGACAGACCCAGAGCCCGCGCGTGGCGGCGAAGGCCTTTTCGTCGTCGTCGAGCTGCTGGCCGAGTTCGAGGGCGCGGACGTAGTTCTCCTCGACCTCCTGCACGGCATAGCCCTTGGCGGCGATCAGCGCGTTGCCGAGCGCGATGCGCAATTCGAGCTCCATCTCATCGGCGCCCTGCATGCGCGCATTGGCCTGCACGACGCCGAGGCCGCGGCCCAGATGCCCGATCGCCTCTAGATTGGCGCCACTCTTGGCCGCCTGCTTGCCGGCCTTTAGCCAGAAGCTGGCGGCGCTCTCGCTCTGGCCGGATTCGGTCATATGATGGGCGAGCAGTTCCGGTTCGCGCTCGGTCTTCTCGGGATACATCTCGGCCAGCACCTGGGCGATCCGGGAATGCAGCTTGCGCCGCTCGCTGTGCAGCAAGCTCGCATGCGCGGCGTTCTGAATCATCACGTGCTTGAAGGAGTAGAGCGCGTCGGGCGGATGGCCGCGGCGCATGATCAGTCCGGCCTCCTCCAAATGATTGAGCGCGGCCTCGATCTGTTCGGCGGGTGTGTTGGCGACCGCGTGCAGAGTCTCGTAGGAGAATTCGCGGCCGATGGTGGCACCGATTTGCGCGATCCGCTTGAACGGCCCCATCCGGTCCAGCCGCGCCATCAGCGAGTCCGTCAGCGTCGCCGGGATCGCAAGCTGCCGCCACGGACCCGACAGCACGTAGCGCCCGTGCCGCTCGGTCAGGAGGTTGGATTCGAGAACCGTCTTGGTCAGCTCCTCCAGGAACAGCGGCACGCCGTCGGTCTTGACGATGATCTCCTCGATGACCTCCTTGGGAAGCTCGCGTCCCGCCACGCGCTCGACCAGCGTCGCGCGCAACTGCCGGCTCAACCGGTTCAGCACCAGGGTCGTGATATGCGAATGGGCGTTCCAGCTCGGCTGGAATTCGGTGCGCGCGGTGATGATGACCAGGATTGCCCGGTTCTGCGCCCGGTCGACCAGGAGATCGATCACCTCACGGGACGTCGGGTCGATCCAGTGCAGATCCTCGAATGCGATCACCAGCGGCTGCTCGCGCGCAAGGCCGAGGAAATGATTGACCAGCGCCGCGACGGTCGCATCCTTTTGCTGCTGCGGCGACAGCTCGAGCGGCGGATAGCGGTCGCCGGTCGGAATGGACAACAGCACGGCAAACAGCGGCGCAACCTGCTCGATGTCGCCATGAGCGGCGGCGATCGCGGTCTCCAGGCTCGCCAGCGACTGAACGGACGCATCCTCGCGATCGAGACCGAGAGAGAATTTGAGCTGCTCGGCGAACGGATAGAACGCCGTGGAGGTGTAATAGGGCGAGCACTGGAACGAGACCTGTCCATGGCGATCGCCCGCGATCCGGTCGAAGATCTCCTGGATGATGCGCGACTTGCCGATGCCGGGCTCGCCGAACTTGACCACGACCTGGCCCTCGCCCTCCTTGGCCTGCTGCCAGCGCCCCATCAGCAGCGCAATCTCCTCCTCCCGGTTGACGAGTGGGGTCAGCCGCGTGCCCATGGCGGCGGCGAAGCGGGTCTCCACCCGCGAGGCGCGCATCACGTGCCAGGCCTGGGCTTTCTCCGAGATTCCCTTAAGCACGTGGACGCCGAGATCGCGGTAGTCGAACTTCCCCTTCAGCAGCGACTGGGTCGACGTGGAAATCACCACACCGTTGGGCGGCGCCAGGCCCTGCAGGCGCGCGGCGAGATTGACGGTTTCTCCGACCGCGGAGTCGCGCTCTTCGGTGCCCTGTCCGACGAGGTCGCCAACCACGACGAGACCGGTTGCGATGCCGATGCGGACGGCGGGTGAGTGGCTGAGCGCGCCACGCGGCTCGATCGCGCGAGCGGTCGACAGCACCCGGACGATTTCCAGCCCCGCACGCACGGCGCGCTCGGCGTCGTCCTCATGTGCGGTCGGATAGCCGAAATAGACCAAAATACCGTCTCCGACGAAGCGGGCAGCAAAACCTTCGTAATGCTTCACGACGCGGACACAGGTTTCGCGGAAGCTCGCGATCATGTCGCGCACGTCTTCCGGATCGAACTGCACCGAGAGCGAGGTGGAATCCACCATGTCGCAGAACATGGTGGTGAGCTGACGCCGCTCGGCGCCGACCTCCGTCCGGATTTGCGGGCGCGCCATCGCGTCGGGCTTCTCCGCGGTTTCGGCCCGGAACAACGCGGTCATGGCGCGCTGGAGCCGCTTCCGATCGCCGAGCGGCAATCCGAGCTCGACCAGATCGGATTCGGTCAGGTCCGCCATGACGTCGAGATCGAGACGGTGCTGCGCGAAGAGATCAGTATAGTGGCTAAGACCGATACCCTCGAGCCAGCGCTTCAGCCCGCCTTCCGCTCCCGTGCCCGGCTCATTCTCCAGCATGGTGATTCCGCCCGACCAATCACTCCGTCGAAGGGCTTAGGGCCCCGCAACCACAGATTTTGGGGCCAAAACTTCACCTCAGACTGGACGCGTTTCCTAACTTCTTGGAAGAATAGCCCAATCGGATCAAAAGGGAACGGAATTGTCGGACGCCACACGCCCAGCCCCGCGGGAAGCGAGTACGACGGCCGAAGCGAAGATATTCGAGGATATCGGCGGTCTTCTCGATTTCCATGCCCGCAAGATGCCGGTGGCCCCCGCCCTCCTCGCCCCCGGCCGGCCGGTCCTCAACTACGGCGGGATTGGCGTGCGGACGCAGGATCTCGTCCGCACGCTGCGCGGGCTCGGCATCGCTTCTACCGACCGCATCGCGGTTGCGCTGCCGCGCGGTGCCGACAGCGCACTGGCCCTGATCGCGGTAGCCTCGAGCTGCGCTTGCGTTCCCGTCAATCCCGATCTGACGGCGGACGAGCTGCAACGCTATTTCAGCGAATTGAAGCTGACGGCGCTCGTCACCCGGGCCGACACGAACTCGGCGGCCCGCGATGTCGCCAAGGCGCTCGATATTGCGGTGATCGATTTCGTGCCGGGGCCGCAAGACGATCTCGGCGGCTGCGCGTTGGTCGGGCCGGCGGTCGGACCGGCGAGCAGCAGCGGCGCCTCGCGCGGCGACGACGACGCGTTCATCCTGCTGACCTCGGGCACGGCGGCGCGACCGAAGATGGTGCCGCTGACGCATCGCAATGTGTGCCTCTCCGCCTACAATGCCGGCCGCGCGCTCTCGCTCGCGTCCCACGATCGTCTGCTCAACGTCCTGCCGCTGTTTCACGCCCATGGTCTGATTTCCGGCCTGCTGACGGCGCTGGCCGCGGGCTCCAGCGTAGTCTGTACCGAGGGTTTCGACGCAGCCTCCTTCTTCGGCTGGATGCGGCAGCTGCAACCGACCTGGTACACGGCAGTGCCGACCATCCATCGCGCGCTGCTGACGGCGGCGGAAGCCAACCCGGATCTTGCCCGATCGTCGTCGCTGCGCGTGATCCGCTCCGCCTCGGCCTCGCTTACGCCTGCGATCCTCGACGGGTTGGAGGCGACGTTCGGCGTTCCCGTGCTCGAAACCTACGGCATGACGGAGGCGGCCTCGCAGATCGCGGCCAACCCGTTCGAGCTGCGCAAGGTCGGATCGGTCGGCCGCGCCGCGGGCCCCGAGATCACAATCATGGACGAGACGGGCCGCGCGCTCGCCAGCGGCCAGCACGGCGAGATCATGCTGCGCGGACCCAACATGAGCCGCGGCTACTATAATGACGAAGCGGCGACGCAGGCTGCCTTCCGCAACGGCTGGTTCCGGACCGGCGATCTCGGCTATCTCGATGCCGACGGCTATCTCTTCATCGTCGGCCGCATCAAGGACGTCATCAACCGCGGCGGGCAGAAGATCTCGCCTCTGGAGGTGGAAGAGGTTCTGCTCAGCCATCCGGCGGTGCTGGAGGCCGGCGTGTTTGCCGTCCCGCACCCGAAGCTCGGCGAGAACGTCGCCGCAATCGTGGTGCTGCGGCCGAATTCCGAGGCGACTTCGGACCAGTTGCGCCAGTTCGCCCGGAAACGGCTCGCGGCCTACAAGGTGCCGAGCCTGATCCGCAGCGTCGCGACGCTGCCGAAAGGCGCCAGCGGCAAGGTCAAGCGCAATGCGCTCGCCGAATTGATTGCAACGGACGGCGGCGAGGAGGAGGCCCGTCTGCCGCGCAACGCGCTGGAGACCGAGCTCGCCGGGATCTGGGCCGATCTGCTGGAGCTGCCGCAGGTCGGGGGCGATCAGGACGTCTTTGCGCTCGGTGCCGACTCGCTCGCGGTGACGCAGATGCGTTCGCGCCTGCGCGAACGCTTCAATGTCGATTTCTCGTTCGAGGACGTTTTTGATTGCGCCACGGCCGCCGCGCTTGCGGCCCGGATCGAGACCGCCGCAATCCATCGCGAAACGATGCTACCGGCCTGGCGCCAGGCCGGGGAAGCAGACGCGCCGCTGTCGTTCCAGCAGCAGCGGATGTACGTGCTCTCGCGGCTCGACCCCACGCGCTACAATTATAACGTCGTCGAAGTCGCGCTCCTCAAGGGTGGGCTCGACGTCGCCGCACTTTCTGCGAGCCTCACCGCCGTATCGGCGCGCCATGAGGCGTTGCGGTCGGTCATCGTCGAACGCGAGGGCGAGCCGGTGCAGCTTGTGCTGCAATCGCCACCGCGGTTCGAGCGGATCAAGCTCAAGCCCTGCCCCGCGAACAAGCGGGTCGCTGTTGTCAGGCGCGAAGCACTCCGGCTCGCGCAACATCCGTTCGACCTTGCGAACGAGGCACCGCTGAAGGTCACGCTGCTCTCGTTCGACAAGAGCAGCCATGTGCTGGTGGTCAACGTCCACCACCTCGTCACCGACGGCTGGTCGCAGCGGCTGTTCTGGGAAGAACTCGCCGCCCATTATTCGGCAGCGCGCAAGAACGACGTGGCGGCACTGCCTTCGCCCGCCTTCCAGTATCGCGACTTTGCGCTCTGGCAGCAGAGCTGGGCGCAGACGCCGGCGGCCAAGGAGCAGCTCGATTACTGGCGGGTGCAACTGGACGGCGTCACCACGCTGCCGCTGCGAACCGACCGCCCAAGGCCGGAGGTCTGGAGCGGCCACGGTGCCCGTCACTATCTCGAATTCTCCAAAACCCTGTCGGCCGACCTGCGCGCGCTGAGCCAGAACCAGGGCGTCACGCCCTTCATGACCCTGCTCGCCGTGTTCCAGTGCCTGCTGTTCCGTCACACCGGACACGAAGATGTCGCGACCGGATCGCTGATCGCCAACCGCAATCAGATCGAGAGCGAGCGCCTGATCGGACTGTTCGCCAACACCCTGATCCTGCGCAATGATTTTGGCGGCGATCCGAGCTTCGGCGACATGTTGCGCCGGGTACGGCAGGTCACGCTCGATGCCTATCGCAATCAGGATCTCCCGATCGAGGAAGTCCTGCGCTCGCTTCAGATCGCACGAAGGACGGACGGCAATCCGCTGTTCCGGATCATGTTCATCCTCCAGAATGCCTCGATCGAGGCGGCACGATTCTCCGGTCTGTCGACGCGGCGGATCGAGATCGATCCAAAAGTGGCGCGATTCGACATCACGCTCGAACTGGTCGAGGCCGACGGCCGTTTCACCGGCTTCTTCGAATACGCCACCGATCTGTTCGACGCGGCGACGATCGAGGGCATGGCCGCTCAGTTCAAAACCCTGCTCAAATCCGTCATCGCCGATCCAGAGCAGCGCATCTCCCGCCTGGCACTCCTGACCGAGGTCGAACGCCGGCAGCTGCTGGCGCAGGGCCGGGGCGTGCCAGCCAATTTCGTCGCGCGCGGCAATTTGAGCGAAGGTTTCGATCGCCAGGTCAAGAAGACGCCGAACGCGATCGCGGTGTCGGACGTCCGCACATCCCTGAGCTACCGCGAGCTGGCGCGCCGCAGCCAAGCGGCTGCGCGCTGGCTCACTCTCGAAGGCGTCGGCGCCGAGGCCGTGGTCGCCTTGCTTGCAGATCGCGGGCCCGACCTGCTCGCCGCGATGATCGCCGTGCAACGCGTGGGCGCCGCCTTCCTCAATCTCGATCCCGACCAGCCGCGGGAACGGCTCGCAACCATCCTCGGATCGAGCGGGGCCCGCATGCTGCTGATCGGACGGGCGCAGTCATCCATGGCGGAGGCGCTGCTCGAACCGCTGGTCGAGCGCATCCAAATGGCCGAGCTCAAGGACGCGATCGCGCCAGCGTCGGCCAAGCCGGCCCCCGCAAAGCGGCGCGCGGCGTCGAGCCTTGCCTATCTCATCTACACCTCCGGGTCCTCCGGCGCGCCCAAGGGCGTCATGATCGAGCAGCGCGGGCTGTCAAACCATCTGGCGTCGCTCATCTCCGAGCTGAACCTCTCGTCCCGGGACGTGATCGCGCAGACCGCGCCACAGAGTTTTGTCATCTCGGTGTGGCAGTTCCTCGCGGGGCCGATGGTCGGCGCGCGCGTCCACATCTGCGGGACCGCGATCGTGCAGGACCCGATTTTGCTCGCGCGCGAGATCGAGCGCGAGGGCATCACGGTGCTCGAGATCGTCCCATCGCTGCTGCGCGTGATCCTCGATCGCATGGACGAGGCACAAATCCGACGCGCCTTTGCGAGGCTGCGCCTTCTGATCTCGACGGGCGAACCGCTGCCCGTCGATCTGTGCAAGGCCTGGTTCGCCCGCTGTCCGAAAGTGCCGCTGATCAACGCCTATGGTGCGTCGGAATGTTCCGACGACGTCTCGCTGCATCGCCTGACCAAGGCGCCGGCGACCGACATAGGCCATGTCCCGGTCGGCGCGCCGCTGCCGAACATGCAGCTCTACGTGCTCGACGCAAACCTGCAGCCGCAGCCGGTCGGCGTGACCGGCGAGCTCTGCATCGGCGGCGCCGGTGTCGGCCGCGGCTATGTCAACGATCCCGCGCAGAACCGGCAGCGCTTCCTGCCCGATCCGTTCTCGCGCAAAGCAAGCAGCCGGCTGTACCGGACCGGCGACCTCGCCCGCCGCCGTGCCGACGGCACGATCGAATGCCTCGGTCGCGCCGACCATCAAGTCAAGGTCCGCGGCTACCGTATCGAGCTCAAGGAGATCGAGAACGCGCTTGCCGACCATCCCAGTGTGCGCGCCGGCATCGTCGAGCCGCGTCGCGAAGCGAGCGGCGATGTCAGGCTGATTGCCCATATCGTCGCAAGATCCGGCAGCCGGAGCAGCGCCAGCGAGCTGCGCGACTTCCTGAAGAGCCGGCTGCCGGACCATGCCATCCCGTCCGCGTTCTTGTTCCTGGATCAGGTGCCGCTCAATGCCCATGGCAAGATCGATCGGACCGCGCTGCTGGCGCCGGCGCAGCAGGAAACGTTCGGACCGGATGCGGCCGTGCCGGCGCGGCGCTTCACCGAAAAGGTGCTGTCCGACATCTGGATCGACCTGCTGAAGGTCGAGAGCCTCGGCGTCACCGACAATTTTTTCGACCTCGGCGGCCATTCGCTGCTAGCGGGCCAAGTCATGGCGCGCGTCGCTCGGGCGCTCGGCGCGTCGCTGCCGATCAAGACCATCTTCGAGGCACCGACGATCGACGAGCTTGCCCGGCGGGTCGACGAGGCCGTGGCGGCAAAGCCGCGCAAGCCGGCCCCAACTGTAGCGAGGTTGGCTAGTGCGAGCCTGGCCGAAGGCAGCCCTCTCTCGATCGCGCAGGACCAGATGCTGCGGATCGAGCAGAATCTTCACGGACTGCCGCTGTTCAATCTGCCTTTCGCTTTCCGTCTCCAGGGGCCGCTGAATCCGGCCGCCCTGGCGCAGGCGATCGACGACATCGTGCGCCGGCACGAATCGCTGCGGACCCATTTCGGCTGGAGCGGCGGGGAGCCCGTCAGCCGCATCGCCGCGCCCGGCGCCCTCGGCCGTGTCCTGAGTGTCGAGACGATCGGCGACGGTCAGCCCCATAACAACAAGCGGCGCAAGGCGCTAGAGCTCCGCAAGATCAATCTCCTGATCGAACAAGAGACCTATGTCCCGATCGACACCACGCGCGCGCCGCTGCTGCGCGCCCGGCTGTTGCGGCTCCACGATGGCGATCACGTGTTGCTGCTGACGCTGCACCACGCCGTCGTCGATGGCTGGTCGATCGGCGTGCTGTTCGAGGAATTGTCCTACCGCTATGCGGCGCTGGCCGGATATTCGTCGGTGCCGCTGCCGAAACCGCCGCCGGCCTTTTCGGACGTGGCGCGCTGGCAGCGCTGGTGGTGCGGCACCGACGCCGCCCGCCGTCAGGCGGCCGACTGGACCGAGAATTTGCGCGGGGCGGCTCCCCTCTTCGAGGGCGAATCAAGGCCGGGCCCGTCCAGGGGGCACCATCCGGTCAGTCTCAAGCGTGAGCTGATCGGCCGGCTCGCGGCTTTCGCCGGCCAGCACAATTGCACGGTGTTCATGTGCCTGCTGGCCGGCTTGAAAGCCGTGCTGCTGGCGCGGACCGGCCGCCACGACATCTCTATCGCCACCGCCATGGCCAATCGCGCCCAGCCGGACACCGACCGGATCGTCGGTCCGTTCGAGAACACGGTGATTGTTCGTACCAAAATCACGCCGGAGCTGTCGTTCGCGCAGGCCGTAGTCCGGGTCCGCCAGAGCGTGCTTGACGCGCATGCGCGCCAGGAGCTGCCTTTCAACATCCTGGCCGATCATCTGGAGCAGGAGGGGGTCAATCCAGCCTCGCTGCTCCAGGTCTATTTCACCCTGCAAAATCCGCTGCGCCAGCCGCTCGATCTGCCTGATCTCACGACAGGATCGATCGGCAACATCGCCCGCGAAGGCCAGCCGGTGCTGCCGATCGACCAGACATGGCTGTCGCTGATGCTCAAGGAGCGGCCGACGGGGATCACCGGTTCGTGCAATTACAAGAGCGAGCTGCTCGACGGCGCTACGGTCGGCCAGTGGATGGAGGATCTCCTCGCGCTGCTCGCGGCCGCCCTCGCCCAACCCAACACACCGCTCGGCCGATTGCTCAATCGCAGGGCGGCATGACCGGCCGTACATCACGGACGAATACGGGGTCACTCGTCAAAGCTGTGAATGACCAAGTTGCATCTTGATTATTTGGCGCCATCGCGCAAGATTATTCTCGCGTTTTGATTTGGACGAGTATTTTCAACCGGGGAGTTCGTTATGGGTTTCATCAAATTTACCAAGGGCACCTCGTTGAGCGACAAGGACCGCAAGGCCCTGCAGAAGTTGCTCGGCGCCGAGAAGAAGAAGCTGCAGTCCGCGCTGAAGGACGTCGACGCCAGCATTTCGATGTTGGGCGGCTCCAAGAAGTCCAAGAAGAAGAAGAAGACGTAAGACTCGTCGGCCGGGACGCCGCACGAATCTTCAGGCTTCAGTTTTCGGGCTTCATTTTTCACATTTGGCCGCTCGCGTGTCGAGTTGGGGTCTCGCACAAGCTTGCGCCCGTAAACCGGCCAGCAATCGACAAGGATTCGCCCGAGTGGACCGCTAGAAGCGGTCCGCTTAGTTGATTCTTGCTCAGTTGATTCTTCCGTCATGGCAGGGGATTTGGCCCCGGCCTGGCGCCATGGGCCCAATTGATGGCAGACGACAGAATTGAACTGTTTGTCGGATTGATCGAGAATTTTGACACGCCAGGTGCGATCGATACGTGCCGGCGCCTGCTCTCGGTCGACGAACGGGTACGAGCCGACCACTTCGTGTTCGAGCGGCACCAGCGACAGTATATTTTCGCGCACGCGATGTTGCGCCTTGCGCTCTCGCACGTCGCACCTGAGGTCGCACCGACCGACTGGTCATTTGCGGCCGGGCGTTACGGGCGGCCGTTTGTCGCATCACCCAGGACATCGAGCACGCTGCATTTCAGCCTGTCGCACGCCGACGGCTGCGTCGCCTGCGTCGTGTCGGGGCATGAGACCGTCGGCGTCGATGTCGAGACCGTGTCGCGTCGGGTGGCGCCGCTGTCGACCGCGCTTCGGTTCTTCGCGCCGGAAGAGGTCGAAACGCTGCGCAGGCTGCCGGAGCCCGCCGCGACCGAGCGCTTCTTCGACTACTGGACGCTGAAAGAAGCCTATCTGAAGGCCAGGGGTTTCGGCCTCAATTTGCCGCTCGACGCCTTCGCGATGCAGGTATCGCGCGAGGCCATCGAGATCAGCTTCAAGCCCGATATCCCCGACGATCCGCAAGGCTGGCGATTCCAGCTGATCTCGCCGTCGCCCTCGCATCGTCTCGCGATCGCGGACGGCTCCCGCGCCACCGGCGGCCTTCCCATCACCCGCAATGGATGGCCGCTACAGGAGGCGGCTGAATGACGCCGCGGCGGCTGCGCGTCTTTCCCGCGATTTCGCGCAACCGCGACCCCAAGAAATATGTCGACGAGCTGATGCGGGTGGCGCAGTTCGCCGATCGCAACGGCTTCGAAGGCATCCTGCTATTCGAAGGCAACGACGTGTTCGTCGAGCCCTGGGCGATGGCCCAGCACATCATCGGCGAGACGACCCGATCCTCGCCGCTGATCGCGGTCAATCCGGTCTACATGCACCCGTTCACGGCGGCAAAATTCGTCTCGTCCTTTGCGCAGCTCCACGGCCGCAAGGTCTATCTCAACATGATCACGGGGACGGCGGTCAGCGATCTGCAGGGGCTCGGCGACGAGCAGTCGCACGCCGATCGCTATGTCCGGCTCGGCGAATTCGTTGCGCTGATGCGCCAGCTGCTGGCAAGCCCGCGTCCGACGACTTTCGAGGGCCGGTTCTACCGCGCCAGCAACCTGCAACTTCGGCCGCGCCTGCCGCCGGAGCTGATGCCGGAATTTCTGGTCGCAGGCCAGTCCGAGCCGGCACAGCGCGTCGCAAAGGAGACCGGCTGCATCAAGATGCAGATGTTGCCGCCGGATCTCGACCGCGGCCTCGATGCGCCGGGCATGAATTTTGGAATTTTCGCCCGCGAGGGACGCGACGAGGCGCGGCAAGCGGCAAAGGCGCGTTTCCGCGATAATGCCGACGATCGCGAGCTGCTCGCGCTCACCGTGGAGAACAGCGATTCCGTGTGGAAACGGCGCCTCTACGAGAGCCAGAGCGGCGAGCTCGCGGACAATGGCTATTGGCTGCTGCCGTTCCTGACCTTCCAGGCCGACTGCCCCTACCTCGTCGGCAGCTACGCGGAGATCGGCGCGAAGCTGAAGGAGTTTGCCGCGAAGGGGCTGACCACGATCATGCTCGACATGGTCGCGGACGAGACCGAGATGCAGCACGTCTGCAAGGCGCTTGCGGCAAGCGGGATGTTTTGAGTTGTGGATGAAGTCGACCTAACCATCCACATCGTCATTGCGAGCGTAGCGAAGCAATCCAGAGTCCCTCCGCGGAAATCGCAATGACGGAGAATGATGGGCTACTCAGCGAGAATCAGCGCGCCTCTTCGAAGCCGGCCAGCACCGAGGTCAGGTTCGCGCCGAGGATGTCCGAGAGGTAGCCGCCCTCCTGCACGAACACGGTCGGCAGGCCCATCTTCGCGATGGCCTGTCCGATGCGGCGGAAGCCCGGCGTGGTGACGGCGAGACCCTTGAGCGGATCGTGCTCGGAGGCGTCGAGGCCGAGCGCGATGACGAGGGCGCCGGGCGCAAAGGACTCGATCGCCTTGCGCGCGACGTCCATCGCCTGGATGTAGCCGTCATCGCCGGTGCCGATCGCCAGGGGAATGTTGAGATTTGTGCCAAGGCCGGGACCTTCGCCGCGCTCATGCGCATAGCCCCACACGTAAGGATAATACGCGACGGGATCGGCATGGATCGAGACCGTGTAGACATCCGGCCGCGCGTAGAAGATTCCTTGCGTGCCGTTGCCGTGATGGACGTCGACGTCGAGGATCACGACACGCTCGTGCCTCTGCCGCAGATGCGCCGCCGCGATCCCGCTGTTGTTGAGGAAGCAGAAGCCGCCGGCCATGTCGCGATAGGCGTGATGGCCGGGCGGCCGGCAGAGCGCATAGGTCGCATCCTCGCCGTCCATCACCATCTGTGCCGCGGTGACCGCGACGTCGGTCGCAGCGCAGGCCGCAGCCCAGGTGCCCGGGCCGATCGGCGCCGCGGTGTCGGCGGTGTGCCAGCCGAGCTTGCCGGTGATATGGGTGGGATAAGTCGCGGCATGGCGCACCGGATGGATATTGCCGATCATCTCCGGGCCGGAATCGCCGAGCGCGGTCCAGGCCTCCCAGGCCTCGCTCAGGAACGACAGATATTCCGGACTGTGGATGCGCGCACGCGGTCCCTGCCCGAATGTGGTCGGCTCGACCAGTTGATGCTTGCCGTCCTTGAGCCCTTTGAGCAGGCGGTCGGCACGTTCGGGCTGCTCGGTGGTGCGCTTGACCACACCGCGAACCAGGAAGAATTGCGGATCGTGGCTGCGATGCAGCTCGGTATGGACGGCTTTCACTCGAACACTCCGTGGTCGCTTTGAGGGTGCCACAGATGTCTAAATCCCCGCGGCGGCGAGATGCAAGCAAGAAGAATGCCGCCCCTGTCGCACCGCCCTGCGCCGGAAGCAGATCCCTCGTGAAGCTCAGCAGCGCCCGCGCTGAAGGCAGTGCTCGCGGCCCTGCTGGTCGGTGCGGAAGGACTCGACGAAGCCGCCCTGACGCTGAGTGACGAAGATCGTCTTGCCGTCGTGGCCTCCGAAGGCGAGGTTGGTCGGCTCCTTGGCTCTCAGCGTGATCTCCCGCTCCACCGCGCCATTGGCCTTCATCAACGTGATCGTGCCCTTGAGGATGCGCGCAACATACAGGCGGCCAGCGATGTCGGTGCGCAGGCCGTCGACAGTGTCGGGCTGAAATGCCTTGACGAGTCTTGGACTGGTGAGCTCGTTGCCGGCGACCGTATAGGACCAGATCTGACCGCTGCTGGATTCCCCGACATAGAGCGTCTTGTCATCAGGGCTGAGATCTATGCCGTTGGTCGTGCCCATCGCGCGCGGCGCCGACATCAGCTGTCCCTGCACCGTTCCGTCGGCTCCCTTCGCGATGCGCCAGATGTGGCCTTCGCGACCTTTCCAGTTCGGATCGCTCGCGTAGATCGTGCCGTCGCGGGCGATGGTGATGTCGTTGGGCTGGTTCATCTCGTCGGAGTGAAACCAGATGGCGGGCTCGGTCGATCCCTTCGGGATCGCGAAGATGTTGTGCTTCTTGTAGTCGGCGATGAACATGGTGCCGTCGCGCGCGAAGCGGATGGCATTGCCGACGCTGCCCTCGGGCAGCGCCGTGAACGGCTCGGACGCCGTGCCGCCGACGGGCAGCTTGCCGATGGTGCCGGGCTTGCCGAAATTGACGACGAAGAGATTGCCGTCGAGATCGGCGGCCGGCCCTTCGATGCCGAACGTGTATTCGCCTGATGGCGTCACCTGCACGCTTTCGAACAGTTTCGTTTCCGCTCGGGCCGGTGCCGTCGCAAGGACGAGAACAACGCTACTGCACAGGCACCAGAAATTCCTGCCGGATGTAATAGCCATCGCCGTCGCTGCACTCGCCATTCAGATAGGCATCGGCCGGTCGGAAGAAGCGGCTGAAACCGGGTTTGTCTACAGCATTCCTTTGTGTCACGACGACGACCTTGGCAGCCGGTATTTCGCCGCATTCCTTGTTCGTTTTGCCAAAGAACTTGCGCTGCGGCGGGCCGGACTTGATCCGCATCCGGATGCCTGGAACCATTCTTGACACCAGCAGATCCGCCGTGTCGAGCAGGCGCGTGTAACCGGGTTCGGCCTTCGGCAGGCCGTCGCCACCCGGCGGCATCAGTTTCTTCGCGCCCAACCCACGAAGCCGCGTGCGCAACTTTCCGGAATCGGGATCACCAGGATAGATCCAGCCATCCTGCGACAGCATGAAGCGAAGCACCGTCGCGTCCTTCTGAGCGTCCGATAGGCCCGGCTTCAGGCCGAAATCCGAGTGACAGCCGACGCAGTGCTTTTCGACGAGGCCCTTGCGCAAATTGGTGAGCCGGACGCTGTTCTGCGCGTCCCTGGCCACGAAGACCGCCAGTTGCTCGATCAGCGCCTGTCTACGCACGTCGCAGGGCAGCGGCGACGGCGCATCGCCCGCGGCGCGGTCGATCCGGATCACGGTCTGGTTCTTGTCCTCGACCAGCCAGATTGCGCCGTCCTCCGCGACCGTCATGCCGACCGGCGCACCTTGCGGCCGCGCGCCGTTGACGCGGTGCCAGCCTGCGATCAGCTCCTCGAACGGCGCGGCGGCGACGGCGCCGGCCTCGGTCTGAAAGCTGTGGGTCGGATCGGCCGCGCAACTGACATGATAGCGTACCGGCGCCGGGGCGGGCTTCGGGAAGCCGTGATCGTCGACGTCATAGACGATGACGCGGCTGCCGGTCGGGCGATAGCCATGCAGGCCGACCAGCAGCTTGCCCTCGAGCTCCGGAAATTTCGCGCCGCGATAATAGAGCATCGCGAGCGGCGCGCCGTGCGGCGGCAGCAGCGAGAACGGCGCCTTGTAGAGAGCGTTGGCGGTGCACAGCGATTTGTAGACCCCCGACCGCAATACGATCCTGAATTCGAGACTCGGCGTCGACAAATCGTAGCAATAGGGCCAGCCGTAATGCCTGCCCTGCTCGATCGCGTTGATCTCCTCGTTCGGCTTGAAAATGTCAGGCAGGTCGCGGCCGTTCTCGCCTTGCAGGAAGGCATAGCCCGCATCAGGGAAGTTCGGATGCAGCGCCAGCGCCATCGAGTTGCGCAGGCCGCGCGCATAGACACCGTGCGGCGGGTCGGGTTCGCCAGGCTTCAACGCCGGGAAGATACCGCCCGGGGGCGGCGTGAACAGCCAGATCGACGCCATTGCGGAAACGCCCTCGGCCGCCGCGCAAGGTCTCGTGATCGGCGCCGGCGTGATGCAGTCGTCGCTGTGCGAGCCGACATTGACGAACAGCCGGCCGTTCTTATCAAAGACAAACTGCTTGAATGGATGCGCGCTCTCGTCGAGCTTTTTGCCGTCGGGCAATGTGATCCGGCGGCCGGGCATGTGACGGACGACGGTCTCGACCGTGTCGCGCGGATTGTCGGCGAGCGGATCGAACCGGAAGATCGTCTCCGCGCTCGAGGCATAGAGCTTCTTGTCCGGGCCGATCGCGAGGCCGAACGGATATTCGATTGCAGTCAGCAACTCCTTGAACCGCTGTCCCTGGGGTGCCCGCGGGTCGAGCAACAGCAGCCGGCCATCGGTATGGCCCCAGCCCGCCATGTCGGCGACCACGAACAGGTCACGACCGGGCACCTGGATGATCGAGCGCGGGAATTTCAGCCGATCCTCCTCGCTGGCGACGAGGCCAGCGCAAAATCCCGCCTTCATGTCGATCTGGATTCTGGGAAAGGCGAGATCGGCGCTGCCGCAGCTCTCCGTGCCGATCGCATAGCCGCTCTTGCGGACCGGTTCTGATGAGCCTACCGAGGCGAGGGTCAGGAGGACCACCAAGGCGCCCGTGCATGCGCGCAGGCTTCGGCTTTCACGCCAAAATGTGAGGTGGTTCACGGCGCCTCCCGGACGTTCCGTCCAGGGTTGTTCCATGCCGCGGGAACGCCGTCCAGTTGATCAACACCCCCTTGTGATCAAACCAGCAGGGGGCTTGGCGCCGACCAATCTCCGTAGATTCCCTTACCGGGCTCGACCCGAATGTTTCGCGAAGGCTTGGAATGGTATCGGTTTGCCGTCCCAATCGCTCCCAATAGGAGACGCATATGGTCCAGGTCTATTTTCACTGCTCCAACTTGGACGGCACGCTGATCGATCGCAGCGGCACAGCCGTGACCAACCTGACCGAGGCGCGCGACCGTGCCGCCCAGATCATGAACGCGATGATCCTGACGCCCGGCGCTGAGGATTGGCGCGACTGGGTAATCCATGTCAGCGGCTCCGACGGCGAGGAGATCTTCGACCTCCCCTTCACTGCCATGCTCGGCAAGCCGCACTGAGGTGATGCCATGTTGCTCGCGTCACTGACCCTGCTCCGCCAGCCCCTGAACTTCATCGCCAGCAAATGGCTGACGCTGATCCGGATCGCGGGCAATCCCTACCGCCCCGAGCTCCACTACATGCGCGGGCCTGGCCCGAAATGGCACGCCAGGTATCAGGCCAGCCGGCTGGATCGCGCGCGCTGAGCCCTGCGGCTTCCGCTTCCCACTGATCGGTCTCATAACTCGTCATGCCCGGGCCTGTCCCGGGCTTTCTCGTCTTGGCATCTACGTCTTGCCGACTGCGCCACCCCCGCTGTTACACACCAGCCATGCCGCGTCGCCCTTTCGATGTTCTCGATGGGGGCGATGTGCCATTCTTCGCGGAGCTCAGCGCAACGAAGCCAAACCGAAGACAGCACACAGACATCATCATGCCGCACCAGTTCAGCCACACCCAAACCGTCCGCAAGCCCGCCGTCACATCCAAAGGCGGCATCGTCGCCGCGCAATCGCGGCGGGCGGCCGAAGTGGGGGCGCAAGTGCTGGCGGCGGGCGGCGACTGTGTGGACGCGATCGTCGCCACCACCTTCGCGCTTAACGTGCTGGAGCCCTGGAACAGCGGCATGGGCGGCGGCGGCGCGATGGTGCTCTACCGTGCCGCGGAAAATCTCTACGAGGTGATCGACTACGGCATGTGCGCGCCGCAAAGCCTGCGCGCCGCCGACTATCCGCTCAGCGGCGAAGGCGCGGCTTCCGACCTGTTTCCCTGGCAGCGGGTGAAGGACGACCGCAACATCCACGGCCCCGGCTCGATCGCCGTGCCCGGCGTCGTCGCCGGCATGGAGGAGGCGCATCGCCGTCACGCCAGGCTGCCGTGGAACGATCTGGTCGCGCCGGCCGTCGCCCTCGCCGGCGAAGGCCTGCTGGTCGATTGGTGGACCACGCTGACGATCGCGGCATCGGCGTCCGATCTTCGGCGCTATCCCGCGAGCGCGACAACGTTCCTGAAGGACGGCCTCCCGCCGAGCGCGCCGTGGGGCATCAAGTCCGAGACGCGGCTGCCGCTGGACACGCTGAAGGCGACACTGGCGCACCTCGCCGACGCCGGTCCGCGCGATTTCTACCAGGGCGACCTCGCCAGGAGCATCGCGTCCGACATCAAGGCTGACGGCGGCGCGCTATCGGTGGAGGACCTCGCCGCGTTCCGAGCCCATCTGCGCGATCCGCTGGCGATCCCCTATCGTGGCGGCAACGTGTTTGCGACGCCGGAACTCACAGCCGGACCGACAATGGCGCATGCGCTGCGCCTGTTGCAGCAGAACCTGAAGCCGGGAAGCGCGCCCGACGCGGCCGCCTATGCCGAATATGCCGCCGCGCTGCAATCGGCCTATCGCGAGCGGCTCAAGGATATGGGCGATGCCGACGGCAAGCGCTCGCTCGGCGCGGAATATCTGGCGCCCGCCTGCACCACGCACTTCTCCGTGGTCGACCGCCACGGCAACATCGCGGCGGTGACGCAGACGCTGCTGTCGTCCTTCGGCTCGAAATACGTCACGCCGCACACCGGCATCGCCATGAACAACGGCATCATGTGGTTCGACCCGAAGCCAGGCACCACCAACTCGCTCGCCTCTGGCAAGCGCTGTCTCACCAACTACACGCCCGTCATCGCCGAGGCCAAGGACGGCAGACGGCTCGCGGTCGGTGCCTCCGGCGGTCGCCGCATCCTCCCGTCGGTGATGCAGATCGTGTCGTTTGCGATGGATTTTGGCATGGATCTCGATGCCGCAATCCATCAACCGCGCATCGACGCCAGCGAAGGCGCGATCGTGATCGGCGATACCAGGTTGCCGGCGGACACACGCGAGACGCTCGCGGCGCGATTCGACTATGAGGAAGCGCGGGTGCAGTCCTTGCCGCAGAAGTTCGCCTGCCCGAGCGTCGTGATGCGCGACGGCGACACCAATTCCGGCGCGGTCGAGATCTTCCAGCCCTGGGCCGACGCGGTGGCGGAGGGCTGAGCCTAGATCCCCAGCCGGTCGCGCAGGCGACCAGCGATCACTGCCGTCGTCACGCCGACCGGCCAGAAGGCATGCATCGGGATCGGCTTGATGCCGGTGACGGGCATGTCGAGCTCGGCCTTGGCGCCGCCGATCAGACGCCGCGCGAGCTGCGCGCCCATCGCGGTCGAGAGCGCGACGCCGCGACCGTTGCAGCCGAGCGAGATCAGGATGTTGTCCGCGGGCTCGTGCACGTGCGGGTAATGATCCGCGGTGATGGCGAGCCGGCTGTTCCAGCCATGGGTCCAGGCCACGCCCTTGAGCTGCGGCCATAGCCGTTCGGCGTATCGCATGAGATAGGCGACGTCGCGCGGCGAACTGATCCAGCGCATCGGGCCGCGGCCCCCCATCAAGAGGCGGTTCTGCTGATCGATGCGGTAATAGACGGTGATGTGGCCGCTCTCGTAAAGGACGGGACGCGTCGGCATGATCGAACGGGCCACGTCGTCAGAGAGCGGGGCCGTGGCCGCGATCGAGGAAAACACCGGCACGATGGTGCGGCGAAGCGCCGGCCAGAGATCGTCGGTAAAACCGTTGGTCGCGAGCAGCACCTTGTCGGCATGCACCACCGCGCGCGGCGTCTCGATGCGCCAGCGGCTGCCCTCGCGACGGAGTGATAGTGCGGGTGTTTCGCCGTGCACCTTCGCGCCTGCCGAGATTGCAGCACGCGCGAGACCACGGGCGTAGCTGAGCGGATGCAGATCGCCGCCGCGCGCATCCAGCATGGCGCCGATATAGCGATCCGTGCCGGTCATCCCGCGCAATTGCTCGCGATTGAGATACGACACCGGCATGCCGCGGGCGATACACTGTTGTGCGGTTTTCTCGATGGCGGCCGCGCTGGCCTCGTTATAGGCCGCGCGCAACGTACCGTTCTGCCGCGCTTCGCACGGGATCTGGTAACGGCGGATCAGATCATGCGTAAAATTCGTGGTGCCGTAGGAGAAGTCGATCATGCGGCGGCCGAGCTCAGCGCCGAAATCGGCCTCGATCTGATCGGGGTCGTGCTTCAGTCCCGGATTGGTGTGGCCGCCATTATTGCCGGATGCGCCCCAGCCCGGCTCCTGCGCCTCCAGCACCAGTGCCTCGACACCCTGCTCCGCCAGGTGCAACGCCGTGGACAGGCCGGTGTAGCCGCCGCCGACGATCGCGACCGAGACCGTCCTGTCGACGTCGAGCGGCGGCGTAGTCGGCGGCACGACGGCGGTGTCGGCGTAGAGGGACGGCGGCAGAGGCAGGCGCGTGGTCATGGCGAAGACCGGTCAGAGCGGATGCAGCACGCGGCGCAAAAAGTCCTGCGTGCGCGGATGCTGGGGTTGATTGAGCAGCGACTTGGCCGGCCCCTGCTCGACGATGACGCCGCCGTCGATGAACAGCACGCGGTCGGCGACGTCGCGGGCAAAGCCCATCTCATGGGTGACGACGACCATGGTCATGCCGTCGTCGGCGAGCTTGCGCATCACGCCGAGAACGTCGCCGACCAATTCAGGATCGAGCGCCGAGGTCGGTTCGTCGAACAGGATGGCCTTGGGCTGCATCGCCAGCGCCCGTGCGATCGCGACGCGCTGCTGCTGGCCGCCGGAGAGCTGGGGCGGATGCTCGTTGGCTTTCTCGGCAAGGCCCACCTGGGCGAGCAGCGCGCGGCCACGCTCGAATGCGGCAGCGCGTGGCTCCTGCTTCACATAGAGCGGACCTTCAACCACGTTCTCCAGCACCGTCCGGTGCGGAAACAGATTGAAGCGCTGGAACACCATCGAGACCTGGGTGCGGACTTTCACGATCGACGGCGCGTCGCGGTCGACCTTCAATCCCTCGACGCTGATCTCGCCGCGGTCGTAGCTTTCGAGACCGTTGATACAGCGCAAGATGGTGGACTTGCCGGAGCCGGAGGGGCCGACGATGCAGACCACCTCGCCTTTCTGCACGGACGCCGTGATGCCCTTGAGTACCTCGTTCTCGCCAAAGCTCTTGTGGACGTCGGTCAGCTCGATCATTTCTTGCCGGCCCGCTTCTCGAAGTGACGGACCAGCAGGATCAGCGGAATGCTCATGGTGAGATACATCAGCGCGACCAGCGTGAACACGTTGGTATTCTTGAAAGTCGAGGACGCGATCAGCTTGCCCTGAAGGGCAAGCTCGGCGACCGTGATGGTCGAGGCCTGCGAGGAATCCTTCAGCATCATGATCATGACGTTGCCGTAGGGCGGCAGCACGATCCGCACCGCCTGCGGCAGCACGACCCGGCGCATGGTCAGCCACCAGCCCATGCCGATCGATTGCGCCGCCTCGATCTGCCCTTTGTCGATGGCCTCGATGCCGGCGCGGAAATTCTCCGCCTGATAGGCCGAGTAGGCGATGCCGAGCCCGAGGATCGCGGCCTGCAACGCGGACAGGGTAACGCCGAGATCGGGCATCACGAAATAGAGGTAGAACAACAGCACGATGATCGGAATGCCGCGGATCACGTTGATCAGGCTGGCGCTGAGCAGCGACAGGACGCGGATGCCGGAGACCCGCATCATCGCCCAGACGAGGCCAAGAACCGTCGAAAGCAGCAGCGAGCCGATGGTGACGACGATCGTCAGCGCGACGCCGCTCATCAGGATCGGGAAGAATTCGGCCGCGTCGTGCCAGAAGCCTTTCATCGATCAGCTTTCATCGATGGCCTCTGCCGATCAACCCTGTGCCTTCAGACCCCATTTATCGAGGATCTTGTCGATGGTGCCGTTGGCCTTCAGCTTGGCGAGCGAAGCGTTGATCTTGCCGAGCAGCGCGGCCTCGCCCTTGCGCACGCCGATGCCCACCGAACCGACGGTGACGGGCTTGTAGCCATCGACCAGGCGCACCTCGGGGAAGCCGCCCTGCTTCAGATTGTAGGCGAGGATCGGATAGTCGGCGTAACCGGCCTTGAGGCGGCCGGTGTTCACGTCGCGCAGGATGTCGGGGATGGTGTCGTAGGCCTTGACATCGGCGAACAGGCCGGACTTCTTCAGCGCGTCGACGAAGGCGGTGCCGACCTGAGCGCCGACCGTCTCGCCCTTCAGATCGTCCTGGGTGGCGTAGGCCTTGGTGTCGCTCTTGGGGACCACGAGGCCTTCGCCATAGGTGTAGATCGGGTCGGAGAAGTCGACGACCTCCTTGCGCGGCGCTGTGATGAACATCGCGGCCGCGATGATGTCGATCTTGCTTGATGTCAGCGACGGGATCAGGGCCGAGAACTGCATCGGCTCGATCTGCACGTTGAAGCCGGCATCCTTGCCCACTTCAGTGACGAGATCGACCATGATGCCCTGGATGCTATTGGTCTTGGTGTCGAGGAAGGTGAAGGGAATGCCTGTCGGCGTCGAGCCGACCTTCAGCACTTGCTGCGCCGAGGCCGGCGCTGCTGCGGCAATCGCGAGTGCCGCGAGCGCGGCCAGACCAAAACGCTTCATCGCATCCCCCTTGGGCCCGACCGATGGCGGCGCTCGCAAACCTCGTCATCGCAGACGTTGCGGGCAAAGCCGTTTCGGCCTATTTTCACCAATATGAAAATTTGGTCACACTTCTGCGGCCGATGCAAGTGGTTTTCATGCACATGAAGGAAGCGGTTTGACGTGAGCGGTGGCAAGAGAATGCACAGGCCGGCCGCCGCAAAGCCGGTGAAGAAGGTGAAGGTGAAAGCCTCCGCCCGGGCTATCGCCAAAGCGGCCGAGCCGGCGATGGATGTTGCGGTCGGCCGCCGCATCCGCGATCTCAGGCGCATCAGGCAATTCTCGCTCGAGACGGTTGCCTCGCGCACGGAGCTGTCGATCGGTTTCCTCAGCCAGATCGAGCGCGGACTGTCGTCGCCGTCGCTGCGCGTGCTGGCCACGCTCGCCGACGTGCTCGGCGTCGGCATCGCCGCGCTGTTCGGCGCCAGCCCGAACGCCGACGGTGCACCAGATCAGGTGGTCACGCGCGGACTGCAGCGGCCCGAGCTGAAGCTCTGGCGCACCGGCGTGTCCAAGCAGTTGCTGAGCCCCGCCAGCCCCGACAACCGGCTCAACCTGTTCCTGGTGCATCTGGAGCCGGGCGGCTCCACCGGTGACGAGCTCTACACCCATGACGGCGAGGAAGCCGGCCTCGTTCTCGAAGGCGAGATGATGCTGACGGTGGACAGCGAGACGTGGTCGCTGAAGACGGGCGACAGTTTTCGGTTTGCAAGCCGTCGGCCGCACCGGTTTTCAAATCCAGCCAATGACGCGAAGGCGGTGGTGCTGTGGGTGAATTGCGTGACGGGGACGGCGTAGCGCAGCCGTCATTGCCAGCGAAGCGAAGCAATCCACATTCTCACCGCAGAGACACTCTGGATTGCTTCGTCGCGAGAGCTCCTCGCAATGACGGGAGGATAGAGTCTTAGCCAAACCGGTACTTGTACCGGTCCACTGTCAGCGCACTCACATCAATGTCCGGCTTTTTGCCTGACAGCATGTCGGCGAGCACGCGGCCGGAGCCGCAGGACATGGTCCAGCCTAGCGTGCCATGGCCGGTGTTGAGGTGAAGGTTGGCGTATTGCGTCGGGCCGATCACGGGCGGGCCGTCCGGCGTCATCGGGCGCAGGCCGCTCCAGAACGTCGCCTTGGAGAGATCGCCGCCTCGCGGGAACAGATCGGTCAGCGAGTGATCGAGCGTGGCGCGCCGCGCACCATAGAGCTGGCTCGAGAAGCCGGAGATTTCGGCGGTGCCGCCGACGCGGATGCGATTGCCGAGGCGCGTGATGGCGACTTTATAGCTCTCGTCCATCACCGTCGATTCCGGCGCGCCGGAAGCGTCCTTGATCGGTACCGTGATCGAATAACCCTTCACGGGATAGACTGGCAGCGAAATATCGAGCGGCGCGACCAGCCGCGACGACCAGCTTCCGAGCGCGAGCACGTAAGCGTCTGCCTGCAACATCCCAGCGCTGGTCGCGACGCCGCTGACGCGCGCCCCGTCGGTGACGATGCGGTCGATGCCGGTATTGAACATGAAGCGCACGCCGAGCGCTTCGGCATGCTTGGCCAGTGCCTGCGTGAACATGTGGCAGTCGCCGGTCTCGTCCTGCGGCAAGCGTAGTCCGCCCGCGACCTTCTCTTTCACGCCCGCCAGAGCCGGCTCGGCCGCGATGCAGCCCTCGCGGCTCAACACCTCGAACGGCACGCCGTATTGCTTGAGCACGGCGATGTCCTCACCGGTGCCGTCGAGCTGGGCCTGGTAGCGAAACAGCTGCAGCGTGCCCTGCGAGCGCTCGTCATACTGGATGCCGATGTCGCGGCGCAGGTCGCGCAGGCAATCGCGGCTGTATTCCGCGATCGGAATCATCCGGCTCTTGTTGATCGCGTAGCGTTCGCTGGTGCAGTTGCGCAGCATCTTGAGCAGCCAGACCCACATCACGGGATCGAGCTTCGGCCGGATCACCAGCGGGCCGTGCTTCATCAGCAGCCATTTGACCGCCTTCACCGGGACGCCGGGACCGGCCCAGGGCGAGGAATAGCCGGGCGACACTTCGCCGGCATTGGCAAAGGAGGTCTCGAGCGCCGGTTCGGGCTGACGGTCGACAACCGTCACCTCATGGCCGGCACGCGCGAGGTAGTAGGCAGAGGTGACACCGATGACACCGCTGCCGAGGATCAGAACTTTCACGCTTGGTCAAACTCCCGCGGCATCACGCTCGCCGCTGCAAGAGGAACTCGGCAACGGCGAGAGCAATTATCAGGCCACCCGCTTGATGGCATCGCCGAGGATCGACACGATATCGTCGATGTGGCTCTTCTCGACGATGAGCGGAGGCGACAGCGCAAAGCTATCGCCGCTCATGCGGAAGTACAGCCCGCGATTGAAGCAGTCGACCATGACGTCGTAGCCACGCACGCCGACGGTGCCGTCACGCGGCGACAGCTCGACCGCGCCCATCAGGCCGCAATTGCGGATATCGACGACGTTGGGCAGGCCCTTCAGCGAATGCAGCGCGTCGCGCCAGTATTCAGAGATCGAAGCACCGCGCGTCAGCAGGCCTTCATCCTTGTAGATGTCGAGCGTCGCGATGCCCGCGGCGCAGGCGACCGGGTGCGCCGAATAGGTGTAGCCGTGGAACAGCTCCATCGCGTTCTCCGGGCCGACCATCAGGCCGTCGTGAACCTTGCGGCTCGCAAACACGGCGCCGCAGGGAACGGTGCCGTTGGTGATGCCCTTGGCCGTCGTCATCATGTCAGGCGTGACGCCGAAGAAGTTGGCGGCGAACGGCGTGCCGAGGCGGCCGAAGCCGGTGATGACCTCGTCGAAGATCAGGAGAATACCGTGCTTATCGCAGATGTCGCGCAGGCGCTGGAGATAGCCCTTCGGCGGCGGCAACACCGCGGTCGATCCGGGCACTGGCTCGACGATGACGGCGGCGATGGTCTCGGCGCCATGCAGGGCCACCAACCGCTCGAGATCATCGGCGAGCTCGGCGCCATGCTCGGGCTGATCCTTGGCGAAGGCGTTGCGGGTGAGATCGTGGGTGTGACGGATGTGGTCGACGCCCGGCAGCAGGGTCGCGAAGGCGCGGCGGTTGGCGACCATGCCGCCGACCGAGGTGCCGCCGAAGCCGACGCCGTGATAGCCGCGCTCGCGGCCGATCAGACGGGTGCGGCTCGCCTGGCCGTTGGCGCGGTGATAGGCGAGCGCGATCTTCAGCGCGGTGTCGACCGACTCGGAGCCGGAATTGGTGAAGAAGATGCGATCGAGGCCCTTCGGCGCGATCTCGGCCAGACGCTCGGCGAAGTCGAATGCCAGCGGATGGCCCATCTGGAACGACGGTGCGAAATCCAGCGTCATCAGCTGGCGCTCGACGGCGGCGGCGATCTGCTTGCGGCCGTGGCCGGCATTGACGCACCAGAGGCCGGCGGAGGCGTCGATCACCTTGCGGCCGTCGACGGTGGTGTAGTGCATGCCCTCGGCCGAGGAGAACAGGCGCGGCGCCTTCTTGAATTGCCGGTTGGCCGTGAACGGCATCCAGAACGAGTCGGTCTTGATGGTGTTCGGAATCTGATGAAGGGTCACGGGCCACGCTCCTTTGCTGACCTGCTACCAGAGGCACGGCTTGAAAAGCGCAACAAGTCCTTTTCTGAGAGGCTGCAAGCCATTGATTTAACTGGGGCTGCCGGTCCATATTTGCGCGATCCGCAACACCTGCAACACGGGACAGGGACATGAGCGTCGATATCGGTGGACGGCTGCGATTCATCCGGGCGCGCCAGAAGCTGTCGCAGCGCGAACTCGCCAAGCGCGCCGGCGTCACCAATTCGACGATCTCGCTGATCGAATCCAACCAGATGAACCCGTCGGTCGGCGCCCTCAAGCGCATCCTCGACGGCATTCCGATGGGGCTCGCCGAATTCTTCGCGCTGGAGCCGGAGAGCCGGCGCAAGATATTTTACCGCGGCGAAGAGCTGACCGAGGTCGGCAAGAAGCCGATCTCCTATCGGCAGATCGGCGACAATCTGTTCGGTCGCAGCCTGCAGATTCTGAAGGAGCGCTACGAGCCCGGCAGCGACACCGGGCGCGTTCACCTCGTCCATGACGGCGAGGAAGGCGGCATCGTGATCTCGGGAAAGCTCGAAGTCACCGTCGAGGACGAGCGCCGCATCCTCAATCCGGGCGATGCCTATTACTTCGAGAGCCGGCGTCCGCATCGCTTCCGCTGCGTCGGCGGCAAGCCGTGCGAGGTGATCTCGGCCTGCACACCGCCGACATTTTGAAGTTATCCGCGATCCTACGGAGCCACCGGTATCTTACGGAGCTTGAGCCATCTCAATTTCCGCAGCCTGATCCTCTATATATTTCGAGCCATAGCCAAGCAGCCTCCGCTTTCCGGAGCCGCTTCGTAACAGGGCTCGCTATGAAGATCACGCTCGCAAATGCAGAGGCCGCACTCGATGAAGTGCAGCGCGACAACGACAAGCTCCATTCGGAGGAGCTGCGCAAGGCCATCGCGAACTACATCGAGTCGCAGCGAGAAGCGCTCAAGGCTCTTCGCAAGAAGCTGCACTAGCAGGCGGAGAGCGAGACGGCCTCGCCCGCCGCTGCTTAAAGGCTACGTCAGCAACTCCTCGATCCGGATCGGGAAACGGCGGACACGGACGCCCGTCGCATGCCACACCGCGTTGGCAACCGCGCCCGCACTGCCGGTGATGCCGATCTCGCCGACACCCTTGATACCGAGCGCGTTCACGTGCGGGTCGTGCTCATCGACCGTGATCACGTCGAGCGGCGGCACGTCGGCATTCACCGGGATATGGTACTCGCCGAGATTGGCGTTCATGATCCGGCCCGTGCGGCGGTCGGTGATGGCTTCCTCGTGCAACGCGAAGGACAGGCCCCAGATCATGCCACCGAACAGCTGGCTCTGCACCATACGCGGGTTGACGATGCGTCCCGCGGCGAAAGCGCCGACCATGCGGGTGACGCGGACCTGGCCGAGCTCGGGATCGACCTTCACCTCCGCGAACACCGCGCCATGGGCATGCATCGCATACTCCTCCATTGCCGCCGGATTCGGCGCGCCGGTGCCACGCGCCTCGACCTCGGCCACGCCTGCGCGCGCGAGAATCTCGGCGTAGCTTTCGCCGCGGCTCTCGTCGTCGCGCCGGATCAACCTGCCATCGCGCGCGATCACCCCGGCATTGCCGGCGCCAAACAGCGGCGAGCGCTCATCGTTGGTGGCGAGATCGGCGAGTTTTGCAATCACGGCGGCGCCTGCGCTGTGGATCGCGGCACCCGCGGTTGCCGTGTGTGCCGAGCCGCCGGCGATGCCGGCATCGGGCAGGTCGGATGAACCCGCCTTGAACTCGACGCGGTCGATATCAAGCCCCAGTTCGTCGGCCGCAATCTGCGCCAGCGCCGTCCAGGCGCCCTGCCCCATGTCATGCGCGCCGATTTCCATGGCGCCGGAGCCGTCGCGGCGAAGCACTGCGCGTGCCTCGGCCTGGAACATCAGCGCCGGGAACGTCGCGGTGCCCATGCCCCAGCCGACCAGAAGGCCATCGTCGTCGCGCATCTGCCGCGGCTGGAGCGATCGCTTCGCCCAGCCGAAGCGCGCCGCTCCCTGCTCGTAGCAGGCGCGCAATGCCTTGGACGAGAACGGCTTGCCGGTGATGGGCTCAACCTCGGCATAGTTCTTCAGACGAAAGGCGAGCGGATCGATGCCGCAAGCCCACGCCATCTCGTCGATCGCGCTCTCTAGCGCGATCGAGCCGGTGGCCTCGCCGGGCGCGCGCATGAACAACGGCGTGCCGGTGTTGACGCGCACGGCATCATGCGAGGTGCGGATCGCGGGCGCCGCATAGAGCGTGTGCGAGGCATCAGCCGCGGGTTCGTAGAAATCGTCGAACGTGCTCGACACGGTCCTCGCATGGTGATCGAGCGCGGTCAGGCGCCCCTCGCCATCTGTGCCGATGCGCAGCCGCTGCCGCGTCGGCGCGCGATGGCCGACCGGGCCGTACATCTGCTCACGGCGCAGCACCAGCTTGACCGGTTTGCCGACGAGCTTTGCCGCCATAATGCCGAGCACCGGAGGGCCGGCCATGAGCCCCTTCGAGCCGAACCCGCCGCCGAGGAACGGGCTGCGGATGTGGATCTTGTCGTGTGCGATGCCGAACAATTCGGCAACGCGCGCCAGCGACAGCATGAGACCCTGGGTCGGCATGTCGATGTGCAGACTGTCGCCGTTCCAGGCAGCCACGATCGCATGCGGCTCCATTGCGTTGTGATATTGCGGCGGCGTTTCGTAGATCGCGTCGATCCGCTTGTCGGCGGAGGCAAGCCCCGCCTCGACATCGCCGCGGTGATTTTCCGTGGGGTTGCCGACACCGACGACCGGCGGCACGAAGCTTTCACCCGCATCGAGGCCGATGAGCGCGGGCAGCGTCTCGTAGCGCGGCGCCAGCAGCGCCGCGCCTTCCGTCGCAGCCTCCAGCGTCTCGGCGATCACGACGGCGATCGGCTGGTTGGCGTAGCGGACCTCATTGCTCTGCAACACCTCCATCCGGAACACGAAGGGGTTGGTCTTGATCTCGGGATCGATCGCGAGCCCAGGCTTGTGGTCTGGCGTCATGACATCGACGACGCCGGGGTGGCGCTTGGCAGCGGCGACATCGAGCGAAGTCACGCGGCCGCGCGAAATGCTGGCGACGGCCATCACCGCAAACAGCATGCCGGGCGGATGATTGTCGGCGGCGTAGGTTGCCTGGCCCTTGACCTTGAGGACGCCGTCGCGGCGGGTCAGCGGCTGGCCGATGTTCGAGCCATGGCGCAGATGGGCGGGTGCGCTGGTGAGATTAAGCTCGGGCATGAATGGCTCCGGACGTCGAGGCAAAGGGAGAGGCCGGCAGCGCGGGGATGCGCACGGGCGTACCGGCGGCGGCGAGGCTCAGCGCGCGCACGACAATCCGGCGCGCGAGCTCGATCTTGAAGGCGTTGTCGCCCGACGGTCTTGCGTCGGCGAGCGCGCGCGAGGCGGCTTCCTGGAAAGCGTCCACCGTGGGCGCGACGTTCCTGAGCACGTCCTCTCCAGCGCGGGCGCGCCAGGGCTTTGCCGCGACGCCGCCGAGCGCAAGCCGCGCCTCCACGATCTTGTCGTTCTCGATCCGCAGCGCAGCCGCAGCCGAGACGACGGCAAACGCGTAGGACGTTCGATCGCGGACCTTAAGATAGCGCGCATGCGCGGCAAAGCCCCGCGCCGCAGGCGGCAGGCGCACCGCGACGATGAGATCACCCGGTTCGAGCGCCGATTCACGCTCGGGCGTATCGCCGGGCAGGCGATGCAATTCGTCGAGCGCGATCTCGCGCCGCCCGTTCCTGCCCTCAATCTCGACGATGGCGTCGAGCGCAACCAGCGGCACGCAGAAGTCGGACGGATGCGTGGCGATGCAGTTTTCGCTCCAGCCGAGCACGGCGTGGGTGCGGTTCTCGCCGTCGCGAGCGTCGCAGCCGCTGCCGGCCTCGCGCTTATTGCAGCGACTTGCGGTGTCGTAGAAATAGGCACAGCGCGTCCGTTGCAGTAGATTGCCGCCCGCGGTCGCGGCATTGCGCAGTTGCGCCGATGCGCCGGAGAGCAGCGCTTCGGCGACGGCCGGATAGGCCTTGGCAAAGTCTGCGTCATGCGCAAGATCGGCGTTGCTCACCAGTGCGCCGATGCGGATACCACCGTCGGCAAGGCGCTCGACCCGATCGAGTCCGTCGAGATGGGTAACGTCGACCAGACGATCCGGACGGCTGACGCCGCCCTTCATCAGATCGAGCAGATTGGTGCCGGCGGCGAGATAGACCGCGCCCGGCTGCGTCGCGGCCGCGACGGCTTCGGCGACCGTGGCCGGCCTGACGTAATCAAATTGCTTCATGCGGAGCGCCTCTGATTGGATTCGTCCATGCCGGCCTGCGCGTCGAGCACGGCATCGACGATACCGGCATAGGCGCCGCAGCGGCACAGATTGCCGCTCATGCATTCGCGAATGCGCTCGGGATCGTTGCCGGCCTGCGCCTCGCTCATCATGCCGATGGCGCTCATGATCTGGCCGGGCGTGCAGAAGCCGCACTGAAATCCGTCATGGGCGATGAAAGCGGCCTGCACGGGGTGAAGCTGGTCGCCGCGCGCCACGCCCTCGATGGTGAGAATGTCGGCGCCGTCATGACTGATGGCCAGCGCGAGACAGGAGTTGATGCGCTTGCCGTCGACGAGAATGGTGCAGGCGCCGCATTGGCCACGGTCGCATCCCTTCTTGGTTCCGGTCAGGTGGAGGCGCTCACGCAGGAGATCGAGCAGCGTGACGCGCGGATCGTCGAGGACGAAGTCGCGCCGCGCACCGTTCACGGTGAGGCTGATGGAGAGGTTCATACAAGGCTCCGATCAGGAATAGACATGAGTGATCGCGCAGCGCGCCACCGCCGTGGCCGCCGTCGATTCCGCGCCGCCCGAACATGATCCGAGCCAAACGTCTTCAGCGAAGATACGGAGGTAGCCTCCGCTTAACAAGGGCCGGCGGGAAATATTTGGAATTCGTCAAAAGCCCGTGCGCATCAACGCGATGCAGCCCCACAAGGGTTCAATCTAACCAATTCGTGATCTACATTGCCTGGATGGACGAGCACACCGACCGGACCCGCAAGCCCCGCGCCGATGCCGTGCGCAATCGCGAGCGCGTGCTCGAGGCGGCCAAGGCCGTGTTCAACGCGGGTGGTCCGGAGGCGAGCCTGGAGGCGGTGGCAAAACGCGCCGGTGTCGGCATCGGCACGCTCTATCGGCATTTCCCGACCCGCGAGGATTTGTTCGAGGCGGTGTACCGGCGCGAGGTCGAGCAGCTCAGCGAGCTCGCCGAGCAGTTGAAGAACGCCAGTGACCCGGTCGACGCGCTCAGGCGCTGGCTGCGCTCAGGAGTCGAATTCGTTGCCACCAAGAAGGGCATGGTGGCAGCCCTGGCACTCGCGGTGCAGAGCGGGTCGGAGTTGCATGCCTTTTCCTTTGAGCGCCTGACCAAGGCGATCGGCTCGCTGCTCGATCGCGCAGCCGCGGCCGGCGCGATGCGCGCGGACATCAGTCCCGAGGACTTGCTGCGCGCGTTCTTCGGCATGTGCTACATGCACGACCAGCCCGGCTGGCAATCCTCGGTGCTGCGGATGCTCGACGTGTTCGTCGACGGTTTGCGGGTGCAGCCTGTCGTGAAAGCCGGGGTACGCGCGGCCGCAAAGCCCGCGAAGCCGGCTGCAAAGCGGAAGCGATAGCCCGCGAGATGTGCTAGGATCGGCGCCGCCGGGATTTCAACGCGGAGCCTGTCATGCGCATCGCCGCCTTGCTGGTCTTTCTCAGTGTCGCCTTCGGTCCCATCTCAGCGCGCGCCGACGATGTCGCGACGGCACAGAGTATCATCCGCGCCCAGGAGCAGGCATTCGGCCGCGACGACGCGCGCGGGGCCTATTCCTACGCCGCTCCTGCGATCCAGGAGATCTTCCCGACGCCCGACATCTTCATGTCCATGGTGCAAAACGGCTACCCGCCGGTGTACCGGCACAAGAGCTTTGAATTTGGCGGCAGCAAGAGCGAGGGCAGCCGGATTGCCCAGCACGTCCATATCATCGATGCCAATGGCGAGGCCTGGGAAGCGCTCTACACGCTGGAGCAGCAACCGGACGGCAGCTACAAGATCACGGGTTGTTCGTTGCTGAAGGCGGGACAGGCAGTCTAGGTCGCAAAACCCGGACCGGTCCTGACTGCATTGATCCGCGAGCGGATCAGCAGCGTCAAGACGATGCCGATATTGAGCGCGTTCCACGCCACGCCGTTGGCGAACGCCGCGGCGTAGGAACCTGTCGCGTCGAAGATGACGCCCGAGACCCAGCCGCCGAAGGACATGCCGAACACGGACGCGAAGATCACGATGCCGACGCGGGTTGCGGCCTCGCTCGCCGGCATCGCCTCGCGTACGATGATGGCATAGCTCGGCACGATGCCGCCCTGGAACAGGCCGAACATCGCTGAGATCAAATAGAGCGAGGTCAGGCCGTCGAAGAACAGATAGAACACGAGTGCGAAGCCTTGCGCCACCGCACCGATCAGCAGTGTGGGGATGCCGCCGATCTTGTCGGCGAGGTAGCCCGAGCCGATCCGGCTGACGATGCCGCAGGCCATCATCAGCGACAGCATCTCGGCGCCGCGCGCCACGCCATATCCGAGATCGCCGCAATAGGCGACGATATGCACCTGCGGCATTGCCATGGCGACGCAGCAGGAAATGCTGGCGATCGAGAGCAGCACCGTCAGCGTGTTGGTCGAGAGCTTGAGGTCGACCCGCGGCGGCGCTGCATTGGCATGATCGTGAACCTTGTCGTCGCCCATCTGCGCGCGCAGGACCAGCACCAGGATGGTCATCAGGCTGACGCAGACGAGGCCGATGCCGATATGAGTGAAGCGCCAGCCGATCGTCTGCATGCCCGTGCTCACGAGCGGCGGCCACATCGTGCCGGCGACATAATTGCCGCTGGCGACGATCGTCACGGCCAGGCCGCGATAGCGCTCGAACCAGTGCGAGGCCTCCGCCATCAGCGGCGCAAAGGTCGCCGACGTGCCGAGCCCGATCAGGAAATACGCCGCCACGAACTGCCAGAGCTGGGTCGACAGACCCGCCAGCACATTGGCGACCCCGAGGAAGGCAATGCTGATCGCCATAGCCGCCACGATGCCGAAGCGGTCGGTGATCCTGCCGGCGATGACGCCGCCAAGCCCGAAACCGAACATCATCAGGGTGAAAGCCAGCGACACCGCGCCGCGCGTGGCGGAGAATTCGGCTTGCACCGCGGGAATCATGACGACGATCGCCCACATGCCGACGCCGCCGATCGAGCCGATCAGAAGCGCAATGACGAGGCGCATCCAGGCCTGACGCGAATCAGGGGTGAATGCTTCGGGTGTTTGTCCTGACTGATTTGGTGCGTGCACGGGCGGGACCATGGCCCGCGGATCACCACAGGGTCAACCATTGTGGCGCGATATTGGGCATGCACGGTGCACTGCGGTAAGATGGAGCTTGGCGAACGCGCGTTTTGTCATTATTTTGCAAATCAGCGCATGCAACACGGCGGCGCGGAGAGCATGTCGGCGGAATGTTGCTGCGATTGACACGATCGATGCGGATCAAGGTGGGGCGCTTCATTGCCTTCGCCTATCTGTTCTGCGTGATCGCGCCGGCCGCAAGCCTCGCCTGGGGTAGCGCTCCAGCACCGTGCCTCGACGACGCGCTTCTCGCCGACCGCGTGCCGGTGCATCACCAGATGCAGGCCGGCCACACGCATCACGGCGCCTCGCATGACCACGCCAGGCCGCATGCGCATCATCAGGGCGCCGCGCAGGACGCGCCCCCCACCCCTCATCATCACGGCGGCAAGGGTACGGCGGGACCGTGCTGCGCGATGATGTGCGTGAGCGCGCTGCCGGCCGACCTGCCCAGCGTCGCAAAGTCGCTTCAGCCGGTTTCCGCCTGCTCGCCCGAGATCGTGGCCAGCCTGCACAGCGCGGCGCCGCCCCTGCACTACCGCCCTCCGATCGCCTGATCTGACGCGCGACGACGTCAGGCCGAGCGCGCATCCGCGCGCGCGCACCTGTGGTCTCCAGACAGATCAGGGATGACTCATGCTTACGCTTTCCGGGGCGAAGTCCGCCGCTGCATCCGCGGCGCGGGGACGACACTTTCGATTCAATTGGCCGCTGCTGGCCGCGACGGCCTTGGCGTTGTCCGGCTGCATGCCGGCAACGATACAAGTCGCTGGCGCTGATCCTGCCGATCCCGCGGCCAAGATCGCGCGCGCCGGCTATCGTTCGACGATTGCGCCCTACACCAGCCTGCGGCCCGCGACGCCGGCACCATGGCGCGAGCGCAACGAGAGCGTCGCGCCGCAGCTCAAGCAAGACCGGTAGGAGCGCGCCATGACACATCGTCTCGCGCTAAGCCTGCTCGGTCTCACCTCGTTTGGACTTGCAGGCTGCGCCGCCTTCTCGCCCGACAGCGGCATGAAGGCCGTCTCGGAACTGACGAGCCAGACCATCAACAAGGATGTCGCCTTTGTGCGAACAACCGAAGGAGCCGGCGCGGTCGACGCGCGCGTTCGCCAGCTGCTGTCGCAAACACTCAGCATCGAGACCGCCGTGCAGATCGCACTGCTCAACAACAAGGGGCTTCAGGCCGCTTATAACGAGCTGGCGCTGGCCGAGACCGATCTCGTCGAGCAGAGCCTGCCGCCCAATCCCGTGTTCTCGGTCTCCCGGATCTCGGGCAACGGTGCCAGCGAAATCGAGCGTCAAATTGTCGGCGACATCCTCGCGCTCGCCACCCTGCCGTTCCGCTCGGAAATCGCCCGCGACCGTTTCCGCCAGGCGCAATTGCGCGCAAGCCTGGCGACGTTGCGGCTTGCCGCCGATGTCCGCCGCGCTTATTGGCGCGCCGTTGGCGGCAACGAGATGGTGGCGTTGCTGACGGATGCGAAGGCGACGGCGGAATCAACCGCGCAGCTCGCGGTCAAGCTCGGCGAAACTGGCTCGATCAACAAGCTCGATCAGGCCCGAGAACAGGTGTTTTACGCCGAAACCACCGCCGAGCTCGCCACCGCGCGACAGACGGCGACGAGCGCGCGCGAAAAGCTGGCGCGCCTGATGGGGCTGTGGGACGGCGGGCTCGACTTCCGGCTGCCCAATCAACTGCCGCCGCTGCCGCGCCGGCCGCAGGCTTTGCCGTCGATCGAAGCCGACGCGGTCGCCCATCGCATCGACCTGCAGATCGCGCGGCTCGAGCTGAGCGCGCTCGCAAAGTCGCTGAACCTCACGGAGGCGACGCGCTTCGTGACACTGCTCGATCTCGCCGGCATCTCCCGCCGCACCCGGGATCCGGAAGGCGCGCCGTTCCGCGAGCGCGGCTTCGACGTGCAGTTTCAGATCCCGATCTTCGACGGCGGAGAAGTGCGGGTGCGGCAGGCGGCGGAGACCTACAATTTCGCCTTCAACCGGCTGACCGAACGCGCCGTGAATGTACGCTCCGAGGCGCGCGATGCTTATCGGGTCTATCGCTCCGGCTACGACATCGCCAGCCACTATCAGCGCGAGATCATCCCCTTGCGAAAAATCATCACCGAGGAGATGCAGCTCCGCTTCTCCAGCATGCAGGTCGATATCTTCGCGCTGCTCACCGAGGCGCGGCAGCGGCTCGCGTCGCTGCGCGGTGCAATCGATGCCAGGCAAAGATTTTTCCTTGCCCAATCCGACTTGCAGACCGCCGTCAATGGCGGCGGCGCGCCTGCTGACGGCGACAATTCAACCACTCTCGCCGCGGCAGCGCCTGCCGATGGCGGTCACTGACATGGAGGCCAACATGTTTTCCCGCCGAGGATTTTTGGGTAGCGCCGCGCTCGCCGGCGCATCCGTCGTCAGCGGCCGCGCCCAGGCCGCCTCGATTCCGGAAGCCCCGCACATGGACAAGGTCGTGATGCAGCCGCCGCTGCACCCCGTCAGCGGGCCGGACTATCGACCCGTCGTCACGCTGAACGGCTGGTCGCTGCCGTTCCGGATGAACGGCGACTGGAAGGAATTCCATCTCGTTGCCGAGCCCGTGGTGCGCGAATTCGCCGAGGGCATGAAGGTGAATTTGTGGGGCTATAACGGCCAGTCACCGGGCCCGACGATCGAGGCCGTCGAGGGCGACAAGGTCCGCATCTTCGTGACCAACAGGCTGCCCGAATACACCACCGTGCACTGGCACGGCATGATCATTCCCAGCGGCATGGACGGTGTCGGCGGACTTACCCAGCCGCACATCCAGCCGGGAAAAACCTTCGTCTACGAGTTCGAGATGAGGAAGAGCGGGACCTTCATGTACCATCCGCATTCGGACGAGATGGTGCAGATGGCGATGGGCATGATGGGCATGGTCGTCGTGCATCCGCGCGACCCGAGCTTTCGGGCCGTGGACCGCGACTTCGTCTTCGTCATGAGCACCTATCGCGTCGATCCCGGCACTTATCTGCCGAAGGTCAACGAGATGACCGACTTCAACATGTGGACCTGGAATGCGCGGGTGTTTCCCGGCATCGATCCGCTGCCGGTCAGGCTCGGCGACAAGGTGCGCGTGCGCATCGGCAATCTCAGCATGACCAACCATCCGATCCATTTGCACGGCCACAGCTTTGCGGTGACCTGCACCGACGGCGGCTGGATTCCGGAGAGCGCGCAATATCCGGAGACGACGACGGACGTACCGGTCGGCGCTGTCAGGGTGTTCGACGTGCTCGCCGACAACCCCGGCGACTGGGCGTTCCACTGCCACAAGTCGCATCACACCATGAATGCGATGGGACACGACATGCGCAACATGATCGGGGTGTCGCGCAAGGATCTCGCCAAAGCCGTCGGCAAGCTCGCGCCTGACGGCATGGCGATGGGCTCGACCGGCATGGCGATGGGCAACATGGAGATGCCCGCGCCCGACAACACGCTGCCGATGATGACCGGCACCGGTCAGTTCGGCCCGATCGAAATGGGCGGCATGTTCACGGTGATGAAGATCCGCGAGGGCCTCGCGCGCGACGATTACCGCGATCCCGGCCCCTACCAATTCCCGCAGGGCACCGTCGCCTACGAGGTCACGCCGCCGGCCCCGGAGCCCGTGCGGCAACAACCAGGCGGACCGCCGATGAAGAACATGAAGATGTGAGCGTTTCGATGAACCACCACCAACTGGAGCTACCAATGAAGCCGACGATCAAGCTCGGTCTCGCGCTGGCCGCGCTTTCCACCGCGCCGGCCTTTGCCCACGACCAGCACGGGCACGGCACCTTTTCGGCCGGCGAGCCCGGCGATTCCAAAAAGCCCGCGCGCACCATCGAGATCCTGCTGAACGAGATGGACTACGCACCCGCCAGGATCGAGGTCAAACGCGGCGAGCAGATCCGCTTCGTGCTGCGCAACGTCGGCAAGGAGGACCATGAATTCCTGCTCGCCACCACAAAGGAGAATCTCGCGCATGCGGTGGAGATGAAGAAGCACCCGCACATGGAGCATGACGATCCCAACGGGGTCAGGCTCGCGCCGAGCAAGACAGCCGAGATCCTCTGGAAGTTCAGCAAGGCCGGCACGTTCGAATTTTCCTGCCTGATTCCCGACCACCGCGACTATGGCATGGTCGGCCACGTCACCGTGAAGTAACGCAAGGGAGGCTCCCATGAACCGCATCATCCGTATCGCCGCCGCGCTGGCGCTGGCCGTCGGGCTTGCCACAGGTGCCCGGGCAGCCCAGGGCGCCGCGATCAGCGGCGAGGTCAAGAAGATCGACGAGGGCGCCGGCAAGATCACGCTCAAGCACGGGCCCGCGAAAAACCTCGGCATGGATGAACCCATGACCATGGTCTACCGCGTCAAGGACCCGGCCGTGCTCAAGCAGGTGAAGGTCGGCGACAAGGTGACTTTCGAAGCCGAGGAGGCGGCTTCGGGGTACATGGTGACCCGGATGGAGAAGGCGAAGTAGGGCTGCTTGCTCCGTCCGCCGATTTCGGCTCCAGACGCTTCCACAACGTCATGGCCGGGCTTGTCCCGGCCATCCACGCCTTCGGCGGGACAAGCCCGGGCATGACGGCTGCTTGCCTGCCAGACGGCCGAAATACCCCGGTCAGCCCCCATGCCGCACCCTTTATTAACCCTTTGCTAACCATACACCCGGCAAGAATTGCCCAGTGGAGTCGAGTGTCGTCAGCCGCGTAGAACGGGAGTTCCCGTGGACGCCAGTGCGGTGCCTCACTTTCGGAACGGCGGCCCCTCGGCCGCCGCGCAGACATTTGGGGCGCGCGGACGGCAGTCGCGCGGAGGGGCAGCTACCATGGTCGACGTCACCGCAGGACAGGGCGTAGGCAGCACGAACGCCGGTTTCCCGACCCTTGCCGAAGTCGGCAACATCCTCAAGCGCGGCGATATCGCGCTCGCGCTCGGCGTTCTCACCATCCTGGTGGTGCTGATCCTTCCGCTGCCTGCGATCGTGCTGGACCTGTTCCTGGCGATTTCGATCACACTCTCGATCCTGATCCTGATGACGTCGCTGTTCATCCAGGCGCCGCTGGAATTCTCCGCTTTTCCGACCGTTCTGCTGATCTCGACCATGCTGCGGCTGTCGCTCAACATGGCCTCGACCCGCCTGATCCTGTCGCACGGGCACGAGGGCACGGATGCCGCCGGTCACGTCATCGAAGCCTTCGGCAGCTTCGTGATGGGCGGCAATTTCGTCATCGGCATCATCGTCTTCGCCATCCTGATCATCGTCAACTTCGTCGTCATCACCAAGGGTTCGGGCCGTATCGCCGAAGTCGCGGCACGCTTCCACCTCGACGCCATGCCCGGCAAGCAGATGGCGATCGACGCCGACCTCTCCGCCGGCCTGATCGACGAGACGGTCGCCAAGCAGCGGCGCAAGGATTTGGAGGACGAGAGCGGCTTCTTCGGCGCCATGGACGGTGCCTCCAAATTCGTCCGCGGCGATGCCATCGCCGGCCTCCTGATCGTCTTCATCAACGTCGTCGGCGGCATGATCATCGGCGTGGCGCAGCAGGGTCTGTCCTTTGCCGATGCCGGCCGCAGCTACACGCTGCTGACCGTCGGTGACGGCCTCGTCACCCAGGTGCCGGCGCTGATCGTTTCGACCGCGGCCGGCCTGCTCGTCTCCAAGGCCGGCGTGTCCGGCGCCGCCGACAAGGCGTTGATGAAGCAGTTCTCCGGATATCCGCAGGCGCTCGCGATGTCCGCGGCGGTCATGCTGGTGCTGGCGGCCCTGCCGGGCATCCCGACCCTTCCCTTCCTGGCGCTCGGCTCCGGCGCCGGTGCGCTCGCCTGGCACGCCCGCAACCGCAACCGGGCGACTGCCAGGGCTGAGGAAGTCGCGAAGACCGCACCTGCGCCGGGAACGCCGGGCGCAGCCGGCTCCGCTGCGGCGGAGGAGCCGATCTCCGCGGCGTTGAAGATCGACGATCTCAAGATCGAGCTCGGCTATGCCCTGCTGCCGCTGGTCAATGGCCCCGACGGCACCGACCGCCTCACCGAGCAGATCAAGGCGCTGCGCCGCTCGCTCGCGATCGAGATGGGTTTTGTGATGCCCGCCGTGCGCATCCTCGACAACGTCCAGCTCGAAGCCAACACCTACATCATCAAGATCAAGGAGGTCGACGCCGGCACCGGCAAGATCTGGCCGAACCAGTTCATGGTCATGGACCCCGGCGGCAGCCAGGTGCAGGTGCCCGGCATCCACACCACCGAGCCGACCTTCGGCCTGCCCGCGACCTGGGTCGATGCCAGCCTCAAGGAGGAGGCCTCGCTCAAGGGCTATACCGTCGTCGACGCCGCGACCGTGCTCTCGACCCACCTCACCGAGCTGCTCAAGGCCAACATGTCGGACCTGCTCTCCTATGGCGAGGTGCAGAAGCTGCTCAAGGAGCTGCCGAAGGAGCAGGGCGAGCTGGTCAAGGACATCGTGCCCGGACAGGTCACCGTCTCCGGCATCCAGCGCGTGCTGCAGCTGCTGCTCGCCGAGCGCATCTCGATCCGCGACCTCTCGACCATCCTCGAAGGCATCGCCGACTCGCTCGCCTTCTCGCGCAATCCGGCCACCATGGTCGAGCACGTCCGCGCCCGCCTGGCGCGGCAGATCTGTGCGCAGAACACCTCTTACAGCGGCTACCTGCCGCTGATCGCGCTGTCGGCCCGTTGGGAACAAGCCTTCGCCGAATCCATTATCGGCCAGGGCGAGGAGCGCAGCCTCGCGATGCAGCCCTCGAAGCTGTCGGAGTTCATGACCGGCGTGCGCGACGCCTTCGAGCGCGCGGCGCGTGAAGGCGAGGCCCCGGTGCTGGTCACCTCTGCGGCAATTCGTCCCTTCGTGCGGTCCCTGGTCGAGCGGTTCCGGGCCCAGACGACCGTGCTGTCGCAGGCTGAAATCCACCCCAGGGCGAGGTTGAAAACGGTCGGAAGCATCTGATTTGCCTTAAGAAGCCGTGTGTTTTTTGGCCACAGGCAAATGGTTTTTCAGGTTTTGGCGCCTTGCCGATCGACGGCGGGCAAGGCGCTTGGCAGACACATTACAGCTTTGAAATAATTGCTAAATTGCACGATCAAGGGTCGTTTCTGATCGCGGCTTCTCACGTACTGTCACGCCCTTGTGATCGCCTCTTGGGAACGAATCCCCCCAATACTAGGTTGTTGGGCACCGGAAGCATGAACCTGCCCAAGCACGCAGGCGACTACTTCGGGTAGATGGCGGCAGGAGCCTTCCATGAACCACTCGATTTACAGCGCAGATCGCTCGACCCACCTCAAGATCGTGGTTGTCGCGCTCGTTGCCGGCATCACGGTGGCGGGTCTCGGGATCACCGCGCGTACGAGTTCAGATGAAGGCCTGACCCAGACCGCTCGCGTCATGAAGGCGGGCAAGCCGATCGCTATCACCAGCTCGAACGTTTCCCTCGTTCGCTAAGGAGATTTGAGTTTCAGGAATTCACGCGGCTCTTTATCAGCCCCCCAAAGTCGCCACGTGGATATGTAGACGACCCCAACCCCAAGTCGACTACAGAAAGCGCCCGCCCCCCACGGGCGCTTTCTCATGTTTGGGGTATGTCGTCACCGTGAGCGCACGCGCGTGCAGCTGCGTCATTGCGAGGAGCTCTTGCGACGAAGCAATCCAGAATCCCTCCGCAGAGACATTCTGGATTGCTTCGTTACGCTCGCAATGACGATGGAAAACGTACCGCCGTCATCCCGCAACAGGCACGGATACTACCGCGCCCCATACGTCGGCGGCGGCGCCTGCACGGTTGGGACTGCCGTAGCGAATAGCTCGTCCTTGCTGCCCGACAACGGCGGATAGATGCGCTTGCGGTTGATCGTCTGCTTGGTTGCCTTCGCGGCCGCGCCGGTGGCGCGGACTTCGCGGTCCCACCCTTCCGTATAGAGTGCGCCCCAGCCGCCGAGATCGAGCACGGTCACGTACCAGTCTATCCGCAGCGACAGCATCGGCAGGCCCGCGAGATCGGCGACCACATTGTGGCCGGCGAAGCGGCCCATCGGACGCGCGAACTGGCAGGACATCACGGTCGGATGCAAGCCGTCGACCACGCTCGAGGCGACGTCGCCGGCCGCGAACACGCCGCCGGCATCCGCAACCCGCATCATGGGATCGACCAGAAGACGCCCGAGGCGATCGCGTGCGTCCGGAAAGCTTGCGGCCAAGGGGCTCGCGCGCATCCCGGCACACCAGATCACCGTCCGCGTCGGAATGAACTCGCCCGAGCTCAGACGCAGTCCGGCGGCCTCGACGGAGACGACGCGCACGCCGAGCCGCGTCTCGACGTCTAGCGAGGCCAACGCCGTCGCGATGACGGGACGCGCATGCGCGCCGATCGTGGCGCCCACCACCGGATTGGGATCGACCAGGATGATGCGGCGGCTGCCGGTAATGCCGGCGCGCGCCAGCCTGTCGGGCATCTCGGCCGCGACCTCGATACCGGTGAAGCCGGCGCCGACCACGACGATCGTCGAGCGCCCCGGCGAAGGCGCGCTGCGTCCGAGCGAATTGAGATGATCCTCGAGGCGGAGCGCTGCTGCATAAGTGTCGACATCGAAAGCATGCTCGGCAAGGCCGGGAATGTCGGGACGCATCACTTCGCTGCCGAGCGCCAGCACCAGCCGGTCATAAGCCAGCGTCTCGTCGCCGCCATCCGTCACCAGCGAAATCTCGCGCCGTACCGGATCGATGGCTTCGACCTCGCCGATCCCGTGACTGACGCCGATCGGATCGAGCAGCTGCGGCAGCGGAAGCGCGACCTCGCTGAGGTCGGCCTCGTAATTGCGGACGCGGATGTTGTGATAGGGATTGCGATCGATGACACGAATCTCGATGTCACCGCCGGCCGCGCCGATCTCCTCGCGCTTGCGTGCGGCACCGATGGCCGCCCACAGACCTGCAAACCCGGCGCCGAGCACGACGATACGCGCCATGTCCGTTGACTGCATTTCCCAAGAGAGCGACGACGAAGCGACGAACGATCAGGCGGTCTGACCGCGCAGACAAATATAGCTCATCCTGCCGGATGGACCAACTGCGGTGATACCGGCGCGCCGCACAAATTCTCGGCGCGGCTCAGGCCTCGCGCAGTTCCGACGGCGTCGCGGCAAAGCGCTTGCGGAAGGCGCGGTTGAAATAGGACAGATCGGAGAAGCCTGACGAATGCGCGATGTCGCTGATCTTGCGGGTCCTGGCGCGGGGATCACTGAGCAGCTTGCGCGCCTGCAGCAGGCGCTGTTCCAGCACGAACTCGGTGAAGGTCGTTCCGGCCTGCTCGAACAGACGCTGTGCCTGGCGCGGGCTCAAGCCGGAGCGCGTGGCAATCTCGGACAGGCAGAGATCGTTGCGGCCAAGCGCAGCCATCACGTCGGCGCGCATGAGATCGAGACGGGCCGCCGCATGACCTCGCCCGCGCGCGAGACTTGCATGTTCGGCGTCGGTGCCGAGCAGGAGGCCGACGAGATCGACCATGTGCTGCGCGGTGAGGCGCTGGCCGACGGCGTCGAGATGCGGCGCATGATGGGCGGCAAGGGAGTGGTAGCGCAAGATCGTCTCGGCGAGCGCGCCGTCCGAGAGCAGTTGCGACAGCTTGTCCTCGGCGCGCGGATTGATCTCGAGCAGCGCGCGGCGCGGCATGCGGATGGTGGTGAAGCGATCTTCCTCGGTGTGGCCGATGGTGCCGGTGATGCCCATGTCGACGAGCACCATTTGCGCGGGCGCAAGCTCCACGGCATGGCCGTTCTGCCCGACGCGGACGAGGCCCGCATGCGCGGCGATCAGGACGAGATCGTCGCTGCCGTCGGCAAGATGGCTCTGGGTGCGTGAATATTGCGCGGAGGCGCCTTCGGGAATGGCGAGCGCGATATTGTCGACCACGCTGACCTGGAGCCGGCAATCGATGCTATCGCCTCGGCTCGGCCCGATATCGAGGCCGCAGGCCCCGAAAGTCCGCTCGCGCCAATGCTCGAAGGCCGGGCCGTGTGGCAGCCCCGCATATTGGTGAATGAAGATGCCCGACGTTTTCGCTGCATCCATCTGATTTCTCGCCCCTCTCCGGCACCATGATTGGGGGGCGCCGACTGCAAATCCGGGCATTTGACGCCGCGAAGCGCGGAGAGGTTCAAATCGAGGGCGGATTCGGCGGAATTTGTCGGAAGACGACGGCGGGACGGACCGTGGCGACAGAACCGATCAGGCATTGCCACCACGATGTTGAAGCGTCCAATGCCCCCGGTGTCGTCCTGGACAAGCGAACAGAGCGAGCGCCGATCCAGGACCCATTACCCCGAGATTGAGTGGTTGCTCACCCGTGTTGCCAGCGCTCACTCTTGCAACAAGCTCTTGGGGCAATGGGTCCTGGCTTTCGCCAGGACGACAATGGAAACCTACTTCTTCGCGGGCGCCTGCGGCTGTGACGGCGGCACGGTTTCGATCAGCTTGCCGGAAAACACCGGCGCCGAGGTCGGCTGGCCGTTGGGCGAACCGCCCGCCTGCTCGAGCGTGACGGCGTAGGTCGCGCCGTTGACGACGTCGGCATCGTACGAGCCGAGCACCGGTCGTGCGGTGAAATCGCCGGCGCCGATCACGCCGAGCGAACGCGGACGCGGCAGCTTGTCGGAGATCAGCCAGAGCTCGAAACTCTTGCCGGGCTCCGGTGTCGCGCCCACTTTACGCACCGTAAAGTTCTTGGTCGCGCCGTCGATGGTGAGGATGAAGGCGGGACCTCCGCCCTGGCCCTGCAACAGGGCGACATATTGCGACGACGCCGGGAGCGGCGCCGGTGTCTTCACCTCGACGGTCTGGATGCGCGGTGCCGGTCGCAAGCCGCCCGGCAGCGCGTCGGGCAGGAAGATCTGAAGCGACAGCGTCACGAGCAGCGCGGCCGCGAGCGCGCCGACGGCGGATGCGATGGTGCGCCAGCGCTTCACGCGGCCCTCGAGCCGGATCACGTTGCTGTTGTCGGCAACCGGCGGCGGTGGCGCACGCGCGACCTCCGGGTCCGGCGCGTGGACCTGCGGCATGAATATCGGCACGACGTCGGGAATCGCATCGGTCTCAAGTCGCGCCGCGGCAGGCTGCTCCGCTTCAGGAGGCTGCGGCGCCGGCGGCATATTCTCCGACGGCACCTGCGGAGGCACGGTCTCGGGCGAGGAATATTCCGGCACAGGTGGCGGCGGCGCTGCGTCCGGCAGTGCTGGCGGATCCTGCGCAAAGCCCGTCCGCGCGAGCTCGGACCTGATGTTCTCCCACACGATCGGACGCGGCTCGATCGAGCCGACCATCTGGTTGAGGACGCCGAGCCGGAATGCCCACGCCTGCACGACATCGGCGAACGCCTTGTCCACCGCCATCATTGTCTCGACCTGCGCGCGCTCGCCGGCGTCGAGCGTGCCGAGCGCATATTCCGCGGCGAGCGCGATATGGTCCTCCGTATAGGCCATCACTTGCGGTCCAGACCCACCCTCACCGTATGAGCTCCCGTAGCCCGAATCTCATAGCCCGAGACATTCGCGAATATCCATCATGCTGCGCCGAAGCCACGTCTTCACCGTGTTGACGGGCGCCGCGAATTTCTCCGCCAATTGCTCGCGGCTCCAGCCGTTGTAATAGGCGAGAAGCACGAGCCTCTGACGGTCCGGCTCGAGCCGGCCGATACATTCCAGCAGCCGCTTCAATTCCTCGGTCATCTCCCTCCGCGCCAGCGGATCGGGGCTGTCGCTTGCGACTTCCATCGCCTGGGGCTCTTCCTCGATGGAGACTTCCGTCTTCTTGCGCACGATGTCGATGGCGCGGTTGCGCGCGATCGACGCCATCCATGTGATCGGCGACGCGAGAGCGGGATTGAACTGGCCGGCGCTGTTCCAGATCTTGACGTAGGTCTCCTGAATGACCTCCTCTGCGAGATCCTGTCGGCGCAAGATACGGAGCACGACGCCATAGAGTTTCGCGCGCGTGGCGACGTAGAGGCGCTCGAACGCGGCCTGATCGCCCTGCGCCATCGCCCCAATCAGCCCGACCAGCTCTGCTGGCGTCAGCATTCAGCCCCCCAATGCGCGGCCCGTCGCATTCCGCGCAGGCGCTGGCACTCCGCCACCATAGCGCGCGACAAAGCCGACCACCAAGGGGGCGCGGCGCCACACTGTGGACAGGGCATGCGAAAACCCGGACCTTGGGGTCCGGGTTCTGCAAATTCTCGCAGGTCTGGCGGCTAGCGTCTCAGGCGACGGCGCCCATGCGGGCACGCATCAGGCCGATGCTGTCGAGATCGGCCTGCTCGCGGGCGTTTTCCTCGGCGCGTTCGCGGGCCTGATCGCGCTCGTCAAGGAGCTCGACCTTCTTCAGCTCCTCGAAGGCTTCGGCCAGCGCAGCCTTGGCTTCGTCGAGCTGGCCCTTCAGCTCGTCGGCCGAGCGGGTCAGGTTCTCGCGACGCTGGATGGCAGCCTTGGCGTAGGTCGGATAGGCGAAGTGCGAGGGATCGTTGATCCCGGCGCGCTCCTGCTCGGTCGAGATCTCGCGTTCAAGATCGGTCGACATCCGCTGGAAGTCGGCGATCATGGTCTCGATCTGGGTGACCCGGCGGCGCTTCTCGTCGACCTGAAATTTCTTCAGGCGGATGAGTGTATCACGTGACTTCATCGACTCGTACTCCCCAGAAGTCCCTTGGCTGCACGTGGGACAACACCGGTCTCCCCACAGGCCCGACGGGGGCCAAGACCGGCTCTACTACTCTGTGGGATGGGATGATGACGGGACAAAGTTAGCGTTCCGTTTCCAAATCACCAAGGATTTGCGCCAACTGGCGGTAGCCGTCCGCCAGCGATGCATTTTCATCCTTGCGCTGGCGCAGGAAGGCCTCCAGCGGCTCGTGCAGGCGGATCGCCTCGTCGACCTCGGGGCTGGAGCCGGCGCGGTAGGCGCCCAGACGGATCAATTCTTCCATGTCGGCATAGGTCGCCATCACCGCCCGCGCCTTCTGGATGGTCGGCCAGAACTGCGGGTCGGCCGATTTCGGCATGGTGCGGGAGATGGATTTGAGGATGTTGATGGCGGGGTAGCGGCCGCGCTCGGCGATCGAGCGCTGCATCACGATGTGTCCGTCGAGGATGCCGCGGACGGCATCCGCAATCGGCTCGTTATGGTCATCGCCATCGACCAGCACCGTGAAGATCGCGGTGATGGCGCCCTCCCCGAGGCCCGGACCGGCGCGCTCCAGAAGCTTCGGCAGCTCGGTGAACACGGTCGGCGTGTAGCCCTTGGCGGTCGGCGGCTCGCCAGCGGACAGGCCGATCTCGCGCTGGGCCATGGCAAAGCGCGTCACCGAATCCATCAGGCAGAGGACGTCCTGCTCCTCGTCGCGAAGATACTCGGCGACCGCAAGCGTCAGATAGGCGGCCTGGCGGCGCATCAGCGCCGGCTCGTCGGAGGTCGCGACCACGACCACGGAACGGGCCAGGCCCTCCTCGCCAAGGTCGTCCTGCAAGAATTCCTGCACCTCGCGGCCGCGTTCGCCGATCAGCCCGATGACGCTGACGGCGGCATCGACGTTGCGCGCAAGCATCGACAGCAGCACCGACTTGCCGACGCCGGAGCCTGCGAAGATGCCCATGCGCTGGCCGCGGCAACAGGTCAGAAAGGTGTTCATCGCGCGCACGCCGAGATCGAGCGGCGCGCCGACGCGCTTGCGCGAGTGCGCCGGCGGCGGCGAATTGCGGTACGGCATCGGCGCCGGGCCCTGCGGCAGCGGCCCCTTGCCGTCGATCGGCTCCCCCAGCGCATTGACGACGCGGCCGAGCCAGGCCGCGCAAGGCCGCACCTGATTTGCGGCATTGGCGATGACGGCCTTGCAGCCGCGCTGTACGCCGTCCAGACCGGCGAACGGCATCACGACGGCGTTGTTGCCGGAGAAGCCGATCACCTCGCAGGGGATGGAACGGTTGCCGCCGGTCTCGATCACGAGCCGCGCGCCGACCGACATCGCATGGATCGGACCGGCGACCTCGACCATCAGGCCGCGCACGCCGACCACACGGCCATAAATATTGATGCCGTCAATGTCGCCGATCTGTTCGGCAAGAGCCTTCACAAGAGGGCCTTCATGAGGTGATCGCCTTCATAATCCGGGGTTTCGTGGCGAGAACCTTAAGTTTCGCCATATTTCTGAACGGCGCTTAACTTCGTGTTTACCCGCATCGTTAATCATTGCGTCACTGTCTTTGTGACTGAGCGTGGCTCCCCTTCAGAAGAAGGCTGAGTCGCGGGAGTCGGTTAGGCCCGTCTCTTAAAGTGGAACTTGAACGCAACCGGATAACGAAAGCTGCTTCGCACACAAGACCTTAGGGCGATTCGACGAAAATTGCATCTACAGGGCTTGCGTTCCAGAATCAGAATTTGTTAACCATCTGTTGTCAGGATCCGAATCAGTTGTTCAAAGGCGTTTTGTTGTGTGCCGCGAATGCGGCCGACCTGACGCCCAGGAGCGGCGACTATGGGGAACTGGCATGCGCGTTTTGCTGATTGAAGATGACAGCGCCGTCGCGCAGTCGATCGAGCTGATGTTGAAGTCTGAGAGCTTCAACGTCTACACGACCGATTTGGGGGAAGAAGGCGTCGATCTCGGTAAATTATACGATTACGACATTATCCTTCTCGACCTCAACCTGCCCGACATGTCCGGCTACGACGTGCTCAAGCAGCTTCGGGTCTCCAAGATCAAGACACCCATTCTGATCCTCTCCGGCCTCGCCGGCATCGAGGACAAGGTCAAGGGTCTCGGCGTCGGCGCCGACGACTACATGACCAAGCCCTTCCACAAGGACGAGCTGGTTGCCCGCATCCACGCGATCGTGCGCCGCTCCAAGGGCCATGCCCAGTCGGTGATCCAGACCGGCGACCTCGTCGTCAACCTCGACACCAAGACCGTGGAAGTCGGCGGTCAGCGCGTGCATCTGACCGGCAAGGAATACCAGATGCTGGAGCTGCTCTCGCTCCGCAAGGGCACGACCCTCACCAAGGAAATGTTCCTCAACCACCTCTATGGCGGCATGGACGAGCCCGAGCTGAAGATCATCGACGTCTTCATCTGCAAGCTCCGCAAGAAGCTCGCCAATGCCTCCGAAGGCCGCAACTTCATCGAGACCGTGTGGGGCCGCGGCTACGTGCTGCGCGAGCCGCACGAGGTCGAAGAGCGCATCCCCGCCTGATCCTGGGTTTTACCCGCGAGCCCTTCGGGGCTTGCTCCTCCCAGCCTGGACCCCGCCGCAAATGGCGGGGTTTTGTTTTTTGGGGACGCGAACGGGGCCTCATCGTCCTTGCGCCGTTGAACCGCTATCCTTCCCCCGCCGACGAATGGTCGCTGCACGATGGGGGAACGATGATCCTGCAATCACTGGCCGGCCTGCCCGCCTTCCTGGTCTATTTCTGCACCGGGCTGATCGCGATCGTGGCGTACCTGTTCGTCTACACCCGCATCACGACGCATAACGAATTCCAGCTGATCCGCGACAACGATCCGGCTGCGGCGATCGCACTCGGCCTCAGCCTGCTCGGCTTCGTGGCGCCGCTTGTCAGCGCGATCGCGCATTCGGCCAATGTGCTGGACTGCCTGATCTGGGCGATGATCGCGCTGATCGTCCAGATCGTCGTGTTCTTCCTGGTGAGAGTGCCGGTGCCGAACCTGTCGGCGCGGATTGCCGCCGGCGAACTTGCAGCTGCCATCTGGCTCGGGCTGTCCTCGCTCGCCGCAGGCCTGCTCAACGCCGCCTGCATGATCTACTGACATGACCGACAAGCGCTCCAAAAAGGAGTTCGGCAAGCGCCGGCCGGCGGCCGGACCGCCGCCTGCACAACAGCCGGTGAAGCGCTCCGGCCATGTCGCGCTGCTGGTGATGGGCACGATCGCGGTCGGCACCACCGCCTACACACTGATGCCGCGGCAGAATTGCGAGCCCTCCCCTGCCGGCATGGACCCGGCGGTGCAAGCGAGCACCTCGTGCAGCAGCAGCCGCAGCTCCTCCAGCGGCGGCGGCAGTTCGTCGCGATCGAGTTTCTTCAGCAGCGACTCCTCGAGCCATTCCTCGTCCGGAACGTCGTCCGATTCAGGCTCCGGCGGCGTGAGCCGCGGCGGCTTCGGCTCGTTTGGCCATGGCTTCTCCGGCGGCGGCTGACCCATGTAACGCATCGTCTGCCCCGAGCGCGACGACTGGCGGCAGACCGCCGAACAATGCGGCTTCGCCTTCCACACCATCGACGGTGAGCGCTATTGGGACGAGCGCGCCTATTACGCCTTCACGCTCGACGAGATCGAGCGTGGCATCGAGGCGCCGACCGGCGAGATCGACGCGATGTGCCTGGAGCTCGCCGGCCGCGTGATCGGCGACGAGCGCCATCTGCAGCGCTTGAAGATACCGGAGGCGTTCTGGAGCCTGATCGCCGAGAGCTGGGCACGAGACGACCGCAGCCTCTATGGCCGGCTCGATCTGAAATTCGACGGCAAGGGACCGGCAAAGCTGCTCGAATACAACGCGGATACGCCGACCTCAATTTTCGAAGCCGCGGTCTTTCAATGGACCTGGCTCGAACAGGCGATCGAACGGCGCATCATCCCGTCGCGGGCCGACCAGTTCAACTCCATCCACGAACGATTGATCGAAGCCTGGAAGCAGATTGCCGCTAGCCGCCACGTCCATCTCACCGGCACCACGGGCAATGAGGAGGACGCCGGCACGCTCGCTTATCTCGAAGATACCGCGCGCCAGGCGGGACTGACGACCACGCTGCTCGACATCGAGGCGATCGGCTGGCGCAATGATACCGGCGGCTTCGTCGATCTCGGCGACCGCGACATCACGCTCGCCTTCAAGCTCTATCCTTGGGAATGGATGTTCCACGACGCCTTTAGCGCAAAGCTCAAGGATGCACAGACACGCTGGATCGAACCGCCGTGGAAGGCGGTGCTCTCCAACAAGGGCATCCTGCCGCTGCTCTGGGAGATGTTTCCGAACCATCCCAATCTGCTACCGGCGTTCTTCGAGGACGATCCGCGGGCAGCCGAGCTCGGCAGCTCCTATGTGCGCAAGCCGCTGCTGTCGCGCGAAGGGGCCAATGTCACGCTGGTGTCTGGTGGAATGCCGCTCGACGAGCAGGCAGGCCCCTACGGCGCCGAAGGATTCGTGCGGCAGGCGCTCGCGCCGCTGCCGAATTTTTCCGGCTTCTATCCCGTGATCGGAAGCTGGCTGGTGGATCACGAACCCTGCGGCCTGTCGATCCGCGAGGACGAAAGCCCGATCACCGGCAACGGCTCGCGGTTTCTGCCGCATGCGATCTTGTGAGGTGCGCTCTTCATTCCTTCTCCCCTTGTGGGAGAAGGTGGCGCGAAGCGCCGGATGAGGGGTTCTATCCGCGAGTTCAAGTGTCGGTGGGCTCGCGGATAGAACCCCTCACCCGTCTCGCCGCTACGCGGCGAGCCACCCTCTTCCGCAAGGGGAGAGGGGAAGAACGCATCTCACCGCGCCGCTGCTACCTTCAATGACGGCGGCATCAATCCACCCATCGGGCGCCCGGAGCGCGTCGGATTGAGCTGATAGAGGCCACGACGATCGGCGATCGGGCGGAACGCGTCGGTAATTCCGACGACGGATTCGGCGGCGCCCAACAGCAGCGTGCCGTCGGCTTCCAAAACCTTCGCCATGCGCTCGAAGATCACGGCCTTGGTGTCCTGGTCGAAATAGATCAGCACATTGCGGCAGAAGATCACGTCGAACGTGCCGAGATGGGAGAAGTCCTGCAACAGATTGAGCTGGCGGAACTGCACCATCGCGCGAATGTCGGCATTGAGCTGCCAGACTTCGCCCGCTTGCGTGAAGTATTTCATCAGGTGCTGGATCGGCAGGCCGCGCTGCACCTCGAACTGGCTGTAGACGCCGGCCTTGGATTTCTCCAGCACCTCCTGCGACAGATCGGTAGCGACGACCTCGATGCGCCAGCCGGCGAAGGCTGCGCCCATCTCCTTCACGCACATCGCAATCGAATACGGCTCCTGTCCCGTCGACGACGCCGCCGACCAGATGCGCAGCGACTTGCGCGCCGCGCGCGCTCGAAGCAGTCCCGGCAGGATCGTTTCGCGCAAGTGATCGAACGGGATCTTGTCGCGGTAGAAGAAAGTCTCGTTGGTGGTCATCGCTTCGACCACATCGCTCGCAAGCCGTCCGTCGCCATTCCTGATCTTCAGCACGAGATCGGGAATCCCGGCGAGGCTCGCCTTGCGGGCCAGCGGCAGCAGCCGGCTCTCGACCAGATACTGCTTGTCCGGGGAGAGATCGAGGCCGGAGCGCTCTTTCAGGAATTTGCGCAGATAGTCGTAGTCAACCGGCGTCACGAGCGGTCTCCCGCGAACAGGCGATTAACCCGGGCGCCGATCTGGTTGAGCGGCAGGATCGCCGCACAGATGCCGGCATTGGCCGCTGCGCCCGGCATGCCCCAGACCACGCTGGAAGCTTCGTCCTGCGCGATCACGCTGCCGCCGGCGGCGACGATGTCCTTGCCGCCGCGCATGCCGTCCGAGCCCATGCCCGTCAGGATCACGGAGAGGATGGCGCCATGCCAGATGTCGATGGCGGAAGTGAACAGCGGATCGACCGCGGGCTTGCAGAAATTGACGGCGGGACCGTCGTCGAGCGCGATCGCCACGTCGGCGCCGCTACGCACGACGCGCATGTGCTTGCCGCCCGGCGCAAGATAGATGCGGCCCGGCTTCACCGGCTCGCCGTCGACCGCCTCCGCCGCCGGCTTCCGGCTCGTGCGTGCCAGATGCTCAGCGAGAATGGTGGTGAAGGTCGGCGGCATGTGCTGGGTGATCAGCACCGGGACACGGTCGATCACGGGACCGAGCTCGGCGACGAGCGCCATCAGCGCCTGAGGACCGCCGGTCGATGAGCCGATCAGCAGCACCTTCGGGGCCTGGGTCGAAAACGGACGCGTGGACAGCACCGAGGACGACGACGGCGCATGGACGGCCGGAGCGGCCGCGGACGCGGCAGGCCGCGCGACAACCGGCCCACGTGTCGCCGGAGCCGGGCTTGCGGGCGCGAGCGGCGGGCTCGCAACCGCGGCCTTGCGGCGCAGCCGTGCGCCGAGGTGGCGGATTTTCTGGATCAGGTCGTGATGAAAGATGTCCGCAGCCGAAGCCTCGCGCGTCGATTCCGGCTTCGGAATGTAGTCGGCGGCGCCGAGCGACAACGCCTTGAAGCTGATCTCCGCGTTGCGGCGGGTCAGCGTCGAGGCCATGATGATGACGAGATCGCGCTTCTTCGCCAGGAGTTGCGGCAGCGCCGAGATGCCGTCGAGCTCGGGCATTTCGATATCGAGCACGGCAACATCGGGATTGATGCGTTCGATCTGGTTGACCGCCTCGAGCCCGGTGCGCAGCGAGGCCGCGACCTCCATGTCGTGCTCGGCGCCGATCCAGCGCGAGATCAGACCGCGGATGACGACGGAGTCATCGACGACCATCACCCGCAACGGTCCGGCTTCCCGCGACGAGCCCGGGGTCGAATTACCTGCGAACGCAACACTCATTACTCACCAACTCAGACTGAAACGGTCAGTTGAAAACAAACGCCGAAGGAGCCGTTCAGCCTCCAGGGCGGTCGCTCAGATAAGGCCGACTTCCTGGAATTTCGCCGTCACGATGTCCTTGTCGAAGGGCTTCATGATGTACTCGTTGGCGCCAGCGTGCAGCGCGCGCGCGATATGCGCGACGTCGTTCTCGGTGGTGCAGAACACCACCTTGGGCTGGTCGCCGCCGGGCATGCGCCGGAGATGGCCGAGGAACTCATAGCCGTCCATCACCGGCATGTTCCAGTCCAGCAGCACCGCATCGGGCAAGCCGCGCTTGCAGGCCTCCAGCGCCTTCTCACCGTCCTCGGCTTCGAGGATCTGGAAGTCGAGGCCCTCCAGGATCCGGCGCGCAACCTTGCGGATGACGCTGGAATCATCAACGACGAGACAAGTTCGCATGTGAACCTCTGCTTCCCCCCTTTTGCGGGGGCACTTCCAATTGCAGGTACGTCGGCGGATGTGCCGGCGTATCAGGCCGCCATCATATCGGGCGCGAGCTCGAGGACGCGATCGACGTCGAGGACGACCATGAGCTGGCCGTCGAGACGGTGGACACCGCCGGCGAGCTTGG